>DXGF01000165.1 GCA_019114065.1 Candidatus Dorea gallistercoris
GACACCGATCAGCGCCCCGGCACTGTCGATCAGCACATCCGTCGCTCTTCCGGCCCGCCCCGGGACAAAAAGTTGATGAAACTCGTCGGTGCAGGCATATGCCGCGGCGCTCAGAAAACTGATCAAGATCCATTTTCTTCCATCCAGACCATACGACAGATACATTGCTGCCAAAAAAAGGCCCAGGACCGCATATTCCGTTGCGTGAGCCAGCTTCCGCACCGGCAGGTCGATTTTCTTAGCAAAAGCCAGCTGCCTGGCCTGTGACCATTCTTCATACTCCGGGACCAGGATCTGTCCCGCCAGCTTCCCCGCCTCCAGACTCATATCCTCCGACTCGTCTGACGGCTGCGCTGAAAACCAGAAGATGAGTCCCATCCAGAGAAGGACCAGGACTGTCAGAAGCCGCTTCTTCATCGCTACTGGCATTGGTCTTCCTCGAACCGGAACATTTCCTCCACAGTGGTCCCCAGTTCTTTTGAGATATCCATCGCCAGCCTCAGAGAAGGATTGTATCTGCCTTTTTCCAGACGGACGATCGTCTCCCTTCTCACTCCAACCCTGTTCGCCAGCTCATTCTGGCTCATAGACAACTTCTCTCGATATGCTTTCATTC
Organism: Candidatus Dorea gallistercoris; assembly: GCA_019114065.1. Taxonomy (GTDB): domain Bacteria; phylum Bacillota; class Clostridia; order Lachnospirales; family Lachnospiraceae; genus Massilistercora; species Massilistercora gallistercoris. The sequence continues at coordinate 617 of DXGF01000165.1, forward strand.
TTGTGATCAATTGTGACATTCTGTATCTTCCTCCTGTTTCCACACTCCCGCCGGATATTTCCCTTCTCTTACCATATCACGGAAGCCTTTCCGGGCTTCCTCCAGATCCTCCTTGTAGGTGACCCCGATCCAACGGTCCCCAGTCTCCAGAACTTTCACAGAAGCCAGGCCCTGCTCCAGCATCTGGCCGACCACGACAGGAATCAGATATTCCTGCTTCGTGATGTCCTCGCTGTCCCGCAGAAACGCTTCAAATCCCGACTCAAGGGACGCCAGAAACTGGGGATAGCCGGCCCACATATTCATAGAAACATGGGTATCCGGACTGATCCAGGTCTGTACCTCTTTGTCATCGCAGACGATCCTGCCGTCCTCCATGCCTATCCCTCTGGTCTCCACGATCCTGGTGAGCATATTTTGGGAATCCACCATACATACGCCCCGGGTCACGGTCCCATTGTCGCTTAGGGTATTTCTCAGGATAAATCCCGCCATCGCCAGCTTATGTCTCTCGCTGTCCGGTGTCTCTGACACCAGGAAATCATGGAGTTTTGCGAACGCTTCCTTCCCATAATAGTCATCCGCGTTGATGATGACAAAAGGTTCCCGCACCACATCTTTGCAGCACAGCACTGCCTGAGCGGTCCCCCATGGTTTGGTCCGTCCCTCCGGCAGCGTATATCCCGCCGGCAGGTTGTCCAGCTCCTGAAAAACATATTCCACCGGGATCTGCCTGGCGATCCGGTCGCCGATCACTTCCCGGAATTCCTCTTCGATCGCCTTACGGATGATGAAGACGACCTTGTCAAAGCCCGCCTCTTTCGCATCATAGATCGAATAGTCCATGATGATCTCCCCGCGGTCTGACATCTTCGCCAGCTGCTTGATCCCCGTCCCGAAGCGGGAGCCGATGCCTGCGGCCATAATGATCAGTGTTGTGTGTTTCATTGTATAAATCCCCCTTGTATGATGCTATTGTTAGAGATAAATATATCACCGTTTCTTGTATCTGTCAACCGCTAAATTTCTGTAGGCGCAGAGTTGATTCTCTCCGGTGATCTCTCCGGTCATAGAATAACGCACCGCAGGGCAGCCGCCCAGGCACAGTTCCCCATACTCACATTCCCGGCAGACTCCCTGCAGGTCTTCCCGGCGCAGTTTTCTCCTCCACCTCCAGGCCGGATTCTCGTCATCCTCCCAGATTTCCCGCAATGGTCTGTGGCGGATATTTCCCGCGATAAATCCATCTACGCACATAGAGATCGTCAGGATATCTCCATTGCTCCCGATCCCAAGAGTGGAAATCCCGGCCGGACATCCCTGGAATACAGGCAGGCTGTCTGTCCCCAGCGCCTGGCGTCTGACCAGGATCTCTTTCATGGTATAACAGCCGATGGAATCTCCCGGATAGATGGCCATGCTTCCTCTCTGGGCCGTATCATAGCAAAAGTCGATCAGATCCATCATCTTGTCCGGCCCCAGCACTTTTACCTTCCGCTCGACAAAATTCCCGTAGGGAAGCCCCAAATGCAACACCCAGTTTTGGATCCGCATACGCTCTAATTCTGCCCTTAGACCCGCAAGGTCCTCAAAATTGTCCTCCGTTACCGTTGTGGCGGCAAACACCTGTAACGAAGTCTCCCGCAAAGCCTCCGCCGCCATCCGGCATCTGGCAAAGCTTCCTCTGGCCCGGATCCGATCATGGACCGCTTCTGTTCCATCGATGCTGACGGTCACCCGGTTGATGCCGCTCCTCTCGATGCGTTCCGCCATCTCCCTGTCAATAAAAAAGCCATTGGTGACCAGCTGGACTTCTATGCCCCCTCCGGTCAGTTCCTTCGCGATCTTGTCCCAGTCTTCCCGCATGAGCGGCTCTCCGCCGGTCAGGACCACTCGCTTCACACCCATCTCCCGGAGCTGGCCGCACAACTTAAGGGCTTCCTCTGTCGTCAGTTCGTCCTCCGTTTCCTGACCACCTCCGCACAGACAGATCTCACAATCCAGATTACACATTTTCGTGATCTCAAAGGAGCACCATTCCAGCCGCCGGCCTGTCTGCTTTCCTGTCCTTTGTTCTACCCGGTATCCGCCGCTCCCGATCGCGGTCAGAAGAGCCTGATCCTTTCTGGAGGTGGTAGAGGCTGTCCAATCATCCGCATTTGCCGGCAGGTTCTCGTATCTCTCACCGGAGTCCATCTGGAGGCGGCAGCTTTCCACATATTCTGTCTGCCAGCGGTAATGGTGATCGTATATGGTGGGGCCTCCCCCTTTGCAGGAAATCGACTGACCGCAGAATACTTTCGGATCCTGCCTCATTTTCTTTAGAAAATCCACAGATATAAATCCATATTCGCCCTCTTCGGACGTGATCCTTCCTCCTTCCGCCTGTCCTGACAGGCCGCTGTTGCTTCCCAGGACCTCAAACTCCAGGATCTCTGGGCAGTGATATTCCAGGACCAACTTATCAACATGGAGAGAATCTCTGGCTCCCGCCTGGAATTCAAACCGGCGGGTCCCTGTGATATCCTGCCCCTCATAGACTGCTCCCTTGCTGGTCGTCACAATGTCTATCGCCTGCTCTTCCAGCCCCACCAGTCTGCACCAACTGATATTTTCCGCTTCCAGGTCCCAGGCAAAGGCGACATGATCTTGCTGGATCTCCGTTATGCTCACTGACTTAATAAATTCCAGCTCAAACGCGATTTTCGCTTCTCCCCGATCTCCAATGGCATTTTCCGCGGCGATCTGATAGGGCTCCCAGCGGGCCGGGACCGTAAGATTACAGACATCCCCCTGCTGCTCTACCTTTTCTGTCACGTCTTCCCCATCGCAGTATAGTCGGAATTCTGATGCCTCATACAGACTCCAGCCGATCTGATAGGGCTTTCCAATGATATAAGGACCCGGGCTCACCACCTTTGGATGTTCGATCTTAGGCTCCGGGTATTTGGTGATCTCCAGCAGCTTTTCGTTCTTCTGTTCATCCCGGATATGCATAGGAGTGATCCCTGGCATCCCATTGCACTTCACATCCAAAAAATGTACCGCCACCTCATCCAGGCTTGGATCATCCTCTGGTGGAAGCTGGAAATCCTGAACAGGCATCAGCTTCCAGTATCTCCCGATCTTCACATCTGACTGGCTCTCGATCTCCCAGTATGCGGAATTGACCTCCGCCTGGATCCTGGCCCCATCATCCGGCGTTGTCAGGTCTCCTTCCTCTTCTCCATATTCAAAATAAAGATAAACGCATTTTGCCACACCCGAAAAAAAGAATAACTCAAATCCGACTGTCCGGTTCACGGTAAAGCAGTCTTTAGAAAGCTTCATCTGCATTTCCTCTGCCAAATGCCTCTCCTCCTTCTTTCTCTTCTATCAGGATATACTTCTCCTGGATCACCAGCTGCCCTGAGACTGTATCTCCTTCTCTCTCCAGAACCGGCCACATGTCCAGGCACAGCCTCAGCTTTTCCATCTGCTTTCGATAGAATTCCGGGGCCAGCGCAAATTGACAGGCGGGAAGCAGTCCCATAAGAAGGGTGACCCTGCGGCAGGGCTCCAACAGCAGCAGGACTTTTTTCCCGGACTCCCTTAAGGTCACCGGCACCTTCTCCCCGCTGAAAGAAAAGGAGCCCAGTTCCCCCTTCTCCCCGATCGGGAAAAAACCGATCAATCCATCTTTATCCCTGCGCGTATCCCCCAGCCGCAGAGAAAATTCCGCGTTTTCATAACCATTTCCCGCAATCTCTTCCCCGCCCCAGAAATATCGGGGCAGTCCCTGGCCTTCCACGGAATATTCCGCGGCCGCCAGCGCAAAGCAGCCTCCGGCCAGCCGGACTGACCCAGGCGTCTCCCCGAGGACCGGCTTCTTTGAGAAAAACAAGTCGATCCACTCCAGCAGTTCTTCAAATCTATCCCGATCCCACGACAAGACGGCCTTCACAAATCTCCCCAGCAGTGTATCCGGCAGCTCCCTCTTTCTTCCGGATGTTCCAGGAAAACGCTTCCACCGGACGCCCGTGTCTGAATCCTGCACCCACCCGAGGAACTCCCCCTCCGGGTCATAGATCTGCAGTTCCCGCTCCAGAAGATTCCCACGCACGAATCCGCTGACCGGCGATGAGTTTTCATCCAACGCCCCGCGAAAGCCCTGCCCTTCACAGATCCAGTCAAAGTTCACTCTGGCTCCGCCGGGAAAGCGGGGCGGCATCAGCGCGGTCTGTGGATCCTTCCACCGCATACTTTCTCCCATGATCACAGTCTGTGGAAGGACCATCTGCCTGTACTGGCCAAATTCATCGATCAATCCTAAGCTGGTCAGCCGGAACGCCCCTCCCCTCAGCGGAAGATAGTGGCTCCTGTCAAGCCCTTGTCCGGACACCGGATAGACGTCCTCCACCGCCTGATTCACGCGGACTGCCAGAGATTCATCTTCTTCATCTGCCCCGGAGAGGACCGGAAGAAACGCGGTCCGCTTTAGTCCCAGCAGCGTTTCATCCAATCCTGTTAATTTCTGAGAGAGAATCTGTCTGTCCTTCAATTCCCGGATAAATTGACAGACTTCCTGATATTCTCCGGAGCCTTCCTCGAGACCTTCAGCCAGTTTTTTCAAAGCTTCTCCCATTACAAAAGGAGCGTGGGGGGTGAGCAATGTCCGTCCTCCAAGCCGGATCTCCTTTCCCCGGAATTCTGCCGTAGGTTCCAGATCAATATCTCCAAGCTGAAAATAGGCAGACGTATCTTCCCGATCCGGGTTCGCCCTGGCCGGCCTCAGACCTGCCTGCCAGTCCAGGACCAGAGGATTCCAGGGCATTTTCCACGCCTGGAACGCCAGATCGTCAGGACCGTCCTGGCATTGCATCTGTGCCCTCCGAATCTGTCCAACAACTTCTTCCAGTTCCTCCGTCCCGGAAAGCCCTGCCTTTGCCGCCGCGATCCCTGCCAGAAAAGAGGTAAAATCTCCACTCAGAAGGATAGTCTCACGGCACAAACGCTCTATCAGCTTGGGCAGCGGCTTCTCCAGCGGCTCCGATCGCTGTTCCAGATCCTGACCACTCACATCCACTGGTTTCTCCAGCTGGATCCAGAGACTGTCTATCGGGCATCTCCGACAGGCTAAGGTCCCGTCTTCCCCGCTCTGGAATCCATGGCGGTAAGTCCGTACAGCCCCTGTATCCGCGATCAGGACAACCGGAGGACTTGGCTGATAGAAGACCGACTGAGGGACCCTCTCAAGCTTTGCCCCTTCTTCCTCAAGGACCGGCGCTGTTTCTTGTTCCAGTTTCCCCAGCTTTCGGCTCAGCCCTTCTTCCTCCTCTTTGCTCTGTTCCCACAGGCAGAGCTGTTCCTCCAGCTTTTCTCTGTATTTCTCAGCCCCCTCACTGTCAAAGGGAGATGTCTTCTGTTTCATATATTTGTGCCAGTACAGATAGACCACTTCCCCCCGGCTCTGTCTTTCTGCCTTGACCCGCTCCCGCTGCCTGACCGTCTCCCGGATCTGCCGCACCTCCTCATAGGCCTGCTTGGAAAGTCCCGGCGCGGCATTCTGGCCGGATATATCCGCCGGCCGGATCCCATAATCCTCTCCGGCCCGCAGAAGATCAAACTGTCTTTCGTGCAGTTGATCCTCAAGGCCGATCAGACCATCTGTCTGGTCCTGATCGTCGAACTCATCCAGCAGCCCGCTCTGCAGCGCGTTCAGCAGCCGCTCCAGTCCTTCTGCCTGCGGCAGTTTCTTTTGAAAACAGGCTGCCAGCGCCTCCGCGGATGTATTCGCCACAGTCACTTCCGCCTCCACGGCTCCTGTCTCTATGTACCGCTCTCCTTTCCCTTTCCATCTGACTCCATAGACAGCGCCATGGCACAAGGTACTGTCGGGAATCCCTTCCTCACTCCAGGACCAGCCATATTCCCGCATGGTCTCTGCCGCGCGCTCCGGATCTGTCAGGGGATCCTTCCCCGGATCCTGGTAAAACCCGCAGACTTGATACGTATAGACTCCCTCCCCGGCTTCCTCCAACGGATCATAGAAGCCAAATACTGTTCTGCACAGAGGGTACAGCGCGGAAAACAGATGGTCCCCCATTCCGACGGCGGTCAGCTGTTCCAGGGTCCGCTGCGGCTCCTGCTCCTCTCCGTATATTTCCGCGCCGCCCAGATACGCATGATAGCTTCCGCCCTCTCCAGCCGGTTCCCATATTCCTTTCTCCTCATTATAAGCCAGACACGGGATTGATGTCTTCCTCATCCCTTCTGCCGTGGTACGTCCTTCCTCTCCAAAGGATATCCGGTCGCTCTGGACCATCCAGGCCTTACGCCGGATCCGGTCTCCCTCCGGCCACAGGCGCAGAACGATCCAGCGATTGGGAAGTTGTGGGAACTCCAGATCCCCCGCCTCATTCTGCTCTCCCCACAGCAGCGCATCCGGCATCAGCCAGTGAAGATGAGCCCCCGGAAGCCCCGATTCCATCACCAGGCCATCGTTTGTGATATCGTCCCCAAACAAACTGTCCTGATCCATCCTCTCATAATGCGGCGCCACATCAGCCAGCGGTCTCTCCTGTTCACGGCCGCCCAGCAGCAGTACGCGCAGTTCTATCGGCACCAGCAGCGGATCCGTTCTCATAGCATTCCTCCCCGCAGTGTATATTTTAACGGTGTCATCAATAATTCCGCCGCCATTTCCAGAGCGGAAATATCCCGTGCTTCCCCGCCTGTCCCCAGAGCCTGGGCCAATTCCCTGGCGAGACCTTGTATATCTACAACTCCTTTGGCTCCTCCCGTCCGGAAAGGAACCGAGAGAAATGGGCCGTCTCCCGGCCTTCTCTCAAACACGGCCCCTTCCGTGATCATCTCCACCGGCGGCAGGGGATAGAACGGCAGTTTCAGATTCCCTTTTTCATCGACTGTAAACCCAAAACTCAGACCATCTGTGGGTTCGACAAACTCTACCCGGCGGATCACCCCGTCTGTCAGGAACAGACGCGTATCCTCTCCAAGCTGCGCGCTCCGCAGGATCTGCAGTTCTCGCCCTGTCCCCGTTTCATCCGGATAGCAGTGGAATTCCGTCTGCGGCCAGCACTTGAGCAGGCTCGAACGCAGCAGAAATCCTGTCCTTTTTTCCTGCTCCTTCTTCTTTCCCCTTGCCGGACAGAGGCTCTCCCATATTTCTTTCTGCCAGGCCCGCTCCTGATGGAAGTCCATCCGACAGTTCCGCCCTGCGCTTAAGGCACCTGCGATCAGCGCTGTGACCCAGTTCTCATCCACATAAAAGAAACGCAGCGATTCCGGGGGAAGCAGGGCCTCGTCACAGATCAGATAGTCCTTAGGCACCTGTTCCAGCCAGTACAAACCGGAGAAAAAATCGTTACTTTCCTCAAATGGCCCACTTTCTCCCTTCCCCTTTCCCGCTTCTTCTATCGATTGCTCATACCATGATCTCATAGCAGTTTCTCCTTATTCTCACAAAGCTGTCTGATCAGCCATTTCCCGGCAGTTTCGCCCTGTCCGGGAGATACCTGGTGTTTCTTAAGCGCCTTTTTCTCCTGTTCTCTCTGGTTCCGGATGCGGAATGCCCTGCGTGCCTTCTGGATCCCGGCCGCGGCAGATGGATCCTGCAGCGCCAGGATCCTTCCCAGCTGCCACGCCGCCGCGTAGGAGACATCGAAAACTCCCATCTCCGGATCGTAGCGGTACCATCCATCGGCGCACCAGTTCTCCTCCCTTACTTCTTCCAGAGGTTCTGCTTCCGGTGTCAGAGGACCCCGATAAAAGGAAACGGTCCGGCTTCCCTGCCGCAGTTGATGGGGAAGCGGCATATAGCCATTCCCCTTGATCCGCGATAACTCTCCTCCTTCACTTCCAGAGGCCTCCAAGCGGCCTTTCTGAAGTCCATGGCAGATCTCAAGAAACCCTTGGGGCTCCTCCACAGCGTAAAATTCCCAGCTGTGCAGCACCACCAGCCGGATATCCCGTTTCTCTCCCAGCATGCTCTCCCATCCCCGGAATCCCTCCAATGAGATCAGATAGGCCCGGCTGCGTCCACCCTCTTTCCCTACTGATGGGAGACGGTTTCCTGTCAGGATCGATACCCACGTTTCTCCTCCCTCAGCCGTCCGGATCCTTCTGGCGTGTGAAAGAAGCGCCAGCTCTTCTTCCGTGGGAAGAACTTCTTCAAAGATCTCCCTTGGCAGATCGATGTATCCGCATTCCTGTTCTCTTTCTTCATCCTCGATCAGCAATTCCGGAAAGAAACATCCTTCCGGCGGATGCTCCAGGTCCGTGACCTTTCCCTGACGGACGTCCACGATCTCCTGCTCCCACAGCAGGAGAAGAAACATCCACGGAGGTTCCTTGGATGGAAGCGGTCCTGTCTGACGGCAGATACGCCTCTTCTGCTCATGCGCTATACTCCTCTCCCAGGGCAGCGTCTTCCTGCCCAGAACAATATGAGGAAGCAGGTTCCCGTATCTGCCCGTCGTACCCTCTCCCGGATACACAGATATCACATCCCCCTGATCCAGCGCAAACCGCGGCCCCTCCACTCGAAAAACTTCTCTCTCGACCTGTGAGCGCCCCAATTTCCCGCCATCTACATAAGCGCTGATCTGATATTCCCCGCTTTCCAGCGCCGGAAGGCAGGATTCTTCTAATTTTATCTCTTTTTTGCTATCCATCTCTCTTTCCTCCTATCCGCGCCAGTACCGGAGCTATCCGGAAAATCTCCCGAGGCTCTCCAAAGCCGGAAAGATCTATACTGTCACCGCCAAAATGTTCAAAAAGCGTCGCTCTTTTTTCTGTCTGTTTGGGATCTGTGATCCCGCCCAAAAGCTCATACGCCTGTGTCTGGTCATATTCCACAAAGGGCCGTTCTTCCGGCGCCGGAAGGAGGCATTCCTCCTCCTCTTCCCTGCATGCCGCTGTAAAACACAGGCCCCGGTACCCTCCCGGCTGTTCCACACGAATCTTGAGGCCCGTACAACATTCCATCGTCTCTTCCTGCCATTCCGAAGGCGCCCACAATGCAGACGGTACCCTTTCCCAGATCAATTCCTGATGCCACGACCCTTGGACCGGCGTCTGATCAATGCGCTCCACTGTGACAGACATTCCCGGAGAAACCTTTTCCCCACATGGCCTCAACCAGATATTCTCCTCTGCGGACTTCAGCGCCTCCTGCTGATCAAACCGCAGAGAGGTCAACGGCACGTTCGAGACAACCTGGATCTGGAGCCGCTGGGCATTCACGGTCTTCCCTGACGTCTCTTCCGCCTGCCGGTCCCCGATCAGCCCATCTGTAAACGTAAGGTCTATCCCCTTAAACTCCCCTTTTTCTTCCCCTGTCTCTGCCAGCCGTTTTTCTTCTGATGAAGAGGAAAGAAAGGATTCCCGAAACTCCTCGATCGAGATCGTCTGAGATTTCTTCTGTCCATGGCCAAACGAGATCGTAAAACTGATGATCCACAAATGGATACATGCCTTCCCGGAAAAATCCGGCCCCCAAATGCTGAGACTGCATCCCAGTTCAAAATGGAGTTTAAAAAGTGACAGATTCACATTGACCCCCAGGGAGATCCCCACAGAAAAATCATAGGCATAGGGTTTCCAACACATCAGGATATCCACATAGGCATGAAACCAGGCTTTCACACATTTCCAGGTAAAGTCCATCTGGAAGTCCCCTCCCGCCATCACAGCGGAGGGCGTCAGCGCAAAATACAGGCTTCCCCCCACATATAACTCCGGGCACAGCTGCCAGGACAGCTTCAGCCGCTGCGGCGATGGGTAGTGCTCTGGTCTCTGATACCGCGCGTGATATCCTCCTAATGAGATCACAAAATCCCCTCTGTGCTCTCCCCCATACCAGAGATAGAAAGAAAATCCGCCGCTCAGATGACAGTTCCTGGACAACACATAGGAATCGCTTCCCAGGACCCCGTCGATCGGAATATTCCCCTGCTCCGGATCCACCGTAAGCTTGATCAAAAGACTCGCTCTTGCCGCCGGTTCCGGGGCCCTGTGAGGGATCTCGATCTGAGCGCGCCCCAGCAGATCAAAAACATCACTGGTTCCAAGCTGGAGTATCGCGATCACAACCGCATCCGCCATGCGGAAACAATCCGCCCCGATCCCGGCCGCGATCCAGCTGCTCTTTTTTTGCGCCGGAAACAGCCTGTCCACCTGGGAGAGAAGTCCTTCCAGCTCTTCCTTTCCCTGGACTACTTGGATCAGAGGAAATTCTTCCAGTTCTTCCACAGGCGGGATCAAAATACTCCGGGAACATCCCATCCCGGCCGCGATCTCTGTCACCTGAAAGCAGGGAGGTCCAAAACGAAGCCCCCTAAGAGATGCGAACGCAAAGACAGACGGGTCCCGCCCTGTCTGGCAGGCTCCGATGGCCGACAGGGAAAGTCCTGCGGCAGATATCAAAAGGGTTCCCGCGAACGCATCATTCCCCTCATTTACAAATCCTCCGCCAGCCTCCACCATAGCCGTTTTAAACTCCAGTTCTATCCCCTGGAGGCCAAAGTGTACGGTATGATCTGACAGGCGATACTCCGCGAAGAGCCCTTCCAGTTCAAAAAACAGACCAGAACCGCGCAGAGAAGCTGTAAGGTTGACTTGGAAAGCACCGTCTTTATAGGCGATCCCGATTCCCTGGAGATACACCGGCCCTATCTGACATCCCAGCTGAAGCTGTCCAAATCCTTCCGATGCTTCTCCGATATCTTTCTTTAGCACCTCTGACTTCGTCTGGCCCAGAACGATGCGCAGCAATCTGGTCTCTGACTGCAGCCGGAGGCTGACAAGAAAAGTAAGCCCTTTTTGAACCGGCATTGGTACTTCCATTCCCCCCAGAGAAAGTTCCTCTATCTCTTCTGAAGCAGCCGTAAGCATAAAATCCCCTATGCTGGCTGTCCCATCCCCCGCAAGAATCCTTCCGATCACAGGAAGTCCCGCCAGATCGATCTCTCCGTCTATCTTGACTGCCAGAAAATATCTGCGTTTTCCCGCTGTTTCTTCCTCAAGATCGCTGCGAAAATAAAGTGCCCCCTGCTCCAGGACCGTCAAAAATTCCAGCTTGTCCTCCGAGAAATCGTACGCCAGCGTCAATTCCCGCAAGGCCAGATCAAGACCTTCGGGAAGCACAAACTCCTCATAACCCAGTTTCCGGATAAATTCCTGCAGACGAAATACCGCCGGATCATCCAGCAGTGTAAGCCAAAGTCTGGTCTGTTCCCCCAACTGCATCTTGATCTGGAACGCATAGGAATGGAACCGTACTTTCCCGGATATCTCCACATCCGTTTTCCAGACTTCTCCCTTCTTCTCCGCCTCCAGGGAAAACGCGGCCAAGACGCCCTCAAACTGCCACAAATCGTCCGGTGATACCTGCCAATCCACTCCTGCCGAGAAAGAATATATATTCTCCTCCGGTACACAGGAAAACCTTAATTCCTCCAGGCCGATCTGCGGCAGGTTCTCAGATGGGATCCCGATCCCTTTTAAAAAACCCTCCAGCGGCACAGCTTCTGTATTCAGCATATACCCTGCGATCTGAAACTCTCCCGCCTTCCTGATCTCAAGGGCCAGCTCGGCGCCGCCTGCCCTAAGCCGCCCTGACAGGACAAAGAAGTCTGTATCCCGGCAGGAAAAATATAGTTCCATCTCTTCCAGCTCAAACATCTGAAGGATCTTCCAGTTCGCTTCCAGACCGATCTGGAAAGAAAAGCATCCCACCTCCCAGGAATCACTGCTCATCTCCAAATAAACCTGCTTCACATATAAGGC
>DXGF01000166.1 GCA_019114065.1 Candidatus Dorea gallistercoris
CTTTATATGGAACTCTATGATAATGAGGCAATGTTTGCGGAATTATGCGATCAAATGCTGAAATTTTACCAGGAGCGCAAGCCTGAGCTGAAGGCCAGGGACCGGATAAAAGCAAAGAATTCCAAATGGTACCGGAACAACCGGATGCTGGGCATGATGCTCTATATTGATAATTTTGCCGGAGATTTAAATGGGGTGCGGGAAAAGCTGGATTATGTGAAAGAATGTAACGCCACGTTCATCCACCTGATGCCATTCCTGGATACGGTAAAAGGAAAGTCTGACGGCGGTTACGCTGTGGCAGATTTCCGCAAAGTCCGGCCGGATCTGGGGACTATGGAGGACCTGGCGGCGCTGGCAAAGGAGTGCCATGACCGGGATATTGACGTTTGTATGGACTTTGTCATGAACCATACGTCCAACGAACATGAGTGGGCAAAAAAGGCGCTTGCCGGGGACGGAGAATATATGAGCCGCTACTTTTTCTACGATAATCCCTGGATTCCCCAGGAGTTTGAGAAGACGGTCCCTCAGGTGTTCCCTACTACAGCGCCGGGGAATTTTACCTGGCTTCCCCAGATCGATCATTATGTGATGACCAGTTTTTATCCCTACCAGTGGGATTTAAATTACGCCAATCCCAGAGTGTTTAACGAGATGATGTACAATTATCTTTTCTTCGCGAATCAGGGAATGGATATCATCCGGATTGACGCGGTCCCCTATATCTGGAAAAAGCTGGGCACAAGCTGCCGGAATCTGAAAGAAGTCCACACCATCGTGCGGATGATGCGGATGATCGGTGAGATCGTGTGTCCCGCCGTTGCCCTTCTGGGAGAGGTGGTCATGGAGCCGGAGAAAGTGGTCCCGTATTTTGGGACGGTGGAAAAGCCGGAATGTCACATGCTCTACAATGTGACCACCATGGCGACCACTTGGCACAGCGTGGCGGTACAGGGAACAAAACTTTTGAAGAAGCAGCTGGATATCGTCAACCAGCTTCCGGAAGAGTATACTTTCCTCAACTATCTGCGGTGCCACGATGACATTGGCTGGGGACTGGACTATGGGACTTTGAGTACCTGGCAGATGGGAGAAGTGCCTCATAAGAAGTACCTGAATGATTACTTTACAGGCAGATATCCGGGAAGCGAGAGCCGGGGCGAGCTTTATAATGACGATCCAGTGACCATGGACGCCAGATTCTGCGGGACGGCCGCCTCCATGTGCGGCATCGAGAGCGCTGGATTTGAACAGAATGAAGAAAAGATGGAAAAGGCGATCCGCAAGGATCTGATGCTCCACGCTTATATGTTCCTGCAGCGGGGGCTGCCTATGATCTACAGCGGAGACGAGATTGGGCAGGTAAACGACTACACCTACAAAGAAGACCCGGAGAAACGGGAGGATTCCCGCTATATCCACCGGGGGAAATTCCGCTGGGATCTGGCAAAGCGGCGGAAAGCGAAAGACACGGTGGAAGGCCAGATCTTCCAGGCGCTAAACAAAATGGAAGAACTGCGCAGGAAAGAACCAATCCTGGGACCAGATGCCAAGGTTTCCACCTGGGAGACCGGAGACGACGGGGTCCTGGGGCTTATGCGGAGATATGAAGGAAAGACACTGGTGGGAATGTTTAATTTTACCGGTCAGGCAAAAGAGATCTACTTCCCCGAGCAAGGGAAGTACCAGGATCTTCTGGGAGGTGAGGGGCTGGCGGAAGATAAGGCGGCCCTTCCAGAATTTGGGTTCCTTTGGGCGCTGAAATGATCAAAAAGGGACAGGGCTTTTTCAATTGGGGCCGTGGTATTTTTAAAAATACCACGGCCCCAATTGATCATGATGGATATTCAAGCTGGTATTCCTTGATATCCCTTAGCACTTCTTCCAGATACTTCCGGGCCAGATACCGGGCCATGGGAAGATTCATGTCCAGATAATTTCCGCAGTCCTTGGGCGCGGCTCCGGGAATTTCTCCTTCAAAATCAGCGATAAACTCATACATCTCCCGGATCAGGGGTACGATATCCGCGGAGCGGTATTCTCCGGCCAGCAGAAGATAGAAGCCGGTGCGGCACCCCATGGGGCCAAAGTACAGGACTTTATCTTTATACGTTTCATGATTGCGCAGGAAGGTGGCGCCCAGATGTTCGATGGCGTGCATCTCCGCTGTGTTCATGACAGGCTCGTCGTTGGGGCTTGTCATGCGAAGGTCAAAGGTGGTCACCGGATTGTCCCCCACATAGTCGATGCGAGAGACATAGACGCCAGGGACCAGCCTGATGTGGTCTATGGTGAAACTTGTGATCTTTTCCATATGCAACACTCCTCCATTCGTTAAATGTTTCGCAAAATGCCGACAGCGGTTCGCTGTTCCTGCCGACCGCGTCGGACCGCTATCCTAGTATATCATCTTTTCTGCGATTTTGCTATGTAAATAGAGAGAAGATGTGCTATACTTACAAGGTACGTATAGCACGCAGGAGGTACAGACAGGATGAAGATCTATTTTGTACGGCACGGAGAGACCAACTGGAACAAGGAACGAAGGATCCAGGGACAGGTGGATATCCCCTTGAACGAATTTGGCAGGCACCTGGCAAGAGAGACCGGTAAGGGCCTTGCGGACGTCCCCTTTGATGTCTGCTTTACCAGTCCCCTCGGGAGAGCAAGGGAGACGGCAGAGCTGATCTTAAATGGCAGAGAAATCCCTATTATAGAAGATGACCGGATCAAGGAGATGGCTTTTGGCGTTCTGGAAGGGAAATGTTGCTCCAGGGAAGGCTGGGAGGTGCCGGATTCTTTTCAGCTCTTTTTTGACGATCCGGTCCACTATCAGCCGCCGGAAGGAGGGGAAGACTTCCAATCCGTGCGAAAGAGAACGGGAGAGTTCCTGGACTGGCTGTTTGCCCAGGAAAACTACCAGCACAGCATGATCCTGGTCACCACTCACGGCGCGGCCATGGCAGGCCTTCTGAACAATCTGAAGAAGAAACCCCTCTCCCAATACTGGGGAATCGGCGTCCACAAGAACTGCGGTGTCACAGAAGTGGAAGTGACAGACAAGATCCCGGTGATCGTATCAGAAAATAAAGTCTACTATGACGATGTGGTCAAACCATGGTAGTAAACAGTAGGAGGAAATAAAACCATGATCAAAGATAAAAAAGTATTATTCAGCGGTATGCAGGCCACCGGCAATCTGACCCTTGGCAACTATCTGGGAGCATTGAAAAACTGGGTTACCTTAAGCGACGAGTATGAATGCTTCTACAGCGTGGTGGATATGCATTCCATCACCATCCGTCAGGACCCTGCCGTCCTGCGTAAGAGAGCCCGGACGCTCCTGACCCTTTATATCGCGGCGGGACTGGATCCGGAGAAAAACTGTATCTACTATCAGTCCCATGTGTCCGCCCACGCGGAGCTGGCCTGGATCTTGAACTGCTTTACCTATATGGGCGAGCTGAACCGGATGACCCAGTTTAAGGATAAATCCGCCAAGCACGCGGACAACATCAACGCGGGCCTTTTCACCTACCCGGTGCTGATGGCGGCGGATATCCTCTTGTACCAGGCGGATCTGGTGCCGGTGGGCAATGATCAGAAGCAGCACCTGGAGATCACTAGGGATATCGCGGAACGGTTCAATAACATTTACGGAGACGTCTTCACCATACCGGAAGGATATTATGGAAAGGTGGGGGCGCGGATCATGAGCCTGCAGGACCCGTCCAAGAAAATGTCCAAGTCAGACGAGAATCCCAACGCCAGTATCTACCTGCTGGACGAGCCAGATGTGATCCTGCGCAAATGCAAGCGGGCAGTGACCGACTCGGAAGGACAGATCCTGTACCGCGACGAACAGCCCGGGGTGAAGAACCTGATCGATATCTACAGCGCCTGCACCGGCAGGACACCG
>DXGF01000167.1 GCA_019114065.1 Candidatus Dorea gallistercoris
GCGCCTGGCGGCATAAGTTTTCAATAAATCTAAGATTTTATAAAACTTTTTGAAGACTTTCCTTGTCTAAGTAGATGAAGAAAGGGGCAGAGCCCTATCAAAGAAAACAGAGGAGGATATGAGATGAAATGTCAGTATTGTGGTCATGAAATGTAGCAAGGGGAGAAATTCTGCGGCAACTGCGGGAGACCGGCCGCGCCCCAAGGTGGAGCGCCAGAGAATGGGAAACCTTTCGAGGCGGGCCCAGAGAAAGTGCCGAAAAAGAAAAAAAGGCTTCCGATCATCCTTGGCTGCCTGGCAGTTGTCCTGGTCGCAGGAGCTCTGGTGATAATGTTCCTTACGAATCAAGCTGAACAGCAGGTCCGGGAACAAGAACAGATCGAGGAAGAAGAGCGTCAGAGAGAGCAGGAGGAGTATGAGGCAGAACGTATGGAAGCGGAAGAGGAATTTCAGGCGCAATTCCAGTTCCCAACGAGTGAAGACAGCAGACAGATCAAACAGCTGCTCCGGGGGACGTGGCGAGCGCTCAATGGTTATACCATTACTTTTGGAGCGGAAGATGAATAGGAGTGTACGACTCAATACGGGATCGATCATACCGGAGAGTAGGCGATCGACGCGGAGAATGAGATACTCTATCTGATCTTTGATTCCAGGGACAGGATCACCCCTGGGGCTGACCTGGATGAATATACCAAAGAATCTACTGCTGAGCTCTACTGGGGATACGACAGCCGGGGAGTATTTGCGCTGGATTATAATGGAGTTTTGCTTTACAAAGAAAATTGATCAATAAGCGAAAGAGAGGGAAAGGATATGTATTGTCCAAATTGTGGAAGTCAGGTAACTGGAGGAATATTCTGCCCCAATTGTGGAGCGCCGATTCCCGCGGGTTCCCCAGAGCAAGTGAACGGTATGAATGGTGGGAATGGTGTAAGATCAGAAAGCAGGAAGAAACTCCCCATCGTGTTGATCATATGTGGAATTGTTGTGCTGGTGGCGGTTGCGATCTTTGTGGGGACCAGGATCAAGAGCGCGGTGGAGCGGACAAGTTTTGAATTCTGCGGTTATGAGTTTTCCATCCCTGAGTCCTGGTCCTATGATGAAGAAAGTTCTTCTGACAATCATGCCGTATTTCGGCTGGAGGAAGATGATTCTGAAGCAATGGTTGACTTTTACTGTGCAGGAGAGGGATATTCTGAGTGGGAAGATATGGAGCCACTGGAAGTGATCAAAGTTCTGTATGATTGGTATGATGTGCCGGCTACCATGCAGGCGGGAGTGCTGAAAACAGAAGAGGTTTCACCGATCGCGGGAATGTATACGATCCATGGGAAAATCCTGATGCCGGGGGAAGGGAGCGGCGTGTGGGATGTATACGCCTGCATCAATGATGATTCAGAATTGTTTTATTTCATTCTGACGGATGAGGAAGAGCAGAAGACATTTGAAGACGTGTTGTATGATACTGTTGAATAAACCCAGGAAAAGCCGCTTAAGATGAGCGGCTTTTCTAAATCTCCCCTATCCGATCAAGCCCTGGGGAGGGTGAAGATGAATTCGGTGCCGACCCCTTCGGTACTGACCACGTTGATATTCTCCCCGTGGGCCTGGATGGCTTCCTTGACGATGGCAAGTCCAAGACCGGTGCCCTTCTTATCCTTGCCCCGGGAGAGGTCCGTCTTGTAGAAGCGTTCCCAGATTTTATTCAGGGCGTTCCGGGGGATTCCGATGCCGTAATCCTTCACGGAGATATAGACCTTGTCTCCCCGCTCCGTGGTCTCGATGGTAACGGTAGAATCAGAATCACTGAACTTGATGGCGTTGTCCAGAAGATTGTAGAGGACCTGCTGGATCTTGCGCTTATCAGCGGTCACCTCCAAATGCTTGGAATCAAAAAGCAGTTCGATGGAAATCTTTCGCTGAGTGCACGTACCCTCGAATGAGGC
Source organism: Candidatus Dorea gallistercoris (assembly GCA_019114065.1). Lineage (GTDB taxonomy): Bacteria > Bacillota > Clostridia > Lachnospirales > Lachnospiraceae > Massilistercora > Massilistercora gallistercoris. Next base: position 1,950 of record DXGF01000167.1, read on the forward strand.
GGCTACATTCTTGATCATGTCGTGAATGTCGAAGTTCTCTTTGTCCAGAAGAAGATTTTTCGTGTCAAACTCATTCAAAGTCAGAAGATCGTGAGTCAGGTCTGTCAGCCGCTCTGTCTCAAATAAGATGATATCCAGATATTTCTTCTGCATTTCCGGTGGAATGGTTCCGTCCGCCATGGCCTCGATATATCCTTTGATGGATGTAAGGGGGGAGCGGAAATCATGGGATACATTTGCTACAAATTTCTTCTGATAATCTTCCATATCCCTGAGCTGAGAGGACATGTAGTTCAGGGAGGCGGAGAGATAGCCCATCTCGTCTTCGGTATTGACGGGAATCTCGTAATCCAGGTTGCCGGAGGCATACTGGGTAGCCGCCTCCGTAATCTTGCGCAGAGGACGGTAGACGAAGAATTCTATGGCCAGCAGGATGCTGAAAGAAAGCAGGAAGATCACACCCAGGGTAATGAAAGCGGCCCGCATGAGGATCTGCTGGATCTCATCGATGCTGTCCATGCTCTTGTGGATCAAAAGATAACCGGCGGGAGAATACCCATGGATGACAGGGGCGATCACAGTGATCACCTCTTCCTGGAAATACCCGTGATAGTCTCCGGTCAGGTATTGGGAGTTGCCGGCCTCCGCAGGGTTAAAATCCTGGATCACAGCGGGGGCGGAGGGGAACCCCTCCGACTGGGCGGAGGAAATAAGATTTCCTTCCCGGTCCACGAACCAGACCGCTCCATCCAGATGAGTCTCCATGCCGGAGAGCTGGAGACGGACGTCATTCAAGCTGATGTCTTCCGAAAAATAATCGGGAAGATAATCAGCGGCCATCATAGCCGCCTCCTGGTAGATATTGGAGGCAGTCGTCCTGACCAGCGGGATGGAAGTCAGGCTGTCCGTAAGCGTGGCTACCGTAAATACGCTGAGAAAGGCAAAGATGATATATACAATGATGAATTTTAAGTGGAGCGTACTTTTCATAAAATTCCTTCCGGGCGGATGCCGCCCTATTTTACTTCAAATTTGTAGCCGATGCCCCAGACGGTGCTCAGGCTCCATTCGCTGTGGTCTTTGATCTTCTCCCGAAGACGTTTGATATGTACGTCAACGGTGCGGGTGTCGCCAATATACTCATAGCCCCAGATCTGGTCCAGAAGCTGCTCTCTGGTGAAGACCTGATCGGGAGAAGAAGCCAGGAAATACAGGAGTTCCAGTTCCTTGGGCGGCATGTCGATATTCTGGCCGTCGACGACGACAGAGTAGTTGGTCAGATTGATGGTGATTCCCGGATACTCCACGCATTTTCCCCGGTCTTCCCCGGATGTATCCGGCTTTGGAACGGCCTGGTAACGGCGCAGGACTGCCTTGACCCGGGCCACCAGTTCCTTGGAATCAAAGGGCTTCATGATATAGTCGTCGGCGCCTAATTCCAGTCCCAGAACCTTATCAAATACTTCGCCCTTTGCGGAAAGCATGATGATGGGCACGCTGGAGCGGGCACGGATCTCCCGGCACACCTGATATCCGTCAATGCCCGGAAGCATAAGGTCCAGCAGGATCAGATTAGGCCGGTAACTCTCGAAAGCTACCAGCGCTTTCTCTCCATCGTGCACCAGCATCGTGTCAAAGCACTCTTTTGTGAGATAGAGAGAAATCAGCTCCGCGATATTCTCATCATCGTCTACGATCAAAATTTTCTGCTTATTTGCCATAGTTGTCTCCCCCTTGTGATTATTTCAGTTCTACGATAGTAACACCGGCATCGCCTTCTCCGAAAGCGCCCAGCCGGAAGGATCTGACCCTTTTCTGTCTGCGCAGATAGTCATGTATGCCAGAGCGCAGGGCGCCTGTCCCCTTCCCGTGGACGATGCGTACGGAGGAAAGATGGGCCAGACTCGCGTCATCCAGGTATTTGTCCAGTTCCGCCACTGCCTCATCTACGGTCCTGCCCAGGAGATTGATCTCCGGGCTGACAGACAAGGATTTGCCCATCTTCATCTTGCCCTTGCCGCTTGGGCGGGCTGTCTTCTTAAGGTAGACGGGCTTCTCGTCAATGATCTCCAGGTCCGTGATGGGAAGCTGGGAACGTAAGATCCCCATCTGTACAGTGACCCGGCCTTTGGAATCAGGAAGCGAGACAACGGTCCCGGTGAGGTTCATGCTCAGCACCTTTACCGATTCTCCAAGCTTGAAATCTTCTGGATTGTGGGTTTTGCGGGGCGCTTCTTTCTGAGGGGCCATGTGGCTGCGGGCAGATTCCATCCTGCGGCGCAGTTTCTCCCGCTCCCGCTCCATATCGGCGGCGGAGATATTTTCCTTCCCGAACTTGTGGAAATTGCGCATGGTCTCATCGGCGGTCTCTTTGGCCTCGGCCAGAATGGCGTGAGCCTTCTCGTGGGCCTCACGGAGAATGCGTTCTCTTTGTTCTTCCAGTTTCTCCTGCTTCTTCTGTGTCTCGGTCTTGAGACGCTCCAGTTCCCGGCGGTAAGAGGCGATCTCTTCCTGTTCTCTGGCGATGGTGCGCCGGCTGCTTTCCAGGTCTGTCAGAAGGTCTTCGAAGGATTCATCCTGTTCGCTCAGATGTTTTCTGGCCTCCTCGATGACCTGAGAGGGCAGCCCCAGCTTGCCCGCGATGGCAAAGGCATTGCTCTTGCCCGGGATGCCGATCAAGAGGCGGTAGGTGGGGCGCAGGGTCTCTACATCAAACTCACAGCTTGCGTTCTCCACACCGGGAGTGGAGAGGGCATATACTTTCAACTCACTGTAGTGGGTGGTGGCCATGGTCCGGATACAGCGCTTATGGAGCAGATCCAGGATAGCGATGGCCAGAGCCGCCCCCTCGGTCGGATCCGTGCCGGCCCCCAGCTCGTCAAACAGGACCAGAGAATGTTCATCCACATGCTTCAGGAAAGAAACGATATTGGTCATGTGAGAAGAAAAGGTGCTCAAACTCTGCTCGATGCTCTGCTCATCTCCGATATCCGCGTAGACACTGTGGAACACCGCAAGCTCACTGCGGTCCAGGGCGGGAATGTGGAGCCCGGCCTGCCCCATTAATGTGAAAAGGCCCACCGTTTTCAGGGAGACAGTCTTCCCGCCGGTGTTGGGCCCGGTAATGATGAGAAGGTCAAAGGCATCGCCCAGCGAGACGGTGATGGGGACGACGGTTTTCTTATCCAGAAGGGGATGGCGCCCCTCCCGGATGTGGATGCGCCCTTCTGTGTTAAAGACGGGAGCGGCGGCGTTCATGTCCAGGGCAAGAGCTCCTTTGGCAAAGATGAAATCTAGTTCTGTCAACACTGTATAGTCGGTCCGGATGGTGTCGGTATGTTCTGCCGCATCCGCGCTTAAGCGGCCAAGGATCACCTGGATCTCTTCCTGCTCTTTCCCATATAATTCCTTTAAGTCATTGTTCAGTTTCACCACAGCCATAGGTTCGATGAATAAAGTAGAACCGGTGGAAGACTGGTCATGGATCATGCCAGGCACCTGGCTGCGGTATTCTGCCTTCACCGGGATGCAGTAGCGATCGCCACGCATGGTGATGATCGCATCCTGCAGATAGGTGCGCAGAGATCCGTTGACCATGCCGGAAAGGGTAGCGTGGACTTTGTCGTTCATCTGTCCGATCTGCCGGCGGATCTTAAGCAGGGTGGAACTGGCATCGTCACTGATCTCGTCTTCCTCCAGGATACAGCGGCGGATCTCGGTGGTCAGGGGAAGGATGGGAGTCAGCTGGGAGAAATACCCTTCCAGACAGTCTGCCTCCTCATCCGCGTTTTCCTGGCGTCCGTAGGACTTGACTTGTCCCGCGTTCTCCAGGAGGCGGCAGATGCGCAGAAGCTCTCCGCTGCCTAAGACGCCCCCGATCTCCAGCCGCTTGAGAGAGTCGCTGACCGGGGCGCAGCCGCCAAAGGAAGGGCGTCCCTTCTTCACGATCCGCTGGAATGCCGCGGCGGTCTCCTGCTGGGCTGTCTGGATCCTTTCGATGGAAGTCATGGGTCTCAGCCTTTTGCAGCGGGATCTGCCGCCGAAGGAGCCTGCCCGCTCTGCCAGCAGTTCAATGATCTTATCATATTCTAATTTATATAATGTCTTTTCATTCATAATACTCACCTGATCGATTGGATTGCATCCCCTATGATAGCACATGCCGGAGGATTTCTCTATCTTTTTCACACTCTCATTATAATCTGCTCCGAAATCTCTGTAAAGGAAATTGTCTGCCGCCGACTGGAATGGCCGGGGTTGAACATTTGCAGGCTATCAGTTATACTATAAAAAGGGTTGTAAAGGAGAGAATGCCCATGGAAGAGCACAGAGATCCAAAAGAGCAGGAACCTCTCGGGGAAGAGGGCTCCAAAGAAGAGGACTCCAGGGAAGAGTATTCTTTTATGCAGGAAGTGATCAAGGATGAGGCGGGCAGCAGGAAATTCAGGAAGGACGCCAAGCGGATGGCTGGTCTGGGACTGATCTTCGGATTTGTTGCCTGTGTGAGTTTCTGCGTTCTTCAGCCCTGGATTGAGGAGCGGCTTGGAAATGACCGGGAAGAGGTACAGATTCCTCGGGACGAGGAAGAACAGGCAACCGCGGAGGAAGAGCAGACGGATCTGGACACAGAACAGGACAGCTACCGTCAGATGCTCAATTCCCTGAAGTCTATTTCCGAGCAGGCAGGAAAAAGCGTGGTGTCTATCGCGGTATCTTCCGGGCAGCAGGGAAGCGCTGAGGAGGAGGAACCACAGACCAGCGGGGTCATTGTGGCAGATAACGGGCAGGAGCTCCTGATCCTGGGGCAGATCGTGACCAGACAGGACCCGGGAAATGTCCAGGTGACTTTCAATGACGGAAAGAGTTATGATGCTGTGATCAAGAGGAATGACAGGAACCTGGGCCTCTGTATCTACGCGGTTTCCAGGGGAACGATCACAGAGGATACCTGGGGAGCGATCCGGGTGGCTGTGCTTGGAAGTTCTTACTCGGTGGAAGACGGGGACGCCGTGATCGTGCTGGGGCAGCCCTACAGCAATACTCAGATCGCGCTGTATGGTCTGGTGGAAGCCAGTGAGAGCTATGCCGATTACGCGGATGGTCATTACCGGCTGATCACTACGGATATGGAAGGAGACGCCAGCAGAAGCGGGATCGTGGTGAATACCAGCGGCGAGGTGATCGGGGTGATCGGTCAGCCTACAGAAGGCCGGGGAGAAGCCGGCCTGGTGGAAGCCTATGGAATCTCCGACATTAAAGATATCATCGAATTTCTTTCCAATGACCAGGGAGTCCCCTATATTGGAATCCGTGGTTCTGATGTGACGGAGGAGCTGGAAAGCCAGGGGATTCCGGCGGGCGTCTATGTTAATGAAGTGGAAGCGGATTCGCCGGCGATGGAAGCGGGGATCCAGAATGGAGATATCCTTACCCAGATCAACGGAGGGGAAGTGGCAAGCTTCCAGGCATATCACAGCTCGCTCATGCAGAAACAGGCGGGAAGCACCTTAAGACTCACCTGCTGGCGGCAGGGTACGGGCGGCGAGTATGTGGAGATTAGTTTTAGCGTGACGATCGGCACGAAAGAATAGAAAATAGAGAAAAAGAAAGGCAGAAAGAGGCAGTAACATGAGATATATCAATACTCTGGTAGAAGGAGAAACTATCCGCAATGTTTATCTCTGCAAGGGGAAACGCTCCGCGGAGACGAGAAACGGGAAACCCTATGACAACCTGATCCTTCAGGACAAGACGGGGACGCTGGATGGAAAAGTCTGGGATCCCAACTCCAACGGGATCGCGGATTATGATGAAAAGGACTTCATCGAGGTCTATGGAGAGGTGACCAGCTACAATAACAACCTGCAGCTGAATATCAAGCAGATCCGGAAGGTCCAGGAAGGGGAGTATGTGCTGGCGGATTATATGCCGACCACAGAGAAAAACAAGGAACTGATGTATCAGGAACTCCTGGCCTATGGGAAACAGGTGCAAAATCCCTATCTCAGAGGAGTCATCGAATATTATTTTGAGAAGGATCTGGAATTCATCAAACGATTCAAAGCTCATTCCGCGGCAAAGAGTGTTCATCACAGCTTCTCCGGCGGACTTCTGGAACACACCCTGAGCGTGGTGAAGTTCTGCGAGTATATGGCAGGAGCATATCCGATCCTGAACCGGGATCTGCTCTATACCGCGGCTATGTGCCATGATATCGGGAAGACCAGAGAACTGTCCCCGTTTCCGGAGAACGACTACACCGATGACGGGCAGCTCCTGGGACATATCGTGATCGGCGTAGAGATGATCGACGATGCGGTCCGTACCATTTCAGACTTTCCGAGAAAGCTGGCCAGCGAGTTGAAACACTGCATCATAGCTCATCACGGCGAATTAGAATATGGCTCGCCCAAAAAGCCGGCGCTGGCAGAGGCATTCGCGCTGAACTTCGCAGACTGCGCGGACGCCAAAATGCAGACCTTGATCGAGATCTTCAAGGATAAAAACAGCAGCGACTGGCTGGGGTATAATCGGCTGTTTGAGACAAATTTGAGGAAGACGAGTATATAATACGTCAATTGGGGACGTAGACTTTTGCAAAAGGGCTACGTCCCCAATTGACTTTTGCCCTGTACCCAAATGGAAAATGGAGTATATTTATGCAGAAAAATGATATTGTAAAATTGCGTATCACGGATATTGGCGTTGGCGGCGAGGGCATCGGGAAAGTGGATGGCTACATACTTTTTGTGAAAGATGCCGTGATTGGAGATGTGGTTGAAGTCAAGGTGATGAAGGCGAAAAAGAATTATGGGTATGCAAGGTTGATGCATATTCTTACACCTTCAGAAGGGCGCGAAAAGGAGCCGAAATGTGTAATCGCCCGAAAATGCGGCGGATGCCAGATTCAACAGATGAAATATGACTGGCAGCTGCGATTTAAAGAGACGAAGGTAAGAGATAGTCTGGTCAGGATCGGGGAGGTGCCGGAACCGCTCTTGGATCGAGTGATGGAGCCGATCCAGGGGATGGAGGAGCCCTTCCGCTATCGTAATAAGGCGCAGTTTCCGATCGGCGTGAACAGAGACGGACGATTGACCGCCGGCTTTTACGCCGGGCGGACCCACAGTATCATTCCGGTGAAGGATTGTGTACTTGGAGTTCCGGTGAATAAAGAGATTCTGGACTGTATTTTAGATTTCATGGAGGAATTTCATATCCCGGCCTATGACGAAATCCATCACAAAGGGCTGGTGCGCCATGTGTTGATTCGTTATGGCTTTCGCACAGGAGAGGTCATGGTCTGTCTGATCATCAATGGAACGTCGCTGCCAAAAGCGGAAATATTGACAGAGCGGTTAGGAGCCATTGAAAATATGACCAGCGTCTCTCTGAGCATCAATCAGGAGAAGACCAATGTGATCATGGGAAATGAAGTGAAAGTCCTGTGGGGAAAGGAGTATATCACAGACTGGATCGGGGATGTCAAGTATCAGATTTCCCCGCTGTCGTTCTATCAGGTGAATCCGGCGCAGACGGAGAAATTATATGGGACGGCGCTGGAGTACGCAGATCTGGAAGAGGGAAAAGATACTGTCGTGTGGGATCTGTACTGTGGGATTGGGACTATTTCTCTATTCCTTGCCCAGAAGGGCGGGCGGAAGAAGTGCTGCCAGGATATTAAGCCAGATACGAGAAGGAACAGGGGAAGAAGGCCCACGCGGATGTGATCGTGGTGGATCCCCCAAGGAAGGGCTGCGACGAAACCTTGTTGGAGACGATCGTGAAAATGG
>DXGF01000168.1 GCA_019114065.1 Candidatus Dorea gallistercoris
TGGGATCTGAGGGAGGAAAGAGAGGGAGAAAGCCATGCGGATCCAGAAAGAGAAGACCATATATGAGAAGCTGATGATCCTGACAGACGCGGCCAAGTATGATGTGGCCTGCACCTCCAGCGGCACCTCCCGCCAGGGTGACGGCACCGGTATGGGAAGCTGTGAGAAAGCGGGCATCTGCCACAGTTTTTCCGCGGACGGGCGATGTATCTCACTGCTGAAGATCTTGTTTACCAATGAGTGCATCTATGACTGTAAATACTGCATCAACCGCAGGACTAACGATGTGGAGCGGACCTCTTTTACGCCGGATGAGATCTGTACCCTGACGATGGAATTTTACCGGAGAAACTATATCGAGGGGTTGTTCTTAAGCTCAGGCATCCTGATCAGCCCGGATTATACCATGGAACTGATCTACGGAGCCTTATATAAGCTAAGGACCCAGTACCGGTTTCAGGGTTATATCCATGTGAAGGCCATCCCCGGAGCCGACCCGGACCTGATCCGCAGGATCGGATTCCTGTCGGACCGGATGAGTGTGAATCTGGAGCTGCCGACAGCGGAGGGCCTGCGCCGCCTGGCGCCTCACAAGACCCGGAAGAAGATCCTGGCGCCGATGCGCCTGGTCCAGAATGGGAGGCAGGAGAACAAGCAGGAGCTCCAGCTTTACCGGAACGCGCCCCGGTTTGTCCCGGCGGGACAGAGCACCCAGATGATCATCGGCGCCACGCCGGAGACGGACTATCAGATCCTGCAGGTGGCGGAAAGCCTTTATAAGAATTTTGACTTAAAGCGAGTGTTTTATTCCGCCTTTGTCCATGTCAATGAGGATAAGGACCTTCCCGCCAGGACAGGGGATGGGCCGCCCCTTCTGCGGGAACACCGGCTGTACCAGGCGGACTGGCTTCTGCGCTACTATCATTTTCAGGCGGAAGAGCTGCTCTCGGAGCAGGAGCCTAATTTTAACATCCTGTTCGATCCCAAATGCAACTGGGCGCTGAAGCATCTGGAATGGTTCCCGGTGGAGATCAACCGGGCGGACTACCGGACCCTTCTGCGGGTTCCGGGGATCGGCTATAAGTCTGCCCAGCGGATCGTGAAGGCAAGGCGGCTGGGGATCTTAGATTTCCCGGACATCAAGAAGATGGGAGTGGTGCTCAAAAGAGCTCAGTATTTCATCACCTGCGGTGGGCGGACCCTCTATCCGATGCGGATGGAAGAGGACTATATCACCAGGAATCTTCTCTCAGCAGGAGAGAAGCTTCCAAAAGAGATCACAGAAATGGGCTACCGGCAGTTATCGCTTTTTGACGATGTAACCTTTTCGGGAGGGATTTCATGAAGACAGTCTATGTTTGTACGGATACGGTAACGGGGGTCTTCTCCGCCATCTATGAGGCATGGGGACCGGCGAGAGAAGGGAAGGAGTGTGGGATCGCTCTGAAAGACCAGGTGGAGGCCCAGCTTTTCTGCGACTATGTAGAGGTGGCTGAGACGGAACATAAGGCAGAAGCGGTGACAAGACTGATCCGGCGGCATCTGGGGACCTTTGCCTATCAGGAGATCTCCCAGGCGGTGCTGTCCTGGGAGACGGGCAAAGGAGACGCGATCCTGGGGACGATGCTGGAGGCCAGAAAGCTTGCGGACAGCCACAGGATCATGGAGCATCTGAGCCATCCCCAGGTGGAGCAGGTCTTTGAGATGAGCCGCCAGGTGGGATGTGAGGCCCATCATCTGAAAGGGTTCCTCCGGTTCCGGGAACTGGAGCAGGGCATCCTCTACGGGGAGATCCATCCAAAGTCTCAGGTGCTTCCCTGTCTGGCGCCCCATTTCGCGGACCGGCTTCCACGGGAGAACTGGATGATCCGGGACCGGACCCACGATATGTTCGCGGTCCATGAAGCGGGGAAGCAGTGGGTGCTGGTCTGGGACCAGGAACTGGAGGAAGACAGGCTTTTGTCGGTGTCCGATGAGGAGGAAGGGTACGCCAGGCTCTGGAAGGATTTCTGCCGGGCCATCTCCATCGAGTCCCGGAAGAATCCCAAGTGCCAGAGGCAGAATCTGCCCCTCAGATTCCGTCCGTATATGACGGAGTTTGTGTGACGTGGATTGATTTCTTGTGCCTTCCAGGGACTGGGTGTATAATAGATTCCGAAGCTTTTTAGAAGGCGCAAAGCAGAGAGGAAAGCGACAAGAAGATGGAACAGCCACATGTAAGGATTTCCGTGCGCACACTGGTGGAATTCATCCTGCGCAGCGGAGATATTGACAACCGAATGGGCCAAATGGACAAGGATGCCATGCTGCTGGGGGCGAAAATGCACCGGAAGATCCAGCGGAGCATGGGCGCCGGCTATCACCCGGAGGTGTCTCTGCGCTTTCAGATCCCCTGCAAGGGCTTTGTGCTGGAGATCGAAGGCCGGGCGGACGGTGTCTGGGAGACGCCAAAAGGCGTGGTGATCGATGAGATCAAGGGAGTTTTCAAGGATCTTTCCCTTCTGGAAGAACCGGCCCAGGTCCATCTGGCTCAGGCCCGGTGCTATGCGTATATCTACGCCCAGCAGAAGGAGCTGGAAGAGATCGGCGTTCAGATGACCTACTGTCACCTGGAGACGGAAGAGCTGAAACGATTCCAGAGCGCCTATTCCAGGCAGGAACTGGAAACCTGGTTCTATGAATTGGTGGGGAAGTATGAGAAGTGGGCCAGATATCGGATCCAGTGGGAAGAGAAGCGGAACCAGTCCATCCGCGGGGTGGAATTTCCCTTTCCTTACCGGGAAGGCCAGAGAAAGCTGGTGGCCTCGGTCTACCGTACCATCCAGCAGAAGAAGGAATTGTTCATCCAGGCGCCCACCGGTGTGGGAAAGACCATGGCCTGTGTGTTCCCGGCGGTGCGGGCGGTAGGGGAAGGGCTGGGAGAGAAGATCTTCTATCTGACGGCCAAGACCATCACCCGGACGGTGGCCTGGCAGGCTTTTGAAATCTTAAAGGAACAGGCCCTTCGGATGAAGGTGCTGGTCCTGACGGCCAAAGAGAAGATCTGTTTCTGCGAGAAACAGGAGTGTAACCCGGAAGCCTGTCCCTATGCCAAGGGCCATTTTGACCGGGTCAATGACGCGGTCTATGAACTGCTGACTTCCTCGGATGAGATGAATCGAGAGATCATCGAAGAGCAGGCCAGGAAATGGCAGGTGTGCCCCCATGAGATGAGCCTGGATGTGGCGGAATGGGTGGACGCGGTGATCTGCGACTATAATTATGTCTTCGATCCCAACGCCCATCTCAGGCGGTTCTTCGGGGAAGGGATGAAGGGAGAATTTCTCTTTCTGATCGACGAGGCCCACAATCTGGTGGAGCGGGGAAGAGAGATGTACAGCGCCAGACTGTATAAGGAAGATGTGCTCAAGATCAAACGGATCGTCAAGGAAGAGGACGGGAAGCTGGCGAAACGGCTGGAGGAGTGCAACAAGCAGATGCTCTCCCTGAAACGGGAGTGTAAGGACTGTCAGATTTTGGAAAGCGTCTCCCCTCTTTATCTGAAGCTTCTGAATGTGACGGGAGAGCTGGAGCGTTATCTGGAAGAGCATAAGAGAGGGGATGAAAAGCGGGAACAGGTACTGGAGTTTTATTTTGATGTCTGCCGGTTTGTCAACACCTGTGAGAAATTGGATGAAAATTATCTGATCTATTCCGAACTGGAGGAATCCGGGCGGTTCCAGGTCCGGCTGTTCTGCGTCAATCCCTCCAGGAACCTGCAGAGCTTCCTGGAAAAGGGGAACAGCGCCATTTTTTTCTCCGCCACGCTGCTTCCGATCCGCTATTATAAGCAGCTGCTGAGCACGGAAGAAGAAACTTACGCGATCTACGCCAAATCTCCCTTTGATCCCGGGAACCGGCTTCTGCTTTTAGGCAGGGATGTAAGCACCAGATATACCAGAAGGGGAGAGGGGATGTACCGCAGATACGCAAGATATCTGCTGGCCGCCGCCGGCGGGAAGCAGGGGAACTACATCGCGTTCTTCCCGTCGTA
>DXGF01000169.1 GCA_019114065.1 Candidatus Dorea gallistercoris
TCTTTCTATATGTGCTTCAGCCGTTGTTCGTGAAGCTGACAGAAAAGATGTCCAAAAAGACCTTTAACATTGTGACCGGAATACTGGCAGTGCTGTTCCTGGCAGATGTGATCGTCTATGTGATAAAATAACGAAGGACCGGCAGAGAGACAGCAGGAGCAGTTCCGGAATTTTTCAGAAGACATGATACAAACCAGCCGCGCGATTTACGCGCGGCTGGTTTTTTACTGAGGCTGGAAAAATCATAATCGCAGGTTGACAATGGGAAAACTGTCTGCTACTGTAAGAACAGGGTTTCGACCCTGACAATTAAATAGGGAAAATATAATAATATAAAACCATTTATATATGAGTTTGTAAGGATGATGAAATGAAGGATTCCCCATGAGGAATCCAAAAGGATGAGGCAGGATGATTCCTGCTAGGAGTCTGTCCTAAATCAAGCCTTGCAAATTGATATATGAATGGTTTTTTCTTTTTGCAGTAAAACTTATTGCCAGCTTGTGTTGTCTAAGCAGAGAGGAGGTACTTATGACATTGGTTAAAAATGGATTAGAGAAAAGAATTGCCGCCGCAAAGCGCGGCCAGATCGGCGACGTTAACTGGACGGCCCATATCCTGGAAACCTTGTGTGACATGTATCTGGAGGACTATATAAGAATCTGCCTGCCGGACCTAGATTCTAGGAAGGAAGAAAGGCTGATCAAGAATCTGGGGATGGATGATTTCCAGGCGCGCTACACTACTTTTGGGGAAGTGTGCCAGATGATCAATGAAAAATGGCCCGGAGCGGCAAAGGGAGAGCTTCCAGATGAAAAGCTGAAGGAAGCGCTGGCTTACTTAGTTCCTGTAAGATGGGAGGAGGAATTTTAAGATGGAGAGAAAAGAGATTAAGAAAATCCCCCTGGAGGAAAGAATCCGGCGGATGCAGTCCCAAATTTCGAGACAGCCTGACGGCAAAGAGACATGGCGTCAATATTGTCTGCGAAACGGTCCGCGGGTCATAGGGCTTCAGGAGTATGCGGCCGCTATACAGAAAATCCTGGAAGAACCGGCTCTGGCAGAAGAACTGAAGAGTCTGGAATCTTTGTCATATTATAAAAATAACGTACCTGTATGCAGTTTCTTCGATCATATTTTGAGTATGGAAGACGAGGAAGATTGGTGCTATCAGGTGTATAACTGCCTGATCCTGCCATTTGCCCGGATATATCAGAAGAAGCAGGAAAGATGGAGGATGAGGAGAGACGGAAGCAGCCTTCCCTTCGAAGACGAATTGCCCTTTGATTAAAAGAAATCTGTAAAGAGAGGAGTGTTAAAACATGACAACACCGATGATCATTAAAGAAACCAGCAATGGATACATTGTCCATGCCATCCAGGATGAGATGCTGCTGCATAGGGAGGTAGAGTGTGTGGGAGCCATTAATGAGGATTCTGTAAACTCCCTTATCCTCCAGCTCCGCTATCTGGAACGGATAGACCCGGATGAAGAGATCACGATCTACATCAACAGCCCCGGAGGGGAAGTCTCCAGCGGCTTGGCACTCTATGATGTGATGAAAGCGATCCAATGTCCGATTCGTACGGTGTGCGTAGGACTTGCGGCGAGTATGGGCGCGGTCCTGTTCGCGGCGGGAGATCAGAGAGAAATGCTTGCCCACTCCCGTGTGATGATCCATGATCCCCTGATCGCGGGGGGCGGGATCCGGGGAAGCGCCACCTACTTGGATGCCCAGGTGAAAGACCTGATGAATACAAGGCAGATCATTGCCGGAATCTTATCCGAACATACCCACCGCACGGTGGAAGAAGTGCTGGAGCGGACGGCGAAGGACACTTATTTCTACGCGGAAGACGCGATCGCGTTTGGGCTTGCGGATAAGATCATCACACGATTATAGGAGGTGTAAAATCATGACCCAGAAACCGGAACAGAGAGATACCTATAGAATTCTGGCAAAAAACAAGACCATGAATAATAATACCTGGGTGACAGGCATTAACAATAATGATTTGATCATCGGCGTGAGCGGCGCCGGGAAGACCAGAGGCTATGTAAGGCCGAATCTTAGGTGCGCCAGCGACAGTATCATCGTGGCGGACACAAAGAATTCGCTCCACCAGGAGTTCAGACCGATCCTGGAAGAGGCCGGCTATGAGGTGTGGCTGATGGATTTCACCGATATGAAGAATTCCCCTATGGGCTATAATGTGCTGTCGGCCATCCGGTATGATGAGAACACAGACCGTTATAATGAGCAGGACATTATGACGGTGGCGCAGGCCGCCGCTCCGGCGGAGTGTTATAAAGATCCCTATTGGGATTACGCGGCCTGGCTGGAGATGGAAGCGCTGATCGCCTACGTTTTGGAAGCCCTTCCCAGGGAAGAACACCATATGGGAAGCGTGGCGAGGCTGGCGGGATTTCTGAGCAATCAAGTATTTGCCCGTATGCTTGCGGAGTGGGAAGAAGTATACCCGGACAGTGTTGCCGTCAGAAAGTGGAATTTATTTAAAAATGGCAGCAGAGCCCAGACAACACAAGGCTGTATCGAACTTATGCTGGGAGAAAAGCTGAACATCTTTACGACAGAAGGGGCGAAGGCGTTTGCCCTCAATCCTCATCAGGTGGACTTCGCGAAGATGGGAAGAAAAAAGATCGCCTTGTTCCTGAACATCAGCGATATGGACCGTTCCCAGGATAAATTCCTGAACATGATCTATACACAGGCGTTTCACATACTTTGCAGAAGCGCGGACAAAGATTATGCGGATCACCGCCTGAAGGTGCCGGTGCGGATCATCCTGGACGACTTTGCTTCCAACACGACCATACCAGATTTTGACAAGATCATATCTGTCATCCGGTCGAGAGAGATCTATGTCAGTATCATCTTACAGAGCATTACCCAGCTTTACGGCATGTACGGTCTGGAGAAAGGGCAGACCATCATCAATAACTGCGACAACTGCCTGTATCTGGGCGGGCAGGATGTGGAGACGGCAAAATATATTGCTGTGAAGGCAAACAAGACGGCGAATACGATCCTGGAAATGCCTGTGACAGACGCATATCTCTTTACCAGGGGGCAGAAGCCCTGCAAAGTGGAGAAATATGATTGTTCCATATAGAAAAAAGAAGGGATGACTGGGAAATGCTAACGCCACACAGGGAAGTAATTTGAAAACACATCAAAATATAACTTTATGGGCATTGCAAAAGAGAAAGACAGCGTAGAAAGCGGAAA
>DXGF01000170.1 GCA_019114065.1 Candidatus Dorea gallistercoris
GTCTTGAACAAACCGGAGGATTTTGTACAGTTTATCATGAACGATTTTCTTCAGAAGAATCAGTTCGAAATGTCCGACTGGAAAGGAGAACCGGTGTACCGTGCGGGAGATGCTATGGTAGAAGGGTTCAAATATCTGAAATGGTCCTACAACGGCGGTGAGTTCCATCTGGAGGCGTGGCTGAAGGGAATGGGCGACAAAGAGATGGATCTGGAGGGATTCGTGGGAACACTGCAGAAGAAACCTTACAGGGAAAGCCTGGAGCAGCTGTTTGCGGCGCTGCAGCAGCCCCTTCCCAATGATCCCTCTATGCATGGACCTCAATATGGAGGACCGCAGCCCACAGTGATCCCGGTGCAGACGGTGGACAATTCGGGGGCGGCGACGATGGCACTGGTGTTTGGTATCTTGAGTGTGCTACTTGCTTTGCTCATCCCGATCGGGGGGATCATCCTGGCAGTACTGGGATTTACCAGAGCAAGACTGGGGTCAGGGTCCAGTAAAGCAGGAATGGCCCAAGCGGGAAAGGTGCTCTGTATCATAGGTCTGGTCGTGGCGGTCGTGAATTGGGGACTGGGAATCCTGATGATATTTGCGTAAGCATGGAAAGAAGAATTTAACATAGATTTTACATAAGGCGCATGGAAGATATAACAAAACCAACGTATAGTGGAAGCAGCAAAAGCTGAAACTATCGTTGCGGGAAGGGAAACCGAATGGGAAAAATCTATGTGCTGGATACCAATATCCTGATTCAGGCGCCGTATGCGCCGACCTGTTTTGAAGAACACGAGGTGGTGATCCCTCTGGTCGTGCTGGAAGAGTTGGATAACTTGAAGAAGGACGAGGGAGAGCGGGGAGCAAATGTGCGCCGGGCGATCCGTTTTCTGGAGCAGATGCGCTCGAAAGGAAATCTGCTGGAGGGGATCACGATGGACAATGAAGGGATCCTGAGAGTGGAGAAAAACTATCTGGATGTGGAACTGCCGCCGGATCTTCCGGAATATAAGTCTGACAACCGGATCCTGAAAGTGTGCAAAGGCCTGTCCCAGGCCAGAGAAGAACAGGTCATTCTTGTGACGAAAGATATCCTGCTGCGCATCAAGGCGCAGCTTCTGGGGATCCAGGCGGAGGACTTCACCACAGAGCAGGTGGCGGAGCATGGCACCCAGTATCAGGGGAGGATCGAGGTATACGCGCAGGAGGAGATATTTAAAGATTTCAAGAAAAAAGGGATCAGGACAGACCAGGTCTACTGCATGGATGAGGAAGGCAGAGCCTGGGTGCCCGAACTTTATGAAAACGAATTCGTGATCCTGAAAGCCGATCAGTCCCACAGGAAGACCCAGCTGGGCAGGGTAGAGAACGGCGTCATCCGCAAACTGGATTACAAGAAAAGCACCCCTTACGGAGTAAAGCCGAGGAACGCGGGACAGTATTTTATCCAGGAAGCGCTGATGCAGCCGGCACAGAAAGCGCCTCTGGTGATCATCAAAGGAATCGCCGGCACCAGCAAGACCTTCTATTCACTGGCGGTGGGACTGGAGAAAATGGTGAACCATTATACCGGAGAGTATCGGAGGATCCTGATCTGCAGGCCCAATGCCCAGTTTGATTCGGAGATCGGGTTCCTGCCGGGCGATGAGCAGGAAAAGATATCCCCGCTCCTGCGGCCCATCATAGATAATTTAGAGCAGCTGGTAGATTCCGATGAGAAGGAGAGATATAGCAGTGAGACGGAACTGTCGGGGAAGATCGAGGAAATTTTTGAGAGAGGGATCATCCAAGCGGAGGCGATGAATTTCATCCGGGGGAGGTCCATTGTAAAGACGTATCTGATCATCGATGAAGCCCAGAACATGACGCCGGCTCAGGTGAAGGGAATCATCACGCGGGCTGGGAAAGACACGAAGATCATCCTCCTGGGAGACCCGGGACAGATCGACCGACCGTTTCTGGATGAGAGGACCAACGGCCTGAGCTATGCGGCGGAGCATATGAAGGGCAGCCCATTATGCTGGCAGATCACGCTGACGCAGGAGGAGTGCGAGCGGTCAGAGCTGGCGGTGGATGCGGTCCAAAGACTATAGAACTATGGAAGCAGGAAATATCAGTGATCAGTTATAAAGATATCAGGAAAAATGATGAGATAAACGCGTTGATCGAAAAGGGAAACGACGTACTGTACGAACTGGGCTATACCGAACATTCCAGAAAGCACGCGGCAAGAGTGGCCCAGAGGGCAGGTCAGATCCTGGAAAAGCTAGAGTATGACAAGCATACGGCAGAACTGGCAAGGATTGCCGGCTACATGCACGATATCGGCAACTGCGTCAACCGGAATGACCATGCCCACAGCGGAGCGATCCTGGCGTATCAGACGCTGAAAGACCTAAAGACGCCAATGGACGATATCCTGACCATCGTCACAGCCATCGGCCATCACGACGAAGCCACAGGCACAGCGGTAGATGCGGTATCGGCAGCCTTGATCCTGGCCGATAAGACAGACGTAAGGAGAAATCGTGTCCAGAACCGGACGCCGTCCAATTTCGATATCCACGACCGGGTCAATTACGCGGCGCTGAAATCGGTCCTGGAATTAAAAGAAGAGAAGAAAGTCCTCCAGATGAACCTGGAATTGGATGATACGATCTGCACAGTGCTGGATTATTTCGAAATCTTTCTCCAGCGGATGCTGATGTGCCGCCGGGCGGCGGAAGTGCTGGGGTGCCGGTTCAAGCTGGTGGCAAATGGGAATAAATTGTGTTGAGAAAACCAGGGATCCTTTTGGCTGATCCCTGGTTTTTCTCATACGATCGTTGTGCTATTTGTTCTTGCTCTCCACTTCCAGCATCTTCATCGCCCGGACTTTCAGCGGCAGTCCAAAGAGGTTGATGAAGCCGTCCGCGTCGTGGTGGTCATACAGGTCTCCGGTGGTGAAGCTTGCCAGAGACTCACTGTAGAGAGAGTAGGGGGAAGTGGTTCCGGCCTTGATGATATTTCCTTTGTAAAGCTTGAATTTTACTTCGCCGGTCACATACTCCTGGGTGTTCTCGATAAAGGCCTGGATGGCTTCCCGCAGAGGAGTGAACCATTTTCCTTCATATACGACCTGGGACAGCTTGTTGCCCATCTCTTCCTTGACTTCGTAAGTTGCCCGGTCTAATACCAGTTCCTCCAGCTGCTGATGGGCCTCATAGAGGATGGTTCCGCCGGGAGTCTCGTAGACGCCGCGGGATTTCATGCCGACTACGCGGTTCTCTACGATGTCACAGATTCCAATGCCGTGTTTTCCGCCCAGTTCGTTCAGTTTGCGGATGATATCGGAGACTTTCATCTCTTCTCCATTGACACTCTTTGGAATTCCCTTCTCAAAAGTCATCGTCACATACTCAGGGTCATCGGGGGCCTTCTCCGGCGTTACCCCAAGGACAAGGAGATCATCGTAATTAGGCTCGTTAGCAGGATCTTCCAGTTCCAGCCCCTCGTGGCTGATATGCCACAGGTTCCGGTCGCGGCTGTAGCTGTGGCTGGCATCAAAAGGAAGATCGATGCCGTGCTTGTGGCAGTACTCGATCTCATCCTCCCGGGACTGCATGGTCCAGATATCCGTCATCCTCCAGGGGGCGATGATCTTCAAGTCTGGAGCCAGGGCGCGGATGCCAAGCTCGAAACGGATCTGATCGTTTCCTTTGCCTGTAGCGCCGTGGCAGATGGCAGAAGCGTCTTCCTTGCGGGCGATCTCTACCAGCTTCTTGGCGATGGCGGGCCTTGCCATGGCAGTTCCCAGCAGATATTTATTTTCATAAATGGCGTGAGCCTGTACGCAGGGAACGATGTAGTTGTCGCAGAAATCGTCTACGATGTCCTCAATATACAGTTTGGAAGCGCCGGACAGCCTGGCTCTCTCGTCCAGCCCGTCCAATTCTTCCCCCTGTCCGCAGTTAACGCAGCAGCAGATGACTTCATAGCCGAAATTCTCCTTTAACCATGGGATGATGGCGGTTGTGTCAAGTCCTCCGGAATAAGCTAATACAACTTTCTCTTTCATAGTAAACCCTCCTGAATCTATGTGTTTTTCACAATGCTTCTGTTTTCTTGCCGTAACCAATACTATACACCATAATTTATAAATATGCAAGAAAAAATGAAGTAATTTTATAAATATACAAAATATGCATTAAAAATGAATAAAATATAAACTGATAGACAGATGTTTCAAAAATAAGTGGTTGACATATATCGATAATCGATATAATATATAGACAAACGATATATCGATAATCGATATATCAGGAGACAGGAAACCAAATAAGGAGGATAAAGATGGCGGTTGACAAAAGTTTGATCTCGGGGAGCACGTCCATGTTGATCTTGACGCTTCTTGAGGAAAAGGATATGTATGGCTATGAAATGATCGAGACACTGAAAAGCAGATCCAGGAATGTGTTTGAACTGAAGGCAGGCACGCTGTATCCTCTGCTCCATGGAATGGAGGCGAAAGGATATGCGGAAGCCTATGAGCAGGAGGTCCTGGGAAAGACCAGGAAATATTACCGGCTGACCAAAGAAGGGAAGCGCTATCTGAAGACCAAGAAAGAAGAGTGGGAAGAGTATTCCAAAGCTGTCGCGGGCGTTCTTGGAGGTGTATGCTATGGATAGGAAGGAATATCTGGACACGCTGGCGGAACAGATCCGGTCAAAGCCGGCGGCCGCGGCGGTACGCCGGGAGATCGAGAATCATATTGAAGAACAAAAGAAAGCCTTTCTGGCAGAAGGAATGACAGGGCCGGAAGCGGAAGAGGCGGCCGTCCAGGAAATGGGCGATCCGGTGGAGACGGGTGTTGCCATGGATCTGATCCACCGGCCTCAGATACCCTGGGGAAGCGTAGTACTGATCGTTTTCTTGAGTATTGTGGGGATGGTGTTCCGATTTTCCCTCATGACAAAGCTACCGGGCGTGAGCTTCATGACCGGGGATGTGACAAGAGAGGGACTTTATCTGTGCCTTGGCCTAGCGCTGATGATCGGGATCTGCCTGATCGATTACAGCAGGATCGGGAGACGCGCCAGAACCTGTACTCTTGTGCTGGCGCTGGCTCTCATGGCTGGGAACCTGTTTACCGGTATCGTGGTAAATGGCATGAGTGGGTATCTGTATTTTGCGGGGCGTGTAGTCAGCATCAATCTAGTCTGGCCCCTTTTTGTCCCACTCTATGGCGGGATCATTTACAGATATCGGAAAGGTGGATATCAGGGACTTGCGGCCTGCCTGCTGTGGACGCTTCCGGGAGTGATCTGTACCATGAGCTGTTCTAGGATGGGAGCGGCTCTTCTGCTCCTTGAGATCGATCTTATCATCCTCATTGTGGCGGTATGGAAGCAATGGTTCCAGGTAGCGAAGAAGAAAACTCTGATTGGATCAGGAGCGGCGCTCATCCTTCTTCCGGTCGCAAGCGCAGGGATTACGCTCTTGTTTGGAGCAGACTATCAGAAAATGCGTCTTATGACACTTTTTGACGTCAGTGGCCAGGAAGGAAACTGGATGCGGCAGACCATACAGGATATGCTGGGAAACAGCAGATTTATCGGCGCCAGTCAGCAGGCGCTGGACCAGGAAGGAGGATTCCCGGCGGTAGATTTTGTGCTGTCTTACATTGTGGGATATTATGGGATCCTGGCCGCCTTGGTGCTGATCGGACTGATCCTGTATCTGATGTTCCGCCTGCTTCGGGTATCTCTGCGGCAGAAGAACCAGCTTGGAAGGTTGATGGGGACAGGCTGCGCCATCGTCATGGTGGCCCAGATTCTGATCTACGTGCTGTGTAATATGGGAATCATCCTTCCGGGGACGATCTATTGTCCTTTCCTTACCAGCGGAGGGACGGTGATGCTGGTCACTTATATCATATTTGGGATCCTGTTGTCCGTCTATCGATATCAGGATATCCCGCTGGAGGAAGGGGGAAGAGTGTCTTCCGTCACCCCTTGACAATCTGGCCTCTTTTCCATATAATAAAGTAGCTATCAAAAGAAAGACTGTCTGCGGACCAGAGAAAGCATGAAGACAGGGGCTTGTACTGGTTTCGACGGGGGTCTGGAAGTTGGGGAAGCCATCCGTAGCGGGACACTACGTTAAAAGTTCCACTTAAATATAAACGCAGACGATAGACAGTTAGCGTACGCTGCCTAATTTCGGCAGCAGTCGGTCTTAGGTCATCCGCTGCTTAAGTCACCGGCTTCGAAAAAGGCGGAGCACTTCACCTCCAAAGCTTTGAGGAGATGGAAGAACTGATGAAGCTACTGAAGTCAGAAGCCTGTCATTAGGCGTCTGACTAAGGGAATGCCAAATTAATGACTGTGATGGGAGATGCCCTGATGGATGGGCTTTCGGACGCGGGTTCGATTCCCGCCAGGTCCACTAAAAGCGTCTCGCTCGAACTATTTGACCGAAAAAATTGATGGGTTCGAGTAAGTTTTTATAACGCGGATTTATAGGGAAGATCAGCATATGAGAAATTCTATGCTGATTTTTTCGTGTCCTCATTTTGGCGCGCTCAGGGCTGGCATGGTTGATTTTTACCAGATCATCCTTGATAGGTTCTTGCAACTGGGCAAAGGGCGCAGCTGGCTTGGCGTCCACCTGGAGACCGTTTTCCAGGTCGTTGCTGATAAGGAATCGTTTAAAGATGGCCTGGTTCATGAGCTGTTTGGTGGAGTCATCGGCATAGAGGTAAGTTTCTCCGCAATTTCGGTTGTGACTAATTCTTTGGCGATTTTCTGCTGCTCAGTTTTAAGCAGATCCAAGGGATCGCGTTACTGTAGTGAGATTCAAGCAGTTTTTGTCGTTTGTTCTCGAGCGTGGCTTTTTGACCCATATTGCCGTCCGGCTCTTTCTTACAAAGAGCAACAATCCGTTGCTTGAAAGGTTAAATTATTTTGAAGCTTTTGAATTGTCCCTTCTTGATAGCAGATGTTCTCTGCATTCTGTCCTTTGATCATCATCTCCGCCAGACAGATGGCGTAAGTCTCTGGCCTTTAAACATCTGGAAATAACTTGGAAATCTACGTTCAGCCACTTGGCAATCTCTTTGAGTCCAAAACATTTCATAGGATACTTCTCCATTGCCCCTGCCCTCGCTCTACTGGCTTTACATTTCGTTGATTTGAAAAGGCTAAACATGCGACCGTTACTGCCAGGATATCGCAGAAGGTGCGGAGGATCAGATCGGAGATGTCGGCGTCAAAAACCAGCGGCATAAAAAAGTTGAAGAGGATCAAATCCACACCAAACAGCATGCCGCCAAGGATAAGCGCCTGCAAAATTCGATTTTCGCTGCGGATATAAAGACTCAGCCATGCCATCACACAGGAGATCGTGATACCTGTCAACAGACACCACAGTACCGTTTCCATTGTCTTCTCATCAAAGGAAGAGTAAACGCCAAAGATGCGATATTGTATCATCCGTCCGATAAAGAAGCCCACTGTGACAGCCAGCACCGGAAGAATGGGGAAAGGCGGCTTCTCTTTCTCTGTCCGTTGTGCGGGGGTTCCAAACAGCCATCCCAGCATCAGACCCATGACAATCAGCGCCAAGCTGTCGGCTGCCGGGTAAGTGATCCGGTCAATGCCCGCCACATGCGGCAGAGGCTCTAAAAGATAAACGATCCATACTATGCAGCAGGAAAGGCCATATCTCAGCCCCTGCAAAACCCGATTTCCACCCAAATTGTTGTGGATGAGCAAGAAGAGTGAGGCGGTCAGGGAGTAGGCAAAAATCCCATAGATTGTAAAAGCCAACGGCAGGGTTCCGTTTTGCGCGAAAACACTGGGTGTCAGGACCGTCTGCTCACCGGCCGGGATGGAAAGCTGACCAATAATGCGGACGATGGTGGTGACGATCCCGACTAGGATAATTTTCAAGATATTTTTAACAGCTCTGTTCATATTGTTTCCCTCCATACTTCCCGAACAATCGGTTCCAACGCACGGAAGTCTGTGAAATCCACCTGCCTGCCATAGGTTTCTATGAGCGCCCGGTTTTCCGCTGTTTGTTTTTCAAACGGCGTCCTTCGCAGGGATTGGTATAACAGTTTCATCATTGTCCGGTGTCCGAAAGAGAGCTTTTGATAATCGATCCCGCCGCGAAGATGAAAGATCTTCGCCCGATCAATCAGCTCCGCAGGAAGCTGCTTTTGCAGGGAAGCGCGGATATTGTGCTGGTTTTCCGGCTCGTTAGGGTCAGCCAATCCTACAGTAACAAGAATTAATCTTTGTCCGTCCTGAAGGGAAAAGTTCCGCAGAGTTTTCGCCAGCCCCAGAACGCCACCGGAATACAGGCTGCCCAGATAGATAATGGTCTTCATGCCGGAAAGATTCGGTGAGTCTTTGTAGCTGACTGTGGGAATACCGGTTTGTTCGGACAGCTTTTCCGCATATCGGTGTGTACTTCCGTACTGGCTGCCGTAGACAATGATGTGATCCATAATTATCCTCCTACTACAATATTTCTCCCATTTCAAAAGCACGAAAAGGAAGCTGCCTTGAAAGAGTGCGGCTAAAATCGTAAATATGTCCGCGAATCCCTGACGAAAGGCACGCCATACAGAACAATACGCCGCTGTTGAGAAAAAGCCACGTGAATATCTGGATGGCGGGGGAACGCCACAATTTACTTGGAACGATGCCGGCACTGATAAAGGCTAACGCCATTTGCAACAAGATCAGAAGGTTCATAAGCCGACCTCATTTAGCTGCTCGATAGTCTCGAAGAAGGTCACATTTGGTTTCTTATAGTCAGGATTCAAACGATTGCGCTCCACAACCTCTTTTGCTGTCTCCCGCTCGAATTCCGTGTATTTTCCGTAAAATAGACACACAGCAGCTTCCGGCGCAGATAGCGGCTGATATCCTCCGTACCAGCACCGGCTGACGATGATCACAGTGTGTCACTCTGTCCAACGAGCGCTCCAAGGTGCCGCAGAGAGCCCTTCATGACACAATTTCTTATTTTTAATTATATAGCAGGCAACATGAAACGACTATCCGCTTTCAGTTAAATCTGTGTAAAATATAGGCTGACCTTATAGATAGGAGACAGAGTTCCACAGAGCTTCTCCAAGCCTTTGAAGTGTCTGCGTAGAAAAGTAGTACAACCGGCGCATTGTAAGCGAAACGGGTAAGTGAACGAATCTTGTCGATCGCTGCCTTGCTTTTTAGGATATAAATCTTCTGAGGTTGAAAATTGACCGCTGTAGGAGCAAGCTGTCCGGCCTTCAAAATCTTCACCATCTTTTCCGGCTCGATCGGACAGTCAGAAAAAGAACGGACGGAATAGCGCTTTGCTACAAGTTGTACTATTGTTCCGCACCATCTCGCTGCTATAGGAAGTCTTGGCCATAGCATAGGCGGTCATGGCTATGCCTGACCGATCTTTCCGGCATCATCCAAAATTTTTCATCGCAATCACATTGACGATCTTGCCAAGCACTCGAAGGCCATAAGGCTGAGGCTGAGATAGTATGAAATGAGCATAGAACGCCAATGCTTTAGACCTTTATTTTTTGCTGATCTCGCCTGCGCTTATAGTGGTATATGGACAGGAACACCGTGTTGCAGGGTGGCTGACCTCTATTCTACATAGAAACAGAATGAGGGAGGTGCTGATGAACAAGATCACCGCATCCTGGCTTGACCGCACGGAGGCGGGCCAATATCTGATGTCAGGCGATTATTCCATA
>DXGF01000171.1 GCA_019114065.1 Candidatus Dorea gallistercoris
AAGTGAGCAATAATCTGGCCAACCCGCTTGTCATGATATTTACAAATGTTTCAAAAATAAAGGGTACAAGATCTGTCATCGGGAAAATTGAAAAGATATCCAGGCCTGCTTCCACAGGAACGGCAAAGGAGCAGATCGAGGCGCTGGATCACGGGATCTGTATAGAGGACCTTTCCTTCTCCTACGATAAGCAGAAGCAAGTCTTAGAGGGGATCGACTGCGTCATAGAGAAAGGGAAAAAATATGCGGTTGTAGGGAAAAGCGGCTGTGGGAAGAGCACTCTTATAAAACTTCTGACAGGCTGCTGTTTTGGATATGACGGCAGGATCTTATATGACGGCAGGGACCTTGAGAGGCTGGACCGGGATGCGGTGGCCCGGTTATCGTCGGTCATCCATCAGAATATCTACCTGTTTGACGAGACTATATATGACAATATCTGTCTGCATCAGGAGTATTCAAAGGAAAGGGTCGAGCAGGCGGTAGAAGAAAGCGGATTGACCGGCTTCCTGTCAGAACTTCCGGATGGATTGGGATATCAGGCAGGAGAAAATGGCGCGGACCTTTCCGGTGGGCAGAGACAAAGGATCGCGGTGGCCCGGGCGTTAATCCGGCATAAGCCGCTGTTGATACTGGATGAAGGCACATCGGCTGTGGACAAGAAGACTGCTTACGATATCGAAAGCAGATTGTTGAAAAAGGAAGACCTGACGCTGATCACAGTCACACACCATTTGAACAAAGAACTGCTGGAGCAGTACGATGAGATCATTTATATGGAGGATGGAAGGATCAAAGAAAAGGGAAACTTTGAAAAATTATTTCACATTTTATAAAACTTTTTTGTCTTTCCCGTTGTCTATAGCTGTGTAAAACAAAAACTAATTATTATGGAAAAGGAGAAATGAAAAATGAAAACAACAATGAGAAAAAGAAACATTTTAAAAGGACTGGCTGGCTGTATCATGGTAATGTTTTTAGCGGGTGCTTTGTGCGCCTGCGGGCCAAACAAGTGGGTCGGAGCTTATGGAGGGACCTCCACTAGCGGAAGTAAAGTAGAGATCACCATCAATGAGGATGGAACCGTAGAATATAACAAGGATGGAGACGTGAAAGAAGGGACCTGGAAGGAAAACGAGAACAGCATCGACCTTGATTTTGACGGGGCGGTTTCTTCCTCGAGTGAGCCTCTGATCGTGACCATGTCATCTGATGAAAATACCATCACAGTGGAGTCGGACAACAGCAGCTGGAACGCGGATATTTATCAAAGAAGATAGCGGAGGTGGAGAGGCTGAAAAACATCAATTTTATCCAATGGTTTATCTGTCTGGTTAAACAGGATATGGAGGGGTATGTAGAGAATAAGGAAGAAAAGCGGAAGATGTACCGTTCTCTGAAAAGACGATGGAAGGTGCTTCGGAAGCGGAAGGAGCATTGACGGCATCCGGTCTTTTCACTATAATTTATGGAAGGAAAAGAGGAGGAAACGACGTGAACTATACAGAAGCGGTTGCCCTTGCGAAAGCGGGGAATGAGAGGGGCTTTGGGTTTCTCTATGAGACGACTTATAAAAGTAAATACTATCTGGCGCTCCAATATATGAAAAATGAGGAGGCGGCCAAGGATGTCCTGCAGGACGCCTATTGCAAAGCTTTTGATAGGCTGGACACTCTGGCGGAGCCGGAGGCCTTCCCCGGATGGCTGGGGAGGATTGTGGCAAACACGGCGAAGAACGCGCTGGCGAAAAGGAATCCTGTGCTGTTTTCTGAAATGGGAACAGAGGATGAGGACGGTACTTTTGAGTATCGGATCGAGGATGATAAGATCGAAAATCAGCCGGAACTGTCCTATACCAGGCAGGAAACTCAAGAATTGGTGCGTCAGTTGATTGATTCCCTGTCTGATGAGCAGAGGATCTGCATCCTTATGTTTCATATTGAGAATGTGCCGATCAATGAGATCGCGGCCACGTTAGGGTGCTCAGAGAATACCGTCAAGTCCCGTTTGAACTACGGGCGGAAAAATCTGAGGAAAAAGGCGGAAGAACTGAAGAAGAAAGGTTACAAGCTGTACAACGTGGCTCCGCTGCCGCTGCTTCTCTATCTGCTGCGCTCTCAGGAAGGGTATCTAGCCGCGGATGGAGCATTGACGGCCGCGGGGAAATCGGTGGCCGCGACAGTCTTCCAGTCCATGTCCCAGGCGGGGACCGGGGGAGCCGGCGGCGCGGCAGGGGGCCAGGCGGCCCTTGGATCCCAGACAGCTTCCGGCGCTCAGGCGGCAGCGAAAGCTGCCACCGCCGCGAAAACAGGATTGCTGCATACAACCTTGGGAAAGGTGGCGGCCGTCACGGTAGGCGTGTGCCTGGCAGGAGGAGCTGGATTCTACGGGGCGTCTCAGATCATGGATCACAGAGAAGAACCCCCGGCCGTACAGGAGGAGCAGGAAGAGCCGCCGCAGCAGGAAACGGAAGAACAGCAGGAACCAGAGCAAGAGGCGGAAGAGACGCCAGTGGAGGTAAGGGATGAAGAATATCCGGAGCTGATCGCCGGGAATCTGACCAAAGAAGAGCTGGAATATGTGCTGGCTTATGGCCCGCAGGAGATCCCGGCACAGGGATTCTCAGAGTCGGATCTGGAGCAGATCTTAAACGCTCTTTGCGATGCGTCAAGCAGGAGCGGTGGTATGATTGAAGAGTATGAGCCGGATGCCAGCTGGCGGTCCAGGTATTCGGTGGAAGACATAAACCGGATGTTTGCCTCCTTCAGCGATCATCAGTTTGCGGAGGAAAATGATGAGGACGGCGCAGAGTATGGGGTCAATGTAGACGGTCAGGTCCTGACATACGTTCCGGCGACCCTCAGCTATGTCTGCCAGGCCCAGATCACATCGGCGGAATATACAGAGAAAGAGATGGAATTATATTATACCTATGATTTCAGGGGAGAAAGCAGACAGGAGACCCTTCAGAAAAAGGCCGTGCTCACACCAAATGAAGAAGGGCTGTACCAGATCGTGAGCATCGAGGATGTGGGGACTGCTGGCCAGGACACGTCTGAATTCCCGGTAGGCTCCTACAGCTATGTGGCACCGGTCGGGGGATTGCGGACCTCGCTCACGATCGAGGCGTCAGGAACCGCGACGATTGTGGAATTAATGTCGGGAACCGGGGAAACCAGTACCACGATCTATCAGATTTCTGTGGATAACGCAGTGGCTTCAGGCGGGATGACCAGGTATATCCTGAAGCCTGTGGATGGAGGTGATGACCGTATCCTTACTTATGATGAGGAACAAAATGTCCTCCACGATGTGACGGCAGGATTTGACTGGACCGCATAGGGTCAGACCTCTTCTTTGCCAGAGCAGTCGGAAGAGTCACAGATGAAAAACTGATCTCTTCCCTCTCTTTTGGCCATGTACAGACAGTGGTCCGCCTTCCGGTAAAGAACATTGATATTGGGAGGCGGGGTGATCGGAACAGCGCCGATGCTGCAGGAGACTCGGTGGTCGTCACAGGGGATCTGATAGACACACTCCTGAAATTTGCCCAATATCGTCTTCAGATCATCCAAAGCAACAGGGGTAAAGAGAAGGATGGCAAACTCATCCCCTCCGATCCGGCCGTATACAGCTTTCCCGTCAAAGTTTTCTTTTATGATCTGGGCTAAAGCAGAAAGAATGTCGTCCCCTTTGGGGTGGCCGAATGTATCGTTGATCTGTTTGAAATGATCAATATCCAGGACCATAAAATAGCCAGTAGAATTTTCCCGAAACATAAACTCATCCAAAGTCTGTCTGCACAGGGAGAAAAAGCCGTTGCGGTTCAGTATGCCGGTCAGCGCATCTGTTTTTGCCTCATAACGGACATAGATTGTATAACGGTAGACAAAGAAAAGAAACAGCGAGACCAGGAAAAACAGGGACAGAAGCCCCAGAAGGAACTGAATCTGCAGATGCAGCAGATTATACTGTGTTATCTCATCCAGATCGTAGCCGCTGAAGGCCAGCACATGCTGCATCCGCTGGATAAAATAAAGAGCCAGCGCGGAGGCCGCGGCCAGTATAAGGACGGCGATAGCCGTGGCAGCCGGGAGGATACGATTCGCCTGTGTCTTGGAAATCTGTCGGGCGTTCTGGAGCTGAGCGCCTAACTGCCGGAAGAAGACCGTCTGCTGAAACTGATACGCAATGGCTACAGCGGCAGTAGATATGAGCGCTGAGAAAACATTGTCCGGTGCCCCCAAAACGGCAAACGCGGTAAAGATATTCAGACCCGCCTCTGGAAATAAGAGTCCGATAAAGGTATATACAATAAGGGAGTGCAGGAATCTCCCGCTTAGAGCCACGAGGCTGATCCACAACACAGGATGGTGCTTGGATTTTCTGGCCCAGAGGAAAAGCAGTCCGATCACAGCGCCAAACAAGACTCTGGCTCCGATACTGAGCAGGAAGCTGGCGAAAGCGTCATTGCTGAGAAGGGGCGAGAAGATACGGTCGCCTTCCGCCACATATGGCGCGGAAGCCTTCCACATGCTGGCCAGTCCGAAAACAAGACCCACAAGCGAAGAAGAAGCAGGACCGATCAGACAACCGGCCAGGAGCACAGGAATGTACGCAAATGTGACAGAAATCGGCTGGACATGGATATATCCAAGAAAAGAAAAGGACATCAGCAGTTCAAAAGCGATTAGAGCGGCAAGCAGATAGCCCCGAAAAGCAGTCCTTTTTCGTGATATTGCAAGTGATATCAAAAAATCGTCTCCTCTCAATGTGATCAGGCCGTTGTGCTCAGAAGATGCATTTTAAACCCGATTCTATTATTATACTATATCTGAGAAAGAGTTACAATGCCTGGGGGGCGTAAAATAAATTAAAAAACAGCGTTAAAAAGCGGTCAGCCGGGGACTTAGATTCCCGCGGCTGCCGCCATGTGACTTCTGGCAGGTGTCGATCCCTGACAACAGAGATCCGGATATTTTAGGACGGAGGAGACGTCTTTTTTGGTTGTTTCAGGGTGGAGGGCGCAGAGGCGAAGCGCCTTTTTGCCTTTCAATTCCGTGGTGAAGACACCGGCGTATCCGCGAGGCGCCGCTGGGAACAAATCCCAGGAACCGGGGATGGCTGGTATGGCAGCCAAAAGGATAGATCTGTTCTCATAGTAAACACCTCGCTGTAAGATTGATGAAAAGTTTCAATGTAACTATTGACATTACATTAAATGGGTGTTATATTAAGATCATGAAATGTAATAAAAATAATTACAACAAAACAAGGAGGAAAATCATCATGAAAATCGCGGTTGTTTGCGCAAATGAAAAAGCAGGGAAATTGATCGTGGCTGAGGCAGTGGAGAGAGGACAGGGACTATGTCTTCCAGAACGTCCCATATGAGGAACAGATCCAGAAGGCCGCAGAGCTGATCACAAACGCGGATGCCGTGGTGATCGGCGCGGGAGCCGGACTTTCCACGGCCGCGGGGCTGAATTACGGAGGCCGGCGTTTTACTGAAAACTTTGGAGAATTTATCGAAAAATATGGCTCCGCCAATATGACCGATATGTACAGCGCAGGTTTCTACCCGTTTCCCTCAGAAGAGGCTAAATGGGGGTATTGGTCAAAACACGCATTGATCAATCGGATACAGTCTGGGGCGCTACCCCTCTATCAGTCGGTCTACGACCTGGTGAAAGACAACCCTCATTTCGTTCTGACGACCAATGTGGACCATCAGTTCTGGAAGGCGGGATTTGCGGATGAGCAGATTTTTGCCACCCAGGGGGACTATGGAGAGATCCAGTGCGCGAGAGGATGCCACCAGAAGGTCTACGATGGAGTGGAACTGTTCCTTCAGATGGACCAGGCAAGGCAGGACTGTAAGATTCCTTCTGACATGGTCCCCAAGTGTCCCGTCTGTGGTGGGAATATGGCGATGCATCTGCGGTGCGACCAATATTTCGTGGAAGATACCCATTGGAATGAGGCGGCCGCGAACTATGGAGAATTCTTGCAAAAACAGCAGGGGAAAAAAGTGGTGCTCCTGGAACTTGGCGTTGGCTTCAACACTCCCGTGATCATACGGTTTCCATTTGAAAATATGGTGCGGGAGAATGAAAACTGGTCTCTGATCCGTCTGAACCTCAATGAAGCTGTGATACCGGAGAGCTTTGGAGACAGAGGGATAGGGATCAACGCGGATATCGCGGACAGCATCCGGGATCTTAACCGGGGATAAGGAGGAACTGTCATGGGAAGAAAAGAGCAGGAGGAACGGCTGGATGATCTTCTCCGGGCCTTCAAAGAGGATTCCGTACGGTATCGGAATCTGGAAACAGGAGAGGATTACCAGGAGAAACGAAGGCTGCTGCGTTCACTTATGAATATCCGAATGCCGGGAGGCATGTCAGAAGAGGTGCTGGAAGAACAGGATGCCTTCCTTCAGGAGGAGGCCCGGGAAAAAGGGATCGTGACGTTAGAAGAGATCCCAACGGCAGACAAGCAGTACGGAAGTCCCCATCCATTTGCCGGTAAGCTCTCTGTCTGGCAGGGAGATATCACCAGGCTTCGGGTGGGAGCTATCGTAAACGCGGCCAATTCTCAGATGCTAGGCTGCTTCGTCCCCTGTCACGGCTGTATTGACAACGCCATCCACTCGGCGGCCGGGATCCAGCTTCGGGAAGCCTGCGGCCATTATATGGGACAGCAAAAAATGCAGTATGGACCGGGCTACGAAGAGCCCACCGGCCAGGCGGTGCTCACGGAAGGATATAATCTTCCCGCCCGGTATGTGATCCA
Source organism: Candidatus Dorea gallistercoris (assembly GCA_019114065.1). Lineage (GTDB taxonomy): Bacteria > Bacillota > Clostridia > Lachnospirales > Lachnospiraceae > Massilistercora > Massilistercora gallistercoris. The sequence goes on from DXGF01000171.1 coordinate 6,796, forward strand.
TACCGTGGGGCCGATCGTAAGAGAGCGGGTCACCGATGATCTGAGAGAAGATTTGCGGAACTGTTATCGAAATGTATTGGAATGCTGTGTGGAACATAAGATCCGCTCTGTGGCGTTCTGCTGCATCAGTACAGGGGAATTCCACTTCCCCAATGATGAGGCGGCCCATATCGCTGTGGAAACGGTGACGGACTACCTAAAAGAACACGAGGCTGATCTTGACCGGATCGTGTTCAATGTATTTAAGGACGTAGACCGGGAATTGTACGAAAGCGAGCTGGGTTAAGCTGTAATCGTTGACATTACAATCCTTCCGGTTTACAATGAGAGCTGGAAGGAGATGAATGTTTCGTGCAGATTTCTAGCAGATTTACCATCGCCATACATATGTTGACCTGTATGGAGACGTTTAAAGAAGACTATAAGATCACCAGCGATTTCCTGGCTTCCAGCATCAATGTGAATCCGGTCATCATCCGCAGGATCTTGTCTCAACTGCGGGACGCCGGCATGATCACAGTCAAGCGGGGGACCGGCGGCGCCCAGATCAGGAAACCGCTGGAGGATATTACGTTCCTGGATGTATACCGGGCGGTGGAGTGCGTGGGGGAAAATGCCCTGTTTCACTTTCACGAGAACCCGAATCCAGACTGTCCTGTGGGGAAGAATATCCACAATATCCTGGACGGCAGGCTGCTCCAGGTGCAGCAGGCCATGGAGCGGGAGCTTGAGACCATCACTTTAGCGGACGTGATCCGCGATCTGGACAACTATATATGAGAATATCAGCTTTCGCTTTGTTCCTGCATATAGCTGATATATTCCATTCCCCAGGTTCGGATGCTTTCCAGGACTGGGGAAAATAAAAGAATTTCTGCGGTATTTTGGGAAGGCTGTGTTTGAAAAGGACGATACTATCGCAAAACAAGTGCTGGCGGCAGCGCCGGCTATGCAGAAGATCTACAATGAAAAGACCGGATATCACTTGGCGATCTTCCATTTGGAAAATGGAACCGCGGAATTCAGGGATATGCTGAGCGTGCGGGAATCCTATGAATTCTAGGGAAGTGTCCGCAAAAACCGTGCAGGAAGGCCGGGACGTCATTTGGGCGTCCCGGCTTCTCTACGATTTCCAGTATTTCTCAAGATACTTGGCGGCCTCCTCCCCGCTGAGGCAATAACTCTCCTGGATTTTCGCTGCGATTTCTTCTCTTGAAATGTGCAGCCCCTGTAGGATATGGATGAGACGCTTCAGACCATCCGCCTCTCCGGCCTGATAGCCATGAGCCTCTCCGGCCTGGTAGCCATCCTCATAACCCTCCTGCTTCATCGCTTTCTCATATTTCTCCTGGTCAAAAGATTCCAGTACCATCTGCGTTACCTCCGCTCTCTGCCGGAT
>DXGF01000024.1 GCA_019114065.1 Candidatus Dorea gallistercoris
TAAAATAAGCGGACAGAAACAATACAACAATCTGGACCATAAGGGCAAGAAAGGAAGATAAACCTTCATTGAATGCCAGCAGCCGTTCAACACGATATTTGGCCTCCGTCGTCTCACGGTTTTCTCTTTGAAAACACCGCCGCGCATATTCTCCCATGGAGTAGGACTTGATGATCTCAAACCCGGACAGAAGATCTTTCAGACGGATCGTAAACTCCGCCAATTTGGAAGAAAACTTATTCTGTCTTTTTTCCAACGCACCGCCCACCAGACCGGGAATAAGGAACATGACCGCGACCGCCCCGGTCACACAGACAGCGGCGATGCTGTCAAAGTACAGCATCAGCCCAAAGGACGAGAGGAAAATCACAGAATACTGCACGGTTTCAAAGAAAGGGATCCAAAGATTGTCTTCCAGCAGTTTCACATCATTAGTAATGACGGAAATATAATCGGCAGTCTTCCTTTTTCCAAAATCCTCTGTACTCTGACTGAGTGTTCCCAGAAAGAGATCGGATCGGAGCCGCTCCATGATCCTGCATATCATCTTCTTCCCAAGCAATGACTGGAGATAAAGGAAAACGCCAAGCGCCGCAAAATATCCGCTCGAAAAGAAGACGAGCCTGATAAAGCGCCCCATATCCCTCTCCACAGCCACATCCAGTAACCGCTGTAGCAAAAGCGCCATGAATACATATCCCAGAGAAGCGGCCACACTGGTCAGGATCGTAAAAAAGAATAAAACTTTGTTCTGTTTCAAATATTTCTTCATAAAATTTCCTCCTTATTATACATGTAACATGTATGTAAATATCCAAAAATAAAATTGTCTTTCGACAATCTTATTTTTACGCGTTCTCCCTGCATAGTCCGACGATCTCGTCATCGATCACCGGAAGCCCCAGCTTGTCCATGATCTCTTTGATCATCAGAAATTTTTCCCATGTCTCTTCAGAAGTCATTGGGTATATGGTCGGTATGGACCAGAAGTTCGTCAGGAGTACGAATAACTCCGCCAGCAGTTTCGCGTGCTCTGTTTTGATGGAACCATCCTCGATCCCTTCTTCGATCAGTTCCTGATACATAGGCGCCAGCTCCTGGTTGCTCTCCACCAGCTTCTTCAGAAAGGCCGGACTGCTCATAAGCCCCATGGCGGCCATGCTAAGCTGATGGTGTTCCGTCTCGTCGAAGGAGGTTTTCAGGACGAATCTTAACTTCTCCAGTCCGTTTAATTCCTTATGCTTCTTTGCCTTTTCAAAAGGATTGGTCTCGTAGAAAAGCTTTTCACACAGCGCGTCAAACACTTCTTCCTTCGATTTAAAATGATGATAAAAAGCCCCTCTGGTCAATCCGCCCATTTCACCTATAATGTCTAAGACGGTGGTTTCCTCATATCCCTTTTCCAGGAAAAGCTTCAGGGAAGCGTCCAGGATCTTCTGGATCGTTTCCTCCGGATATTTGTTGCGCGGCAAGGTCTCACCTCCGATACATGCACATTACATGTATAAGATATCATACCGCATTCACATACGTCAACCTATTTGTGCAAATCTTACAAACTTTACCGAATTACCCCCCTTTATAAAATCACCCCTGGGGACGATATTAAAAATAGAAGAGAGGTGGTGAGTATCCATGATATTTTTAAATCCGCCAATACCAGAAGATCCTGGACGGGGCGGAACCTCTCCCTGACCACTTATCCATGGACGACGTAGAATCTCTGCTGGAAGCGGTGCGGCAGGCCCGGGAACTCTTTCTGAAAGACGGTGCGGATAAGCTGAACCAGCGTCTCCCCCAGGCAGGGCAGAAATTAGTGAAAGAATACGGCAAATATATGGATCTGATCGATGACTCTCTCTCCACTGGACTAAAACAATTTGGCTGGGAGATAGATCCAGACGCCAAAGATATTTACGGGGAGATCGACAGAGTGCTGTCTGCCGCCCACAGCATAAGCGATACGTTCAAAAAGGGAATGGCTATGATCGAAGAGGAACTGCGGCGGCGGGAACAGAAAGACGACCCTTATCAACTCTATTTTTCCCGCCAGAAAACCGGGAGCTACGATCCCTTCCCGGCGCGAAACGGGATTTCTATCTTTCATAAGACTTACCAGGCAATCTGGAAGATCCTTGAGCAGGCCGCAGAGTGAGAAAAAGGTCTGGCGGTCACAGCTATATTACATACACAAAAAAGGAGGCACACGAAGATGAGATTATCAGGAATCGGAGCAAACAGCAGCTTATTGAACACAGCAGCTATCAACCAGAAAGTCAGCAGAGGGAATCCTGACAACACGGCCCAGGCAGGGCCTTTGATCCAACTGGGGAACCGGGACTCCCTTTTCATATCCGGGCAGGGGAAAAAGGAAAGCATCATCCAGCAGCTGATGAATCAGAAGCAGCTGATCCAGGAGAGTAAGAACGCGGAAATGAAGCGGGGACTTGAGGGCGGATATGTCAACCAGGATAAGATCGACGAATATGACGAGCAGTTAGAGATGATAGACAAACAGATCGCGGAGGCCACAGCAAAGCAGGCTGAGGAAGAAGGGGAAGAGGGTACCCGTGTTCCCGGCCGTGATCAGGAGATGACCAGAGAAGAATATGAACAGCGCAAGATGGCCGATATCATGAATCTGTCATCCGGGATCACCCAGGCAGAGATCATTTCCTCCACAAAGGCAAAACTGGATGGAGAGGCGCGTGTTCTGAAGGCTGAAATAAAATCTGACGGTGGAAACGCATCGGAAAGCAAGCTGGATCGTCTGGCAGAGATTGAGGCAAAATCCTCCGACTTATTAGAGCAGGTGGGTGATACGATCACAGAAGCCAGCCAGTCTGACGGAGAGTCCGCGGACATCGTTCTCTCAGAGGAAAAGACCGGAGAAGAAAATCCTGAATTTTAGAACTTTTTTCATATATTTCTACTGATTCCTCCATTTCTATGGTATGATGGAACCATCAACTATGAACGAAGTGGAGGAATCCTTATGAATAAAAAACGAATTGCTGTGATCGTCGTCGTAGTGGCTCTGCTGGCCTTATCTCTCAAATACAGCGACTTGATCTTTGGCACGCTCTCAGATATGGGCGGTATCATCCGTCCTCTGCTGATCGGCTGCGCCTTCGCTTATATCTTAAGTATCCTGGTCACCAGGATCGAGCGGATTCCTTTTTTTGCCGCTCCCGGTGCTCCGCTCTACCGGATTCGCCGCCCCATCAGCATTCTTTGTTCCATCGGACTGATCATTGCGGCCATCACTCTGATCATCCAGATCGTCATCCCGCAGCTAGCGGATGCTATTGGCGTCCTGGTCAAAGAAATCCCGGCGGCAATCTCTCAACTGATCACCTGGATCTCTTCCCGCAGCAGAGACTGGCCGCAGCTTGAGAGTTTCCTGGAATCCTTAAATGTAAACTGGCCGCAGCTTCTCCAGCGGGCTGCCTCCCATCTGACCAGCGGACTGAGTAATATTTTCTCGTCTACCGTATATATCCTGAGCGCCATCGGTTCTATGATCGTAACTCTGGTAGTTGCCCTGATCTTCTCTATCTACATACTGGCCGGACGGGAACGGCTCTTTGGCCAGTTCCAGACGGTGGCTCAGACTTATCTCAAGAAAAAGTGGTATGACCGGCTGACTCTGGTGATCTCTACGGCCCATGATACCTTTACCCGTTTTATCATCGGTCAGTGCACAGAGGCCGTGATTCTTGGAGTCCTGTGTACCATCGGTATGACCATCTTCCGCTTCCCTTACGCCAGCATGATCGGGACCCTCATCGGTGCCACTGCTCTGCTGCCGGTTGTGGGAGCTTATCTGGGTGCGTTTATCGGAGCGTTTATGATCTTTACCGTCAATCCATTACAGACGCTTGGATTCCTTGTATTTATCGTTATCTTACAGCAGATTGAAGGGAATCTGATCTACCCAAGAGTGGTGGGGTCTTCCGTGGGACTGCCCGGAATCTGGGTATTGACTGCCGTCACAATCGGCGGCGGCCTAAGCGGCGTTGTAGGGATGCTGCTGGCGGTTCCGGTTACCGCCACCGCCTACAAGCTGCTCCAGAGGGATGTGCGCAGGCGGAAGGCAGTTACAGAAACGGAAGATTAATTGGAAGCCGTGACCATGCACGCCATCGCCACGGCGGAAATGTCATTTACATAATTGATCATAGCAGCCAGCTGCTTATTCTGGGGATCCTTCTGGATCTCCTTTTTCATCTGTTTTAATTTACTCTTTACCCCTTCGCTTTCATATTTTGAAAAATACTGATACAGGTTCTTCGTCTCCTGCAAAAGGAATATCAGGGCCCCGTCATGGGCAGACATTTCCTCTGCCTGTCCTGCCGCTTCTTTGACAGCGCTGATCAATTGCTCTTTATAACTTTTATCGGGAAGATAAATGGTCTTTTTCCCAAACAGACCGCCTTTCTCTTCCGACGCCATACCTTTTTCTGTCAGCGCTTCCCCGATCCGGTCCGTCAATTCTCGAAGCCTCGCTCCTGTAGAGAGCAGATAATCGCTCATCAGGCGGTCTGTCGTGCGGGGTTTTTCCTGCAAATATGTATAAAGTGGTTCCAAAAGTCCTAATTCCTGCGGCAATTCCTTTGTGACGCTGATCTTTTTCTTATCCAGAGCGATCACATCTCCTAACAGCAGGTCCATCAGCCCTGCCGCGATCAGTCCCCCATTTGATTCATTTCTTCGCAGAGGCGGGATGTTCCCTTTCTCATCTACCGCTAATAGATAGTACTCTTGGATCAAGGTTGTTCTTTCCATCGTTATTTCTCCTTTTTATTGTTTTTAAACCAGGGCTATTATAGCATACCCCCCCCCAGTTTTTCCAGGGATATCAGGAGGAAACCAGGAGTTCCAGGCAGAAACAGATCCTGCGCCTTTCTTCTCCCTTCTGAAGCGTTTCCCCCTGGACTGCTTCCTCTTCTGGAAGCAGCTCCGCCGTCAGTTTCCCGCCCATCTCTTCCGTCAGGGATCTGGCAATAGTAAGTCCCAGTCCTGTGCCTCCCTGGCCGCGGGAAGGGTCCTGCACATAGAACCGGTCGAAGAGCCGGGGCAGATCCTCTTCTCTTAAGCTGCTGGTATCATTGATAAACCGAATCTCTACATGATCCTTCTTTTTTCCCACAGCGATCTGGAACAGCGTGTCCCCATATCGCTGGGCGTTCTGGAACAGATTGTGGCAGATTCTCTCCAGAGCCCCTTTCTCTCCCATTACCCAGACCGGATGCTCCGGCAGATCGATCTGGATTTTTAAGCCGGCGTCTTCTATAGGCTGATAATTTTCCATGAAGAATTCCCGCAGAAATCTTGCGGCGTCTACCTTCTCTGCCATTACCGGGTAATCCCTGGCGTAGATCCTGGAGAAATCATAGAACTGATCCGCCAGATCTCTCATGGTCTCCGCCTTCCGCCTCACGATCTCCATCATCTCGGCCGCTTCCTGGTCTCTGTCTGGCCGGTCCGTATCTGACTGCTGATATAGTTTGATGTAACCCAGGATCACCGTCAGCGGTGTGCGCAGGTCATGGCTGATATTTTCAATCTGCTTCTGGAAATCCCGTTCCCGCTTCTCATAGCTTTGTCGTTCCTGCTGGATCCCTTCCAGCAGATCATTCAGTGAACACAACAGCTTTCGCAGATGGGGATCCGGCGCCGGAAGATGGAACATCTGATTCTGAGACAGGTCCTGCTGTACCCGGTCCAGATCTCTTCCTATAGCCCTGAGCGCAGATACCAGAGTCAGATATCGGAAAGTAAAATAACCTCCCACCGATATAGCTACAAATAACACAAGATACAGCATGAACCTTTCCTCCAGTTATTTTTTACAGATCCCTCTTCTTTAGAAGCTTCATCCCTAAGACGCCAAAGACTGCCGTTCCCACCAGGCCAAAGATCAGGCATCGGGCCGCTCCTTCCACCGTGTCCCAGGCCGTGAGACATTCCCGTGTGTTGACGTTCGCTCCATTTGTCAGATCGAAGAAATTGACCGGCAGCCACAATGCAAGATCATAGACCACATCAAATCGAAATCCCAGATACATCAGCAGTTTCGGCGCGAAGATCCAGACAGAAAGCCAGATGATGATCGTCGTTCCGCTGTTGGCAAAGAATTCCAAAAATAAAACACTAGAGATCAGGCAGGCGGCCGCGGTCAGATACACCATGGGAATCTCCATGAGCAGGTCGCTAAGCTGGACTGGTCCCTCTTTGGGAAGAAGCATTTCCGCGCAGAAGATCCAGACGGCCATCACCAGAACCATCACAGCGGTGGCCGTAAGGAGAGAGACCACACATTGTCCCACGAAAATCTTATTTCTTGGTACTCCCCCTGCCACAGTATTCTTCAGGTTCCCGTTTCTTCTTCCGCCTTCATAGAGGAAGACCGCCACCATACCTCCCATGAATCCAAAGAGCATCGGGCTGGCTACCAGATTTGAATAGGAGAAGGAAGTATTCCTGTACGGGCCTCCAAAAAAGTACAAAAGCACCTGCAGCAATGCCGCCAGGGCCGCCAGGATCCCAGCAGTCAGATAGATCTCTTTCGTATGGGTCACACGGTAAATCTCACTTTTGATATAATTCAGCATTTTACACACCCCTCTTCTTTAATTCCATATAATATTCTTCCAGGGAAGACTGAATGGTCCTCATCTGTGTGATGTAGATCTGATGCTCCAGCGCCAGACGGCTATAGCGCTCCTTGTCTTCTCCCGGATCCTCAATGCGGATGCTGTGATCCGGCAGGATCTTGTAACGTTTATCCGGGAAGGCCCGCTCGAATACCGCCGCGTATTTTTCCACATCGGAAAGTGCGATCTCCACCCGGTCCGCGCATTTTTCACGCAACCTCTGGGCGCTGATCTCTTCCAGCAGGACGCCTCTGTTTAAGAACCCATAGACGTCCGCCGTCTGCTCCAGCTCGGATAAGATATGGCTGGAAAGCAGGATCGTAATATTTTTCTCCCTGTTCAGCCGGTGAAGGATTTCGCGGAATTCTATAATCCCGCTGGGGTCCAGGCCGTTAATAGGCTCGTCCAGTACCAATGCCTGAGGCGCCCCAAGCATAGCGATGGCCAGCCCCAGACGCTGCTTCTGTCCCATGGAAAGATGGCCGCATCTGTACCGCCGTTTCCCTGACAGGCCGGTCAACTCCAGTATCTCTCCTACTCTTGCGCGCTTTGGAATCCCTTTTTGGACAGCGTAATAGGTCAACGTCTGCTCCACCGTCATATTTGGGAAGAACCCCGGCTGCTCGATCATGAATCCTATATCCTTTCGGCGCTCATCCAGGGCCTTCGGCTCAAACTCTCCCAGCAGACGGATCTCTCCTTCTGTGGGGAAGCTCTGCCCAGCCAGTAATTTCAGCAGAGTGCTTTTCCCTGCTCCATTGTCTCCCACCAGGCCATAGATACACCCCTTCCTCACATGCAGATCCACATGATCCAGGGCAGTGAAGGTTCCATACCGCTTGGTCAGTTGTTTCGTCTCAATGACAGTTTCCATCTTGTCTTCCTCCAATCCCGCCTCCGCACAGGCAGATGCGAAAAATACGTCTGCCAATAAGTAAGTATCTTTCCTATTGACAAACGTATTTTATCCTTTCTCCTTTTAAGAAGTCATAAAGAACTTTTAAAGAACCTATAAAGTTCCAAAAGCATTTTGAGCTTTCACTGGAGTTTAAACCCGATCCCATATACGGTCTGGATATATTCATTCTCCGGGTCCGCCGCTTTCAGCTTCCTTCGCAGGTTGCTGACATGGACGTTGACCGTATTATTTTCCCCGTAGTAGCCGCCGTGCCATACCAGCTCATAGAGATTTTCCCTGGAATACACCTTATCTGGATTCTGCATCAGCAGAAACAGGATATCATATTCATGAGCCGTCAGTGACAGCTCCACACCATCGGCCAGGACCCGGCGCGCCTCTGGAAACAGGGACAGTTTCTTATGGGTCAGGCTCTTTGGAACCTGGGGATTCTTTCCCGCACGGCGGAGAGCCGCCTGCACTCTGGCAAGCACCTCCTCCGGCTCGAAAGGCTTGGTGATATAATCGTCGGCCCCGATTTTTAACAGTGCCACTTTGTCTCCCAAGCTGTTCTTCGCTGACAGCACCAGGACGGGAACGTCATATTGGAACTGCTCTCTTATGCTGCCCAGCAGTTCTTCCCCTGATATGCCGGGCAGCATAAGATCCAGCAGGATGAGATCCGGCACGTGTCTCTCCAACAAAAGCTCTGCTTCTGTGCCGGAAAACGCCTGGCAGGTCTTATATCCGGCCTCCTGTAGGATCTTCACCAGCAGGCCGCTGATGTCTGGCTCGTCTTCTATGATCATGATATAAGGCTGCATGTCGGTGTCCTTTCTGTGAAAGCTAGTCTGATTATAGATGGTTCAACAGATGTTTCCTGATGTTTTCAATCAATCCTTGATCTGCCGGCAGCCAGTCTACATCATTTAAGGTTTCTTCTGTAAGCCATCTTGCAGCCTCGTGTTCTTTCAGTACCAGCTCTCCCGATTTTATTGTACAGAAAAAGCAATCCATAGACAAATGGAAATCGGGATAGTCGTATTCTACAGTATCTAAGAGTTCACCTACTTCAATCTCTATATCCAATTCCTCTCGAATTTCCCTTATTAATGCTTCTTGTGGGCTTTCGCCTGCCTCGACTTTCCCTCCTGGGAATTCCCATCCGTCCTTGAATTTCCCGTAGCCTCTCTGTGTTGCAAAAACTTGTTTCTCATGTATAATAATCGCCGCAACAACTTTTAAAGTCTTCATACCCCTGCTTCCTCCATTAGTTATTTACAATATATTCATAGATATCTTCCCGAACGGGCGTCTCCAGTTCCCAGACAATCTCTACCGCTGTTTTATCTGTATTCGCCATCACAAACTCTTTTGCTTCTCCTGTTGCATACATTCTTCCAAGATAATAGAATTCTTTTGATATCTTATCGTCTTTATTCTTACGCACAAACAATTCTACATCGATTCCACGCTCC
>DXGF01000172.1 GCA_019114065.1 Candidatus Dorea gallistercoris
TCTCAGAGGACAGACGCGCAGCAGGAGCGACAGATTCCGGAAGGAGAGGAGGATCCCTATAAAGAGTCAGAGCCTCCGGAATTCCCAGATCCAGGCGGCGGGGACGGGACGGATGGCTCAGAGGCAGAGGAAGGGAATGGATTCGATGAGATCCAGGTCTATGTGTCGGAAGACACTGCCTATGAGCTGACAGGGGAAGCCTACACGGAGCAGAAGGAGGACGAGACATCCTATATCGACTATGATGTCCATTATCCACAGGTGTCCGGTCTGCCCTCCGGGAGGGATGAAGAAGTGAACCAGATCCTCAGAGACGCGGCCATGGCCTACGCGGATCAGTATTATCTGGAACCGGATGCGGCCACTCAGGAATTCCTGGCACAGCAGGAATATCTCTACCTGGGAAGCCAGGTGGAGTACAAGGTGACCTATATGGACGAGAATCTGCTGTGTGTGATCTTTGACGATCATTATTTTACCGGATCTATATATGGAGAGTACGCCGCGCTGCGCGTGCGGGTCATCGACCTGAATACGGCGGAGCGCTATGAGATCCAGGATCTGCTGCAGACAGACGAGGTGTTTCTTGCCACATGGCGGGAGAAGATCAAGGAGGAGGACCCAGACAATTATCCGGCGGCGGAGCTTCCCGATGAAGTGTTCCAGGCCACACTGACCGGCGAGGTCGTGGACGGGCGGTATTTCTCCAATCTGCTGCTGACCGGCCAGGGAGTCGAGGTGGGATTTACCTACGCGTTCCGCAGCGCGGACGGCCAGAGGCTCTCCCGCGGATGGGTGACAGCGCCGTTTTCCATGGAAGAGATCGCCCCTTATCAGACGGACAGTCCCATGTGGGAGAAGGCTGGTGTATTTTCTTGACAATCAGAATCAAAAATGGTAAAGTGTTTAAAGAGAGAAGAACGAAAGAGAGGGATTGATAAGTATGAGAAAGTGGATCAAAAACGGTCTGTCTTTAAGTGTTTTGTCGTTTTTTCTGTTGTTTCCGCTGTCAGTTTCAGCAGAAACTCCGGGAGATGCCAATGATGATGGATATTACGACAATGATGTTGCGGTGATAAATTCCCTGATAACAAACCATGGGCTGAATCTGACGCCGGATAGTCCGGAGGAGTGGGAAAGTATCATTCAGGAACCAACGCCGCCGGTGGTGACATGGGTAACAGCGGATGACGGGCTGAAGCATGTCGGAAATTTCAATCTCAACGTGAATTCAGTTGCAGGCGGACTAAAGGGAAATGTGGATCTTACAGCTCTTTCGGAAGTGACGGAAGTGTGGGTTGTAGGACAGCAGGAGTTGACAGGGCTGAATGTGTCCGGTCTTAGTAAGCTGACAAGACTTACCTGTCAGAGCAATCAGATCAGCAGCCTGAATGTGTCAGGCGCAGGGAATCTCGAATATCTTGACTGCCAGAGCAATCAGATCAGCAGCCTGGATGTGTCCGGCCTGACAAAACTTTCGAACTTAAGATGCGCGATAAATAATATCGAGGTTCTGGATATGAAGGGACTGACTGGCCTCAAGGAGGTGTGGATCACTGGAAATCCCTATCAGAGCATAGTGTTTCCGGATGGAGACACACTGACACTGTCGTCAAATGAAGGCGGATATATCAATACCTGGGAAGTGGATGTCGCGAACAAGACGATCGAAGTTATGCCTCAGCCGGATGACGGATACTTTTTCAAAGGATGGGATCCCGATCTTCCATCCGGTTCGGAATACACACCAGATGCTGCGAACACGATCTGGGGCATCATGGGAACCTGGAAAATACCGGTGAATGGAAATCTTGCAGTTTCAGGGACTTTTTCTCCTATCATGCAGTATCCGATCCTGGAAGGGGAAAACGGCACATGGACGCAGGGGAGCCAGGGGGGGCTGACTGTGAGAGCAGACGTAGAATTTGAGAAATTTACGGGTGTGATGGTAGATGATGTGGAGGTGGATCCTCAGTATTATACGGTCGCATCAGGTAGCACTATCGTAAGCCTGAAGCCAGAGTTTTTGGGGACGTTGAGCGAAGGGGCGCATGAGATGGTCATTCTGTTTGATGATGGACAGGCAACAACTGGTTTCCAGATCAGACAAGCCGGCACAGGTCAGACATCCAGTGATCCTCAGGGAGGCTCTGGTACGCAGACATTGAACGTGCAGAATACGAACGGAAATACAAGTGGAAATACCAATGCGGGTACAGTGGCGGAGAAAGCGCCTCAGACGAGCGACGATAGTATGCCGGCGCTGCTGGCCATACTGATGCTCATCTCAGGGGCAGCGGCAGCGGTTGTGCTTAGAATGAAAAGAATGGCAAGATAAGAATCAGGCAGGAGGGACGATAGGATATTACAGTCCGCTCCTGCCTGATTTTTGTCTGATTTTTGAAAACGGCGGGGCAAGTAGTAATTGACGAATGTCGAAATTTATGAGAGAATATAACGTGGTATGGTGTTAAAGTTATAACAACCTTTACGACAGAAAAGATTCATAGTTGAAAGGAGTTTTAAAATGATTTATTCACACGAAGTAGAAATGATGTGTCCGGTAGCGCAGGGCGCCAATCACGGACCAGCTCCGATCCCGGAAGAAGCAAAGTGGGTACAGGCAAAAGAGATCAAGGACATCTCTGGTCTGACACATGGTGTGGGCTGGTGTGCTCCACAGCAGGGTACCTGCAAACTGACGCTGAATGTGAAAGATGGGATCATCCAGGAAGCGCTGGTAGAGACTATTGGATGTTCAGGAATGACTCATTCCGCGGCTATGGCTTCCGAGATACTTCCGGGTAAGACTATTTTAGAGGCGCTGAACACAGACCTGGTCTGTGATGCGATCAATACAGCAATGAGAGAACTTTTCCTTCAGATCGTATACGGAAGGACCCAGAGCGCGTTCTCAGAAGATGGTCTTCCGATCGGCGCGGGCCTGGAAGATCTTGGAAAAGGCCTTCGTTCCCAGGTAGGGACCATGTATGGAACTCTGGCAAAAGGTCCCCGTTATCTTGAGATGGCTGAAGGGTATGTGACAGGGATCGCGCTGGACGACCATGACGAGATTATCGGATACCAGTTCGTAAGCCTTGGCAAATTTACAGATTTCATTAAGGCCGGAGATACCCCGAATGATGCGTGGGAAAAAGCAAAAGGACAGTATGGACGTGTCGCGGACGCAGTGAAGATCATTGATCCACGGAAAGAGTAGACGCGGCAGGATAAGTGTTATTGAAAAGAACAAATTCAGGAGGGTACATAAATGGCTTTATTTGAATCATATGAAAGAAGAATTGATAAGATCAATGAAGTATTAAACAGCTATGGGATCGCTTCATTGGAAGAAGCAGAGAAGATCACAAAAGGCGCGGGCCTTAACGTGTATGACCAGATCAAGGGCATCCAGCCGATCTGTTTTGAGAACGCCTGCTGGGCTTATATTACAGGAGCGGCTATCGCGATCAAGAAAGGCTGTACAAGAGCGGCAGACGCGGCGGCGGCCATCGGAGAGGGACTGCAGGCATTCTGCATTCCAGGATCTGTAGCGGATCAGCGGAAAGTAGGCCTGGGCCACGGAAACCTTGGAAAAATGCTTCTGGAAGAGGATACAGACTGTTTCGCTTTCCTTGCGGGACACGAGTCCTTTGCGGCGGCGGAGGGCGCCATCGGTATCGCTGAGAAGGCGAACAAAGTACGGAAAAAACCACTTCGTGTGATCCTGAACGGACTGGGAAAAGACGCGGCCAAGATCATTTCCCGGATCAATGGATTTACTTATGTACAGACAGACTATGATTACTATACAGGAGAACTGAAAGAAGTACAGCGGATCGCTTACTCTGACGGACTCCGTTCCAAAGTAAACTGCTACGGCGCCAACGATGTGCGGGAAGGCGTTGCCATCATGTGGAAAGAGGGCGTTGACGTTTCCATCACCGGAAACTCCACCAATCCGACCCGTTTCCAGCATCCGGTAGCGGGAACCTACAAGAAAGAGTGTGTGGAGGCAGGCAAGAAATACTTCTCCGTTGCTTCCGGCGGC
>DXGF01000173.1 GCA_019114065.1 Candidatus Dorea gallistercoris
CATGATAAACATCCAGACGCTTCTTCACTGTCTCCGGCTTATCATCGTCTCTTAAGATCAGCTCCCCGCCGCAGGCATCGCAGATGCCCTCTTTCTTCGTGGGCGCATACTCCAGATGATATGTAGCTCCGCAGCCTACGCAGGCCCGGCGTCCGGACATACGACGGATGATATTCTCATCCGGCACATCCACGTCGATGGCGTAATCCAGCTTCTGCCCCATGCCGGAAAGCGCTTTGTCCAGAGCTTCTGCCTGGGGAATGGTCCGCGGAAATCCATCCAGCACGTATCCATTCTTACAGTCCTCCTGGTTCACCCGGTCCACTACCAGATCTACCACCAGTTCGTCCGGCACTAAAAGTCCCTGGTCCATATAGGTCTTGGCCTTCTTGCCCAGCTCTGTGCCGTTCTTGATGTTCGCCCGGAAGATGTCTCCCGTGGAAATATGGGGAATCTCATATTTTCCCGCTATCTTCTTGGCCTGAGTCCCTTTGCCGGCTCCCGGCGCTCCCAACATAATGATCTTCATAACTTTAACTTCCTCCTTATAGCATTTTAACCCGCGAAAAAAATCCGCGAGTCATGAACCCTTCTATCCGGCGCAGCCTCGGCAGGACGCCTTTCAAAAAAGGCCCCTCTGCCCGCTCCGCCCAGACAGCCCTTCCGGGCTGTTACGTATTTAAAAATCCTTTATAATTCCGCACAAGCATCTGTGATTCGATCTGTTTCATCGTCTCCAGCACAACGCTTACGATGATGATCAGAGAAGTTCCCCCAAATGATACCTGAGCGCCCAGCCATCCGTTGAAGAAAATCGGAACGACCTGTATCAGGATCAATCCGCAGGCCCCGATAAAGATCACGTAATTCAGGATCTTCGTCATATACTCCACCGTCGGTTTGCCCGGCCGGATCCCTGGGACAAAACCGCCGTTTTTCTTCATATTATTCGCGATCTCCATCGGATTAAAGGTGATGGAGGTATAGAAATACGCGAAAAATACCGTCAGGACGATGTATACCGCCAATCCCCAGCTATACTGCGGATACTGGGGATTGCACCAGTAACTCTGGTTCATCCCTCTTAAGATCTCCGATCCGATGCCGGTCCCTTCGCCTTTGCCCATAAAGGAGGCAATCACGATGGGGAACTGCATCAGGGAGGAGGAAAAGATGATCGGGATCACGCCGGCGGTGTTTACTTTCAATGGGATATGTGTAGACTGCCCGCCATAGGTCCTGCGTCCTACCACCTTCTGGGAGTACTGTACCGGAATCTTTCTCTCACCGCCCTGAAGGATCACCACGAAGAGTACCAGTACAATGATGATCGCAAGGATGATCAGCACTGCCAGCCCTCTGGAGGCCATGCTCTTCCCTTCCACAAACACAAACTGGGTAAACAGTGATGTCATATCTCTTGGCACACTGGACAGGATATTGATCACCAGCACGATCGAGATGCCGTTTCCTACGCCTTTCTCCGTGATCCGCTCACCGATCCACATCAGGAACGCGCTTCCCGCGGTCAGAGTCAGGACAACGATAGCCGCGTTGACGAAATTGTATTCCACCAGCAGGCCCTGCCGCCCGAATCCGATCGCCATGGCCGCAGATTCGATCAGAGCAAGTCCTACCGTCAGATACCGGGTGATCGCTGTGATCTTCTTCCGTCCGTCTTCTCCTTCTTTGCGCATCTCTTCTAACTTGGGGATCGCAATGGTGAGAAGCTGCATGATGATCGAAGATGTGATGTAGGGCGTGATGCTCAGCGCAAACACCGACATATTCTCAAAGGAACCGCCGGTGAAAGCGTTAAACAGGTTAAACGCCTCACCGGTATTCTCCGCGAAAAAATTCTGGATATATGTGGGGTCTACCCCTGGTGTCGGCAGCTCCGAGCCGAGCCTTATCACGATCAACATTAAAAATGTATATCCTAGTTTCTTTCGGATATCTTTGATTTGAAATGCTCTCCGAAAAGTCTCTAACATTAGATCACCTCTGCTTTTCCACCTAACGCCTCGATCTTAGCGACAGCACCCGCGCTGAACGCGTTTGCCTGAACGGTAAGTTTCTTGGTCAGTTCGCCGTTTCCAAGAATCTTCACACCATCTCTCGCATTTTTAATGATACCACGTTCTTTCAAAGTTTCAACAGAAACTACAGTATCATTATCAAATACTTCCAGAGCGCTTACATTGATCCCTACGATCCGTTTGGAATTAAAGCATGTGAACCCTCTCTTCGGTATTCTTCTATATAATGGCATCTGTCCGCCTTCAAAACCTGGTCTTGCTCCGCCGGAACGTGCCTTCTGACCCTTGTGTCCCTTTCCGGCTGTCTTGCCGTTTCCGGAACCGTGGCCGCGCCCTCTTCTGAAATTGCTGCTCTGTTTCGCTCCGTCAGCAGGTCTTAAATTTGATAAATCCATCCTAACACCTCCTTATCTGCTTCTTTCTTACGCCTCTTCTACTTTTACCAGGTGCTGTACCTGTTTGATCATTCCTCTTGTGGCCGCGTTGTCCGGCAGCTCCACAGTCTTGTTGAGTTTTCTAAGTCCCAGGGCCTCTACCGTTTTCCTGTGCTTCGGTACAGCGCCGATCGTAGACTTTACCAATGTAACTTTCAGATTTGCCATCTTTGATCAACCTCCTTAGCCTACAATCTCTTCGATGGATTTCCCGCGAAGTCTGGAAACCTCCTCCGGGGTCTTGATCTGACGCAGACCCTCAAGAGTAGCCAGAACTACATTCTGCTTGTTGTTGGAACCAAGCGATTTGGTACGGATATTCTTGATCCCTGCCATCTCGATCACGGCGCGGGCCGGACCTCCGGCGATCACACCAGTACCTTCCGGCGCGGTTTTGAGCAGTACGGAAGCTCCGCCGAATTTACCAATAAAATCATGTGTGATGCTCTCGTTTTCATTCAACTGCACTGTGATAAGATGCTTCGCGGCATCCTCTTTCCCTTTAC
>DXGF01000174.1 GCA_019114065.1 Candidatus Dorea gallistercoris
GAACGAGAAGACGATCAGTACATACAGCATAAGATAGTATTCTTCATCTTTTACTCTCCTGTGGTTAAAAGCCTCCCGCAGCTTTCGATAGTTCTCTTTATTATAGGAAGCCAGCCCGCCAGAGCTGTCACAGCCATAATACTCATAGCCATAACTGCTGGACATAGAAAGCCCGTATTCTTCAATGATCCCCAGAATCCGTCCATGGACCGCTTCCCTCGAAAGGCTTTGAAAGGTCTTGAGAAGCCCGATCAGGTTTTCATCGGAGTCATTGAACAGCACTTTGCCGCAGAAAACGTTAAGCCCTACATTGCAGCCACCGCAGAAGAGGTCTGCCATCTGATCTATGTTTCTCGGAAAATAGGGAAGGATCTGAGGCAGAAGCCGATATTTTCCTCCGGTATAATTCAAAGGCGATGGGATCAACTGCTTCTCATCCTCACGGCACTCACACAGAAACAGCCGCTCCCGATTTTCCTGAATATCAGATTTCCCGGTGGAAAAAGCTTTGTAGTCCTCAGAAAACACTTTGACCTTCCCCTTTTTCCCCAGGATCCGCAGGATATCTTCATCACTGATCTTGGCGTTAGAACGGTCATTGCCTTTTTCCGCCATATTATTATAGGATAAAAGGATGTATCTGGCATGGACGGACCTTATCAGCTCTTCAAAGGCCCGGGTCGCCCTCTTCGTGCAGTAGTCGCTTTTCAGGCCTGAACGGTCCATCTTTCTCGCCACGCCAAACACCTGTGGTTTCTCCCAGCAGGCTACATTTTCCAGCAGATGATAGGCATCACAGTATTGTCTGGAGTTGTAGGGCGGATCGATGTATACCAGATCCACATCCAGTCTGCCCGCAATCTCATTGGCATCCATATGGAAGCAGACATTATTTTCATTCAGATTTTCTTCCGGCTCCGGCACTCCCAGTTCCAGATGCTTTTCGTAAGTCACTCCCTTTCGATAGGCATCGTAGTGTCCGCAGGTATTGGCGATCTTGTCGATCCCATACAAAAGTGAAGTGATCAAAAGCGCCCTTTCTCTTTTGTTTATCTCTCCGAACCGGTACTTTTTCTCGATGTCCTCCCGGATAAACCCGATCTTCCGGCAGTCCTCCAGATCAAAATAAGTATTGGCAAAATTCTGGCTCATATAATTATCCTCTGCCACCTGCTTCTCATTATATTCCCGGATGATACGGATGATCTTTTCTTTCGAGTAGGGTTCACTGTCAAACCAGGCCACATGGCAGATATAGTTGCTGTACATATTATCGTTGGTGATCAGCTTCCGGTCTGTAAAGGCAGAGGCCACCGCTCCGGTTCCGGCAAAGATATCCGCCACTGTATGTACATTCTGACATTCACGCTCTACCACACCCTTGATAAAAGGCAGCAGCTTATACTTATTTCCCAGATATCTTCGATTATTGATCCGAATGACTGTCCCGGTATAGGTTTCCATGATCCACTCCTTTATATGCCGCGTTTTTTCGCATCTATCGGACACATTTACGCTTAATTATAGCATGGCACCGCATATTTACAACTACATTTTTTGCTTCTCATCATCAAATTTCTTTTCTGCCGGATGCGAAAAGACGGTCCGGGATTCCTTTCCCAGACCGCCTTTTCCTCTCACCCACAGATCAACGCTTGTCCCGCAGGGTCACATCATGGGCCCCGCCTTCTACGATACTGGTAGCCGATACCAGTGTGATCTTCGCTTTCTGCTGCAGCTCCTGGATCGTGAGAGCGCCACAGTTGCACATGGTAGACTTCACTTTACTCAGTGTCTGATTGACATTGTTCTTCAGACTTCCCGCATATGGAACGTAAGAATCTACTCCTTCCTCAAAGGAAAGCTTGGCGTCTCCGCCCATATCGTATCTCTGCCAGTTTCTGGCTCTGGCGCTTCCCTCGCCCCAGTATTCCTTCATGTAGCTTCCATTGATATTGACCCTTTTTGTAGGACTTTCATCAAATCTGGCAAAATATCTGCCCAGCATGATAAAGTCCGCTCCCATGGCAAGGGCCAGCGTGATATGATAATCGTGCACGATCCCGCCGTCAGAGCAAATTGGAACGTAGATCCCTGTCTCTTTGTAATATTCATCTCTGGCCTTCGCAACCTCGATCAACGCGGTCGCCTGTCCGCGGCCGATCCCTTTCTGCTCTCTGGTGATGCAGATCGCTCCGCCTCCAATGCCGATCTTGACAAAGTCCGCACCTGCTTCCGCAAGAAACCGGAAGCCTTCTCCGTCCACAACATTTCCCGCGCCTACCTTGACCGTGTCGCCGTAGTTCTCACGGATATAGTCGATGGTCAACTTCTGCCACTCTGAAAATCCTTCGGAACTATCGATACAGAGCACATCCGCTCCTGCTTCCACAAGCGCCGGAACCCGTTCTCTGTAATCTCTGGTATTGATCCCGGCTCCCACCATATAACGCTTAGAACTGTCGATCAGCTCATTCTCATTCTTCTTATGGGTGTCGTAGTCTTTCCGGAAGACCAGGTATACCAGTTCCTGGTTCTTATTTACCAGAGGAAGGCAGTTGATCTTGTGCTCCCAGATAATGTCATTGGCTTCTTTCAGCGTCGTATCCTCGTCGGCATAAACGATCTTCGAAAACTCTGTCATGAAGTCTTTCACCTTGGTCTCTGGCCCCATACGGCTGACCCGGTAATCCTTGTTTGTCACGATCCCCAGGAACTTTCCTCCCGGTTCTCCGTTCTCTGTGACCGCGATGGTAGAGTGCCCGGTCTTCTCTGTGATCGCCAGCACATCCGCCAGTGTCATTTCCGGTGACACATTGGAGTCACTGACTACAAAACCGGCCCGGTAGCGTTTCACTCTGCGGATCATTTCCGCCTGATCCTCCACCGGCTGAGAGCCATAGATAAAAGAAAGCCCTCCCTCCTGCGCCAGCGCGATCGCCATACGGTCGTCGGATACCGACTGCATGATCGCGGATACCATGGGAATATTGATCGATATCGGAGATTCCCCTCCCTTTCGGAAGCGCACAAGAGGCGTTTTTAAAGAGACTTTAGACGGAATACACTCCGCAGATGAATAGCCGGGGATCAATAGATACTCACTAAATGTTCTGGACGGTTCCTCATAATAGAATGCCATAATTTCCCTCCTGCTTTCTGAAGCGCGACTCATTGTATTGTTGTCTAATGATAACACTCCGAAGCCTTGTTGTAAAGCGTTTGTACCGGCTATTTTCCTCCTTTTTCCGCAATCTCGACCCCCTCTACCTCAAAGCATGTGATCCAGGGGTATTCCACGTAATTGATCACGATCTTATCTTGGATTTCCACACCTTCTGTCGGATAATATACCTTCCCCAGATCACTTTGCTCCATCTGATAGCCTTTTGCAAGCATGGTTTCTTCATCCTCGTCGGTAAAACTTACCGTCACCTCCAGATACGGAGGCGCGCATCAGCTGGTGATCTCCTCCACGCTCACGACCACATCCTGAAATCCCTGCCGGCGCATGTAGGCTTTCGCCCCTTCGTTCATCTCTACCATAAAACATCACTCCTTAATATAATAATATCAATACACACGCTTAAGATATGAAAAAAACAGCGGAAACCCGCATAAACGCTGAGTTTCCGCCACTCTCATCCCCATGAGCGTGCGGGGATTCGAACCCCGGACAACTTGATTAAAAGTCAAGTGCTCTGCCACCTGAGCTACACGCCCCTCTAACTGGGCTAGTTGGATTCGAACCAACGAATGCAGGAGTCAAAGTCCTGTGCCTTACCGCTTGGCGATAGCCCATCGATGTCCCGGCCGCAAGACCGGGCGCCCCTGGAAAAGGGTAAAAAAAGAGGGTGGGTAATGGGACTCGAACCCATGATATCCAGAACCACAATCTGGCGCGCTAACCAACTGCACCATACCCACCATATCTATTACCTGCCGGTCACAAAGTCCCAGCGAAGCACCACTCTATTAAATTGTCGTGGTCCCAACGAGCCTGGGGGGATTCGAACCCTCGACCTACGGCTTAGAAGGCCGTTGCTCTATCCAGCTGAGCTACAGACTCACAAGTCCGTCCTGCTTAGGAACGAAGCCTTCTTAAACTCCCTGCTTCAGGGCTTTAAGAAAGCGGGTGATGGGAATCGAACCCACGTATCTAGCTTGGAAGGCTAGTGTTCTACCATTGAACTACACCCGCGTAAAATATCGGGGTGACAGGATTTGAACCTGCGACCTCCTGGTCCCAAACCAGGC
>DXGF01000175.1 GCA_019114065.1 Candidatus Dorea gallistercoris
CCCCAGAAAGCCGTCTCCATATTTCTTGATCATACCGCCCTCTCAGAAGCTGTCCGATTGCAAAAAAGGTAAAAGCAAACAAAATGAGCGTAGCTCTCTCCGGGGATTCTGGCGCATTCAATTGGCCGATCAATATTCCTACTCCACCTCCTGTAAAAAGATTAACCATATGCTTTTGAACTTTTAGTTTTTTACTCTCTTTTAATGATAGCAGAAGATTTCGATCTGCCGCCTCCCGAAATTGTTCATCAGAAAGCCTGCTCCCATTCAGCAGTTCATGAATGCTGACACCCAACTCCCCGCACAAAGGGGCCAGCATCGAAATATCTAGCATATATTTCCCTGTTTCCCAACGAGAAACTGTTTTATTAGTCACTCCCAGCCGTTCTCCAAGCTGTGCCTGTGTAAACCCTTTTTCTTTTCGCATCCGC
The DNA here is from genome assembly GCA_019114065.1 of Candidatus Dorea gallistercoris. GTDB lineage: Bacteria > Bacillota > Clostridia > Lachnospirales > Lachnospiraceae > Massilistercora > Massilistercora gallistercoris. The sequence goes on from DXGF01000175.1 coordinate 432, forward strand.
GCAATAAATTCACCAACTTTTCCCTGATCCATATGCCCACCTCCATATTTAGGATAGCATAAATACGTCCGAACAGCTTCCCCACAAATAGCGAATTCAAAAAGGAACAGGGCTTTTTCAATTGGGGCCGTGGTATTTTTAAAAATACCACGGCCCCAATTGAAGGAGCATCTCGCGCAGCGCCCCGATTTCTATCTGTCCCGGGGCCGATGCCTTCCCCAGCGCCCCAAATGTGACCGCCGAGCCAAACACTTCTCCGCACACCCGGCTGACTGCTCCCAGCTTTGACATGGACATGGTGATGACCGGCCGGTCCGCGTACACCCGGGTCATCTCTTCTGTCGCTTCCAGAAGGGTCAGCACGTCTTTCCTGGTCTTTGGCATCACCGCGATCTTCAGAATGTCCGCTTCCAACTCCTGCATTCGGCAAAGCCGCGCCACGATCTCGTCTTTCTCTGGCGTCTTTTCAAAATCATGGCTGGAGGCGATCACCTTCACTCCTTTGTCATGGGCCGTCACGACTGCTCTCCTCAAGATTCCTTCCCCTGCGGACAGTTCTACATCTACCAGATCCGCAGTGCCGGTTTCCATCACCATTTCCAGCAATTTCTCATATTCCGCTAAGGTGATCTCTTTCTCTCCACCTTCCTCTTTCCTGCGAAAAGTAAACAAGACCGGCATATCCCTAAGGATATCTCTCAACTCTTTTAATACTTCTTTCACCTTCTGGCCCGAAAACACATCCTCATACCAGTCGGCTCTCCACTCTGCCAGATCTGCCGGCGTCCCTTTGATCTCTTCTGCCTGGGTCAGGATCTCTTCCCTGCTTTTCCCCACGATGGGCACACAGATCTTGGCGTTCCGGCCCCGATCTCCACGCCCCGCACGGTCACTGTTTTCCCGGTCTCATCCCCATCTGGGAGCTTACGGACATTCAGCCGAATCAGGCCTCCTTTTTCTTCATATCCTGTATCCCACATCTCATTTAAGGAAAATACTTCCGCCTCCCCGTAGGTGGCTGTCTTGATCCGCAGATCCTCTCCCAGATCTTCGTAGCCTACCAGCAGGAACCAATGCCAGGTGTAATCTTTAAACTGCTTCACATCCTGATGGCGCAAAAGAAGACAGGGAACCGGCATTCCCTGATCGATCTGTTCCATGATAAAAGTTCGGGCTTCTGCGGCGCTCTTCCTTCCGTCAAACACACTCATATCCACGTGGATCTGGCTGCCATTTCTATCATTGACATCCTGAATATACTTTTGAAAGCCGTCGATAAACCACTGAGGATTCTTCACCCCTCCCACCCGCGGACGGATATAGGGCTTCATGATCTGGCTGAAATCCCGGTAATCCGCGATCGACAATTGCTCTTTATCAAAGGGGTACAAGGGATCCAGTCCCTGATATTTGGCAAAATAGATACAGCAGTCGCAAGCGGTGGCCGCTCCGCAGCCCCCCATGTTCATCACAATATTGGTAAACCAGTCCTGGTTTCCCCCAAAAGCTCCCTCAATGGTAAAATAGGGGATTTCTTTCCACATAAACATCACCTTTCCTCATCTAGTCTTCCGAAATCAGCCGGTAATGCAGCAGCGCTTTCTTGATTCCGTCGTTCTCCACTGTATCTGTCACATATTCTGTATAGGGATCCAGAACAGCATCGTGCCTGCCCATGGCAATCCCATGGGCGGCACACTGGAACATGGACAGATCATTGGAACTGTCTCCCACCACATAAATCTCGTCCTGATCCAGCCCCAGATATTCCTGCATGTACTGGATCGCCGTAGCCTTTGAGAACTCCTTCTGGATACACTCATACATGCCGCCGCCTCGGTCGATGGGTTCGATATCTGGGCGGAGCAGCTGAAAGAATCGTTCTCTGTCACTTTTCTCATCTATGTATACCAGTATTTTATCATATTCGAAATCTTTTCTTTCCATCCAGCTCTCCCGACCAAGCCCTAAGCCTGCCATATATCTTCTTGTACTCTCTAACTGCTCAAAACGATAGACCCGGCTGGAAAAATAGATATCCTCTGTTCCTTCCAGAAATCCTTCCACACAGCAGTTTTCCATGGCATCGATCAATTCCCGGCCCCGATCAAAAGGGATCGGATGCTCCAGCAATACTTGATCCTCATAAAGAAGATACGTTCCACAGCCGCACAACAGGCCATCAAAGCCAAATGCTTTGATAGCCAGCGGCAGACTGCAGAAGGTCCGTCCCGTATTGATAAATAAACTGTGTCCGTTATCCTTCGCCTTTCTCATGGCTTCCCTGGCGCTCTCAGG
>DXGF01000025.1 GCA_019114065.1 Candidatus Dorea gallistercoris
TCATGCAACTCCGTCTTGATCGTAAAGACCTGTAAGCCCTCCTCCTTTAATTTAGTCGGGTTATATCCCGTTTTGACCGTGACTTTATATTGCAAAGGTTCCCGGTCTGTCAGGTTGTGGAAGAACAATGAGTTATAAAAAAACAGGTTTTGAGATTCCGGCAGACACAGCCTGCTCAGTGCGCAGCATCCCGTCCTGATTATTCAGCAGATAATCCAGCTGTTCAAATTGACTCATAGTGTCACTTCCTTTCGCACTAATATTATATGCTATATTAGTCCAAAAATAATCCCCCTTATAAACAGTGTATACGCACTATTTATAAGGAGGATTATTATCATAAATTCAACGCAAAGTCCGTATTACATTCCCATGCGACTGTTGCTAAACGCTTAATTTCCAGCCATCTGTGCCGCTACTTCTGCCGCGAAGTCTTCATTCTTCTTCTCAAGTCCCTCTCCGGTCTCGAAACGGATGAACTTCTTCAGCGCCAGCTTCGCGCCAGTCTCTTTCGCCACTTTCTCAACGTATTTGCCTACAGTCAGATCACTGTCCTGTACATATACCTGATCCAGCAGGCAGATTTCTTTCAGCTCTTTGTTTAGACGTCCCACTATCATCTTCTCAATAATGTTATCCGGCTTTGGCTTCTTGCTTTCTTCATTTTCCTTTTTCGCCTGAGCCAGCAGGATTTCTTTCTCGTGCTCGATATAATCTTCTGGAACTTCCTCGCGGGACACGTACTTCGGAGACATTGCGGCAACCTGCATTGCCACGTTCTTCAAGCAGGTCTTCACTTCGTCATTTACAACGTCTGTGTCAGCCTCTACCAGAACGCCGATCCTTCCGCCGCCATGGATATAAGCTACGACACATCCGTCAGATACGATCTTCTCAAATCTCCGGATGTTCAGGTTCTCCCCGATCACGGAAATCTTCTCTGTCAGCGCGTCCTTGACGGTTTTGCCCGCATCCGCATTCCAGCTTTCTGCCATGAACGCATCCATATCTTTCGCGTCAGATGCGATAGCCTGCGCTACGACATCTTTTACAAAACCCTGGAACTCAGCGTTCTTAGCCACAAAGTCTGTCTCTGAATTCACTTCTACGATAGCAGCGGTCTTGTCGTCTCTGACTTCCGCCATCACGATTCCTTCTGCCGCGATACGTCCGGCTTTCTTCTCTGCCTTTGCCTGACCATTCTTTCTCAGGTACTCTACAGCCGCATCCATATCACCGTTTGTCTCGCTGAGAGCCTTCTTGCAGTCCATCATGCCCGCGCCTGTCATCTCTCTTAACTCTTTTACCATACTAGCTGTAACTGCCATGATCCTTCTCCTCCAAAATCCTTCTTACTCTTCTACTGCCTCAGCGGTCTCTTCAGCTTCTTCTGTATATTCCTCCGCTGCTTCCTCACTGTAAACTTCTTCGTCTGCGCCTGTCATTCCCTGATTTGCCTCTACAACAGCGTCAGCCATCTTGGAAACGATCAGTTTTACCGCGCGGATCGCGTCGTCATTTCCTGGGATCACGTAATCCAATTCTTCCGGGTCACAGTTGGTGTCTGCGATACCGATCAACGGGATTCCCAAAATATGCGCCTCCTGGACACAGATTCTCTCCTTCTTCGGATCAACAACGAAGATCGCATCAGGAAGCTTCTTCATCTCCTTGATGCCGCCCAGGTTTCTCTCCAGCTTCTCCCACTCTTTCTTGAGCTGGATCACTTCTTTTTTCGGCAGTACGTCAAAGGTTCCATCCTCTGCCATTCTCTCGATCTCTTTCAGACGGCCGACTCTGCTCTTGATGGTCTTGAAGTTGGTCAACATTCCGCCCAGCCATCTCTCATTTACATAAAACATTCCGCAGCGCTCTGCCTCTGTCTGGATTGCGTCCTGAGCCTGCTTCTTCGTTCCCACAAACAGAATCGTGCCACCCTCTGCCGCGATGTCAGCCACGGCCTGATAAGCCTCGTCCACTTTTCCTACAGATTTCTGCAGATCGATGATATAGATCCCATTCCTCTCCGTGTAAATGTACGGAGCCATTTTAGGGTTCCATCTTCTTGTCTGGTGCCCAAAATGAACACCCGCTTCCAAAAGCTGCTTCATTGAAATAACACTCATGATTTTCTTTCCTCCATTTGGTTTTTCTTCCGCACATCCGTCAGTCCTCGAAACCGGCAGATTTTCCTTCCGGCACCCTCTCGGACAAAAATATGCGTGTTTTTTGCGACTTTTGTATAATAGCATAAAACCCCTGCAATTGCAAGGGTTTTGTGTGATTCTCTATCGTTCCTGGATATTCTTTTTTGACAGCCGTTCTTCCTTGAGCTACCAGTAACGTCTTACCGCAAGAACGGTCTTATAATTGGCCGGTGATGTAGTCTTAATGCCTCCCGCCGGATAGGGCGCGCTGTTGGAAGCGTGGACGATCGTATTATTTCCAATATAGATCGCCACATGGCCACTGTAGCAGATCACGTCGCCTGGCAGCTTATCGTCCCAGCTTACCGCTTTCCCTCCACTGCGCAGAGCGGAGGATGTCCTTGGAGTCGTGATCCCGAATAATTTATGAATCTGATAGACAAAGCCAGAGCAGTCGATCCCATTGGTCAGACTGTTTCCGCCATATACATATTTATTTCCTATGTATTCACAGCCCTTATTGGCAATCTGCTGTCCCAGTGAAGCATTGCTTGGCTTGGAAGCGGACGAAGAACCGCCGCTGGAGCTTCCAGAATCAGAACTTCCACCGGAACTGCCGGAACTGGAGTCGCTGGTAGCTCCACTGGAACCAGAACTGCTGCCAGAACTATTGCTCCCTGAATTCCCAGAAGAACTGCCGCCTCCCGTATTTCCCGCAACAGACTCGATCACCTGATCAGAAGCAGGCGTCTCTGTCTGATTATTCAATTCTTCCAGCTGGGCCGCCGCCGCTTCTCTGGCAGCCGCAAGTTGATCATCAAAATCCGCGATCTGGCTCTCCATCTCCGTCAGGGTACTCTCCAGATTGGACCGCTGGTTCTCCATCTCCGTAGCCATAACCTGCATATCCGCCTGACCTGCTTCCAGATCCACCTTGAGATCCTTGATCTCATTTTTGGTAGCTACGTACTCATCCAACATATTCCGATCATAATCATGAACCTTCTGGACGTATTCCGCCTTATTGACAAAATCACTGAAATCTGTAGCAGATACCAGAACGGAAAGATAGGATTCTGCCCCGCTCTCGTACATATATTTGATCCGCAGCTTCATGTCATCATACTGCTGCTGTTCCTTTTCCTCTGCCTTCACCAGATCTGCTCCCGCCTGTGTGATCTTCTCTTCCTGGTTCGCCATGTCCTGCTGGAGCGCCTCATACTCCACCAAGAGATCCACCAGACTTTGATTGACACTTGCCGCCTGCGCTTCTGCCTGACTTTTCTGCTCCTCCAGAGACTGTACATCATCTTCCGGCGCCGCCCAGGCAACAGGCGCTACAACTAAAGAACTCATCACAGTGCATGTGATGAGTGTCTTTATCAGCCGTTTCTTCATAAATCTCACCCATCCTTATCAATTATGCTTCCTTTATACGCCCCGCATACATAAGAATAGGATACAACATTTTTCAACGGTTTTCAATATTTTTCTGGAAGTTTCCAGATTTTACAACATTTCCTGCCAACTTTTTACCAATAACGTCTGTACCAATGTGCCCTGTTTACAGACGTTACAGAAGCAACTTTCACCACATCTCCTGTCTGCGGCGCATGGATCATCTGTCCGCCGCCAATATAGATTCCCACGTGCCCGGAGTAACATACCACATCTCCCGGCTGCGGATTGCTGATCGCCTGACCGCCGCCGCCCTGGGCGCCGGACGTACGTCCGATGCTGATTCCGGCAACGCTGTGGCAATACTGAACGAGACCGGAACAGTCAAGCGCTGATCCCGGGGATGTACCACCCCATTTATAGGGCACACCAAGCTGACTGTAAGCCGCGTTGACGATCGTCTGGGCCGCGGAGGTATCGCCGCTGCTGACATATCCGCCGCCGGAACTGCTCGAACCGCTGGAATTCCCGCTTCCGGAAGCGCCGCTATTACTGCTTTCTTCCGCTTCTCGAGCAGTCGCTTCCTCTGCCGCTCTTCTTGCGGCTGCCGCCGCTTCCGCCGCCTCCTGAAGCTGAACATCCAAATCCGCGATCTCATCCTGCTTTGCCTCGATGGTTGCGTTCAGAGACTCTTCTTCCGCCTCATACTCTGACTGCATGGACTGGAGATTCTTCTGCTCTTCCTCCAGTGTCGTCTTCAGAGTCTCAACTTCCTTCTTTGTCTCTACATATTCTTCTAATTTATCTCTGTCATAGGAATAAACGTTCTGAACATACTCCGCGTTATTTACCAAAGACGTAAAATCTTCCGCGGTGATCAGGGCTTCAACCGCGCTGGTATTGCCCTGCTCATACATATATTTGATCCGCAGCTTCATGTCATCGTACTGCTGCTGCTCTTTCTCTTCTGCCTTCTTCAGGTCCTCTTCTGCCTGGGTAATCTCCTCGCCTTTCGCGATCAAGTTCGTCTCCAGTTCATCCAGTTTTTCCAGTGTCGCCGTCAACTGCTGCTGAAGTGACTCCACTTCGCTTTGCGCCGCCGCCTTGTCTTTCTCTAATTCATCCACTGATGGTGCTGCAAGAACCGGCGTCACGATCAGAGAACTTGCCGCTATCGCTGCCAGAAGTCTTATCCCAAATTTCCTCATCATCATCATCCTTTTACATGTTTTTGACACAATTTTTTATATCTGTCACAGATTATACAGCATTTCAGACCTTTTTGCAACATTTTTTAATATTTTCGTAACATTTTTAGTAACAGTTCCGCCATCTGGCGTCAGGAGGAGGTTTTATGCCCGCATAAGAATCCGGCGACTGACCGGCAGATGAGCGGAGCGCCGGGCAATGAGCAAAGCAGCGGCCTAGCCGCGGTAAGCACGGCAGTGCGTCTTTGCGAATGGCGCGGGCGGAACTGTTACTGGAAATCACAAAAACTCCGCCATCTGGCGTCAGGAGGAGGTTTTATGCCCGCATAAGAATCCGGTGACCGCTAAGAGTGGACCGTAATCTCCCCTCCCGCGTCAGGGACATCCGGCTTTTCCTCGATCCTCTGGATATACAGAAACATAGAGGAGGCCAGTGCGGCACAGGCCACTGTCAGGACTCCCGCACGCATCGGTTCCCGGATCAGCCAGTCAAACAAATGATACTCCGTGGCAAGCACAGAAAGCAGATTTACAGCGATATGTGCCGCCACAGGGGCCTTTACAGAACCATATTTTTCATAGATATAGCAGAAAACCAATCCCATCAGGAATCCGTAGAGCATTTGGATCATATTCATATGCAGGAAGGCAAACACTGCCGAAGCATACAAAGCCGCCTGCCAGAATGGCCCTCTCTCCCGGAGTCTTTTGAACATCAGCCCCCGAAAGACCAGTTCCTCGCAGATTGGTACAAGGATTCCCAGGCAGATGATCTGGACCGGAAGGGAGGCCGAGTACAGAGTGGATAGGGTTTCCTCATATGCGCTGTCATAGGAGGCTAGGTTCCCGATCAGCACCAGATTGTTGAATCCCAGGGAAAGTGCCAGCACCATAAGGAGAAGCGCGAAATATTTCCAGACCGGCGCCTTCTTATTAGGTACGATCCCCGCGCTTTTCTCCATCATACGATCTTTGTGAAACAGCACGAGCATGACCGGAATCGTGACCAGCGCGGCCACTCCCTCCACAACCGTCGTGACTCCCAGGATCTCTGCCATCAGACGCTCATACAGTTCCGCCATCTTTGCCTGATCCTCCGTCGCCTGGGTCACCAGCTCCGGTTCTGACATCATATAGAGAAATGAAAAGGCTCCTGCCGCTAGAATCGACACTCCAAAGGCGATCGCCATCTTCAACAGCAGCGGACTCCACAGCCGCCACAGTCTTTTTCCGTAAGGTTCCTGCCCGCTTTGGGGCATTCTATATTCCTGACTCATAAGCGTCCTCACTTTCTATCATCACTCCTATCATTCTACTTCCCCAGCCCAAAACAATCAATAAAAAAAGTATTAAAAAACCAGTTTCGCGGATGGCAGAGCGAAAAAAAGACCATTCCTCCCACAGGAACAGTCCTTTTACACGCTCTTCTACAATTTGATCTTGACCACGTCTACATCCAGATTCCAGAGGAACTTATCCAGGTCCTTGAAGGACAGGAACACGGTAGCTGTATTTTCCAGCGGGTGGATGCCAAGACTTTTACATCTGCTTAAATCCTTGTCGATGAAAAACTCTACCGCGTGATCCGTATCGTTCATCAGACCAAACGGAGACACACTTCCCTGTTTTAAGCCCAGGTATTTCTCCAGCCGATCCTCAGAGGCAAAGCTTAAGTTCCCCGCTCCCAGCTGTCTTCCCAGGGCCTTCAGATCCACCTTCTTATCTTCCTCGCAGGTTACCAGGAAATGCCGTTTTCCTTTGGAATCCCGCAGGAACAAATTTTTACACAGGGTTCCCTTCTTGGAAAGACCCAGTCTGTCCATGTCTTCCATGGTGTACACCGGCTCATGTTCCACCACTTCATACTTGATCTTCTGCTTGTCCAACGCGTCATATACTTTCTGTTTCTGGTCTTCCATACTGGAATCCTCCTTTATTCTTTTCTACACTTTCCAATTATATGGCAGCCTGTCGGGAAAGTAAAGCAAAAACTTCCTCTACCGCTCCCTGATAATCCGTCAGATTCTGTGCCTTTCTGACCTTTTTTGACTGCTTTTCACTCCCTGGAAACAGACGAAAAAGATAAGACCACAATTCTTTCATCTTGAACAGTACAGGCTTCTCTCCCCCGCCGATTTCCTGGTATCCCGCGCAGATCTCATCGTGAAAAGCCCGAAGCCTTCTCCACTGGTCTTTCGGTTCTATGCCTTCCAGCTTCTCCGCCAGAGCCGGATCCCCGATCAGTCCCCGGCCCAGCATCAGCGTGGTGAGCTTGGGAAACCGTTCCACCAGACGCTTTCCGTCCTCTTTCGTGAAAACATCCCCATTGTAGCAGAGCGGATTCCGACTATGCTCCTGCGCGTAAGCATAAGCCTCCAGCCGGACTGGTTTTTGATAGAAATCCTGCTGGGTCCTGGGATGGAGGATGACTTCTTCTATGGGATATCGGTTATAGATTTCTAAAATTTCTTCAAATTCTTCCGGGTCGTATTTCCCAAGTCTGGTCTTGACAGAAACCTTTTGGTCTGTGTGGGAGAAGATTTCTTCCAGAAAACGGTCTAATTCTTCCGTCTGCGCAAGAAATCCCGCCCCCCTGTGTTTCCCCACCACCGTTTTGGAGGGACAGCCAAAATTCAGGTTTACTTCCTCATATCCAAGGGCCTTTAATTTCTCCATCGTATTCAGACAGTCCTTTGCCTGATTGCTCATGATCTGGGGAACCAGGGTAAGCCCTTCATTGTGCTCCGGGATGATCTCCCGCAGTTCCCGGGCGCTGAACCCCTTCTTACTGTGGGGAACCAGAAATGGGGTGAAATACTTGTCCATCGGCCAGAAATATTTATGATACACGTTTCGATAGATATACGTTGTGATCCCTTCCATCGGCGCAAGATAATACTGCATCGATACTCTCTCCTTCCTCATTGGGGCGCTCCAATTTCGTCTGCTGATAGTCTGTGATCCCCTTTCCTTCATTAGGATGCACCATAGAATAGGCCAAATCGCTCACAAAGAGCACCGCCAGCGCAAGACTTGCCGGAACCAGGACCTGACCTTTAATCCTGCGGATCTGATTATCCAGAAGAGGCGCCAGGACATAGACGATCGCCAGACCTCCCAGGCCAAACACCAGGAGCCCTTCCGCGCAGATCCGTCCATTCAAGTTTAGGAAATATCCGCTGTAATCCCACCAGCGCTGGCCATTGTGGGCTATCTCCAGATAGAGGGAGGAAAAATACTCCACGCAGCCGCACAGCACTACGATCGCTATAAATTCTGCCAGAGGATTCCTCCGAAGCCGGTTTAAGAATACCAGGATCAGAATCCCTCCACAGCCGTAGATCGGAAGCCAGGGACCGTGCAACACGCCCCGGTTGACGAACTCGCCATCGGTGATCAGATGCAGACTGACTTCCCAAAGCCATCCGATAAAAGAAAAGATGAAAAACATCAGGAGCAGCGACCACACAGAGTAACGGCGGAAATAATTGATCAGTTCGATCCTGTCTCGTTTCTTTTGCTCCGGAAACGCGGACATGCGCAGCGGATAGGTTTTCCCGCTCACCGCGTCCCTAAGAGAGGCCATTTTGATCTTTCTTCTGACACGTTCTTCATATTCCTTCTCGCCAGCGCTGTAAAAAAGCGTGACGCCAAAGAATCCGGCCAGCCACTCTCCAATGCCCGGCCGCCGATTCTCCTCATCATCTCCGTCTTCGTCCAGAAGGAAGATCACATCACTGTACCGCTCCACCACTTCCCCCAGATCCGCGACCTCAAAAAGGTATTTGTCGTTGAGCAGTTCCTGACCCTCTCCGTCTTCTTCTTTGTAGATTTTCCGAAGATGGGCATAATATTCCGCAAATCCGGCCAGCCGGTAGGGACCAGAATAAAAGATTTCCGTAAGGCCCGCGGTCAGACCGCCCAGCACACTCCAGCCAAGATAACTCAGTTCCAGTAGAAAACATTCCCATTTGTGGCCTTTCATCATCCGCCGGGACAGTGTCACCGCAGTCCTCGGACGGATATCTGGATTTTCCGCCGCGATGTAAGGCACCAGAAAATAGGAGTAGTGTTTGATCACTCCGCCGACGATAGTCAGGCTCCACAGAATCTGCAGGAAGGATGTGACAAACATGGTGCAGGAAACTTTGATCCACCGTTTTACCCGCATCAGGAACAACAGACGCTGAGGGGACACCTTTTCATAAATCCTCCCTTCCAGGAACATCCTGCTGACGATCACTGTAAACATATTTGTAAAGAAGAACCAGAACAAAAACGCAAGTAAAAAGCTGGCGATGATAAACAAGATCAGCGTTACTTCCGTAGACTGTACCACGGACCGGACCGCCATGATCACGGTAGCGATCATCGCGCCCGACTCGATCTGATTGACCGCCTGGGCCAGCACGCCCCGGCTTCTCCCCAGCACCGCGCTTTCGCTTCCCGCGTCTTCTGCCTGTTCCTTCAGCTCCCGGGAGGTTTCCCGGCTCTCTTCATTCTCTCCCATGATCGCCTCCGCGATCACCGTACTCATCTGTGGCGTCTCCGGCACCACCCCGGTGGAGACTTCCTGCATCGCCGCTTCTTCCGACGGCATACTGATGACGCTCATGCTTCCAGAAGAATCCGCCCCCAGATAGGTGGCACCCAGGCATAAGACTACAAACAGCCAGTAGTGTCCCTTCAGCGACCTTCTGGCCTGCTTCTTTAGTTCTTTCCGATTTACTCTCATTTCGTTTCCTCCCCCGCTTCTGCCTGTTCCTGCCTCTTTCTTTCCTCCAGCTGCGCGAACTTGGCCGCCATGGTGGGATTCTTCCGGGTCAGCCGTTTGATGGTCAGATCTTCTGCCTTATTGTTGGCAAGCCGCAGGTTATTTTCGGAAGAAAGCAGGGCTTCCTTCGTCTTCCGCAGATGATCGATGGTCTTATCAATCTCATCGATGGCCTTCTGGAAGCGCTCACTTGCGATCCTGAAATTCCTGGAAAACTTCTCCTTAAATTCATTCATATCTTCCTCAAAATGGGAGATATCAATGTTCTGCGTACGGATCGCTTCCAGCTCCTGCCGGTACTCCAGCGCGTTGACCGCCGCGTTTCGCAGGATCGTGATGATGGGGATGAAGAACTGAGGCCGGATTACGTACATTTTCGGGTACCGATGGGACACGTCTACGATCCCCTGGTTGTAAAGCTCACTGTCCGGCTCCAGAAGGGACACCAGCACCGCGTACTCACAGTTCTTCTCCCGCCGGTCCTTGTCCAGCTCTTTGAAGAAATCCTCATTCTTCCTCTTGGTGACGGTCTCGTCCATCTCATTTTTCATCTCAAACATGATGGAAATAAACTCCACCCCCTCCGGGTCCGTCTCCCGATAGATATAGTCCCCTTTGCTTCCGCTTCTCGCGTCATTATCCTTCTCAAAATACGCGTGCTGGAACCCGGTAGCCCGCAGCTTGTTAAACTCCGTCTCACAGTGGACCTCCAGGCTCTCCCCGATCATCTTGGTGGACTGGCGAGCCTTGAAATCCTTGTAGTAGGCGATCATCTCATCCTTCATTTTCAACTGCTCTTCATAGTTTTCCTTCAGAGACTGCGCCTTGATCTGGTTCTCCTTCTCCCCGGAATCCAGCTTTGCCTGAAGCTGCAGGATCTGGCTGTCCTTCCTGGCCAGCTCCTGCTCTTTTTCCGCCTTCCAGTCGGCCAGTTCCTTCTCCTTTTCCGCCTCCGCTTTCTCTATCGTAAGCTCCCGGGCCTGTTCCTCCGCCTGAAGCTTCGTCTCAAGCTCCCGGATCTTCGCCTCCTGCTGACTGATCCTCTCACTAAACTTCTGCTCCGTCCGCGCACGCGCCAGCTCCTGGGCAGAATCCTTCTCCTTAAGGAACTGCGCCTCCCGGTCCCGGATCTCTTTTTCAAACTCCTTATCCCTGACCTGCTTTACGATCGCCGCGTACCCAGACTCATCCACCTGGAAGACCTCTCCACATTTGGGACATTTGATCTCCTGCATAAAGCCCCCTCCTTGTCCGCTAACATGCTTCTAGTGTAACATAAATTGTAAACCAAGACGTAGCCTTTTTTCACTTTACTACGTCCCAAATTAACTTTTGCCCTGTACCTTTTTGCGTTTTGGGGTGTACCCGATTCACATTTCCAGCACTTCTTCCCACTCTTCGTCGGTCAGTCGTTCTACGTACCACACGGAATCTATGTTTTCTTCTGAGGGGAGCACATGGTTGGATATGTACTGGAAGCCGCCGTTTTCCAGAGGCTGTATGGTTACTTCGTGTCGCAGGGCTTTTTCTGTGCTTTCTTCCGGCCAAACGGCGTCCACGGTGAGGGTCAGGGTGCCGTCTTCATTTTTCTGATGATCGACCACCTCTGGCACTGGCACGTAGGGTGTCAATCCATGGTCAAACATTCCTCTTGGGCGGTATTGGTATGTTTTTGTCTCTTCGTCATATGTTGTTCTCTCCCGCAGTTCTTCGATCTCAACTGGGAGAAATGTGGTAAACACTTCCTGGAACTGTTCTTCTGGCACATGGTAGATCTGTCCTTCATAGGCCAGATCATAGCCCGTCTGTTCTTTGTATTTCATCTCATAAAACACTTCGTAGAGATCGTAAAAATCTAAGGCCCCATAGTCATCCGCCGACCAATCGGTGATAAACAGCTGATTCAGGCCGTATCCCACCGGTTCGATATACTTCCGGTTATATTCTCTGCAAATCTCAGAAAGGGGCTGGACGCGAAATGCCGTACAGCCCGAGTCCCCGTCAAATCCCTCCGGCTGATACCGCTGGAAAAACAGCCATCCTTTTTCTGTATAATCCCAGCTATAGGCCCGGTACTCTTCGATCACCTCGGCCTTCGGCTCCCCGGCTTCCCAGGAAATCACGGTATTGGTCACGTATAGTTCTCCGTTTTGGGTCTGCAGGTCATATCTGGCCAGCCCTCCATCCTCCATCACGGCCAGCACCGACGCTTCTTCCGTTTCTTTCTTTTTGCCTTTTTCGCAAAGATTCTCTATCTTTTCTGGGTGTTCCATATTCAGCTCCCGGTCAAAATCCACTGTTGTATGCCCGTCTTGCGCAAGGGCATCCACAATCCTTTGGATTGTCTCCAGATCTCCCAGATCTCCGGCTTCCCCCGCCGTCTCATAAATGTCCTGATAGGACCGGGCGATCTCTTCCGTCTCCTGGCACAATGCCTCCTGCCTCTTTTCCTCTGGCTCTTCCCGATCCTGCCTGTCATTCAGATAGAAAACTGCCGCCAAACCCGCAAATACGAATACTGCAAATACGAAACCTGCTCGCTTCTTCATTTTGCCGCACCTCTTTTCTTACATTTGTAATATATTTGCCTGAAAAATACGCGGCCGCTTTTTGGCCGCTATACAGACTGACATTTAAATCTTACAACAGTAAGATTTAAATGTCAACGACATCTTACTCAGGCTTCCAGGGCTTTCCGATACAGCGCTTCTGTCCCCTGGTCAAAACAGGAGAAGATCACCGCCATCGGATATCCCTGATGTTCCTCCTTCCAGCGCAGCACCGTCTCCACCGCGATCGGAACTGCCTCCTTTGGCGGATACCCATACACTCCCGTTGAGATCGCCGGAAACGCGATGCTGTGGATCTCGTGTTCTGCCGCAAGCTCCAGGCTGTTCCAGTAACAGTTTCTTAAATTTTCCCGGTCCTTCTCCTTCCCGGAATACACCGGGCCGACCGTATGGATCACATGATCTGCCATCAGGCGGTAGCCTTTCGTGATCTTCGCCTCTCCCGTCTTACACCCATGGAGGGTTCGGCATTCTTCCAAAAGCTGTGGCCCGGCCGCCCGATGGATGGCGCCATCCACACCGCCGCCGCCCAGCAGGCTTTGGTTGGCCGCGTTTACAATGCACTGACAGTCCAGCCTGGTGATATCTCCCCGGGCGATATAGAGACCGTCCCCGGCGTTCTCCCGGCCATTCCAGCTTCGTATTTCCATAAATATCCTCCTTATCGTTCTTTCCTTCTCCAATGCAGCGCCATGCCGATCCCCAGGCCCAAAACAGCGGGGCACAGCCATCCAAATCCCAGCTCTGCCAGCGGCAGGAACTCCCTGACAGCCTCTGTCAATCCAGTGACGCGCAAAAGATCTGCCGCCTCTTTCGGAAGGGTATACAGGAAATCTACCCCGGCGGCCACAGCCGTACAGCCCGTCACCCACTGATACACCACCCGGTCATTTCCAAAGAACCGGCCGCACAAGGTCAGAAGAATCAGGGTCACCGCCAGTGGGTAAAGAAACATGAGCACCGGCAGCGAGTACGCGATGATCGTGTTGAGCCCTGTATTGGCGATCGCAAAAGACGCGATCGTAAAAACCAGCGTCCAGGTCCGGTAAGACGGCCCCGCCGGAAAAATCTTCACAAATATCGCGCTGCAGCTGGTCACCAGACCCACCGCTGTTTTCAGGCACGCCAATGTGCCTGTGGCCGCCAGGATCAGGATGCCCGCGGTCCCAAAATAATAATCCGCGATCAGGACAAAGGCATCCCCGCCATTGGCCGCCGCCTGGAAAACGCCTCTGCTCTGGGCACCTACCGCTGTCATCAATACGTAGATCACCGTCATGAGCAACGCAGTAAAGATCCCGGCCTTTACGGTGCTCTTGGCGATCTCCCCGGGCCTTGCCACACCCAGCCCCCGGATAGCGTTGATCACGATGATGCCAAAGGCAAGCCCTGCCAACGCATCCATCGTATTATATCCTTCCAGAAATCCCTGGAAGAAAGGATAAGCCGTATAGTTCTGGTCCGGCTGTATGCTTGATATCTCCCCCATAGGCGCTGTCAGAGCACGGAGCACCAGGATCCCCAGACACACCAGAAATAAAGGCGTCAGCACCTTCCCCACCCAGGTCAGGATCTCTCCCGGACGCAACGCCAGAAATAAAACCACCGCAAAAAAGGCCAGGGAAAACAAACACAAAGCCAGGGCGTGATTTCCCTCGGAAAGGACCGGCGCGACTCCGATGGTAAAAGAAACGGTGGCGCACCGGGGAATCGCGAAGAATGGCCCCACCGTCAGATGCAGCGCGCAGGTGAAAAAGATCCCGTATCTCCTTCCCACTCTGCCGCTTAATTCCAGCACACTGTTCTCCTGGCTGATCCCAAGGGCCGCCACCCCAAGAATGGGCACGCCCACGCCGGTGACCACAAATCCCGCCACAGCCTGCCACATATGGGCTCCCGCAAGCTGTCCCATAGAAACCGGGAAAATCAGGTTCCCTGCTCCAAAGAGCAGTCCAAACAGCATACTTGCCACTACCATGATCTGTCGAACGCTTAATTTCTTCTCCATTCTCCCGCTCCTCTTACGCTGCGCGAAGGGATTTCCTTTCGTCCTTCCGCGCCCGGCATTTTCTCTATTATAGCACCGGTATCTTCCGTCC
>DXGF01000176.1 GCA_019114065.1 Candidatus Dorea gallistercoris
GGAATGCTGGTAAAACGTCCGCTGATCGTAGGAGAGGATTTTGTCTTGACAGGATTCCGGGAGAAAGAGTGGGAAGAGAAGCTGTGGCGCCCTGGGCCGTCAATTTATTGACGGCCTCCATGGGCGCGCCCATGATTCCCAGACCAACAAAACCGATATTTTTCATGGATCATAAATCCTTTCTTAAAATTTCCTATGTACGATCGTAGCAAACGCCGGTATACCGGTCAATTATTTTCATCTGTTCCTGTCCTTGTGTTTTTCTAAGGGATGAGATATAATAAGGAAAGCAAATATCAAGGCTGGGCCGGAGCAGCGTGAAGATGCCGGCCGCAGCGGTGAATTGGAGGAGTATTTTATGTTAGTATCAGCGAAAGATATGCTGGAAAAAGCAGTCGCCGGTCATTACGCGGTCGGCCATTTTAACATCAACAACCTGGAGTGGACCAAAGCAATCCTTACTGCGGCGGAAGAATGCAAGTCTCCTGTCATCCTTGGAGTATCAGAGGGGGCAGGGAAATATATGACCGGTTTTAAGACGGTGACAGAGATGGTCAAGGCAATGACCGAAGAGATGGAGATCACGGTGCCGGTTGCGCTTCATCTGGATCATGGAACCTACGAAGGATGTATGAAGTGTATTGAAGCTGGATTTTCTTCCATCATGTTTGACGGATCTCATTATCCGATCGAGGAGAACGTAGAGAAGACTAAAGAACTGATCTCGATCTGCCGGGAGAAGGGGATGTCCCTGGAAGCGGAAGTTGGCGCGATCGGCGGCGAGGAAGACGGCGTTGTAGGTCAGGGTGAGTGCGCGGATCCTAAGGAATGCAAGATGATCGCGGATCTGGGTGTGGACATGCTGGCCGCCGGGATCGGGAATATCCATGGAAAATATCCGGCTAACTGGGCGGGCTTAAGCTTTGAGACTCTGGATGCGATCCAGCAGCTGACAGGAGATCTTCCGCTGGTGCTCCACGGAGGGACTGGAATTCCGGAGGATATGATCAAAAAGGCGATCAGCCTGGGTGTGGCTAAGATCAACGTGAATACAGAATGTCAGCTTGCGTTTGCGGATGCGACACGGAAATATATAGAAGCGGGCAAAGACCTGGAGGGCAAAGGATTTGATCCGAGAAAACTTCTCAAGCCAGGCTGCGATGCGATCATTGCGACGGTAAAAGAGAAGATGGAACTGTTCGGCTCCGTCGGAAAAGCGTAAGAAAAAGGAGAATAGAGGCGTTCCGGCGGTTCGTTGGAACGCCTTCCTTGTTTGAACTTAAGAAGAGAGAAAGAAAGGATAGGCGAAGCATGGGAGAAGCATTTAATGTAGCTGATATTTTCGGAGAGGACGTATTTAATGACGCGGTCATGCAGGAACGGCTTCCCAAGAAGGTCTACAGAGACCTGAAGCAGACGATCGAGGAAGGCAAGGAATTGGATCTGGCGACGGCGGATGTAATCGCTCATGAGATGAAGGAGTGGGCCATTGAAAAGGGAGCCACCCACTATACCCACTGGTTTCAGCCCTTAACGGGAGTGACCGCGGAAAAGCATGATTCCTTTATCTCAGCTCCGCTGGAGAGCGGTAAGGTTCTGATGAGTTTCTCGGGAAAGGAACTGATCAAGGGTGAGCCGGATGCCTCTTCATTTCCTTCCGGCGGTCTAAGAGCAACCTTTGAGGCCAGAGGATATACGGCGTGGGACTGTACGTCCCCGGCATTTGTGAGACATGATGCGGCAGGAGCGACCCTTTGTATCCCGACCGCCTTCTGCTCCTATACGGGAGAAGCGCTGGATCAGAAGACGCCGCTTCTGCGTTCCATGGAAGCGATCGGAGAGCAGTCCCTGCGCCTGATCAGGCATTTTGGCAACAATACATCCAAGAAAGTGACACCCATGGTGGGGCCGGAGCAGGAGTATTTTCTGGTGGACGCCAAGAAATTCATGCAGAGAAAAGATCTGATCTATACAGGAAGGACTCTATTTGGGGCGATGCCTCCAAAGGGGCAGGAGCTGGACGATCACTATTTTGGGACGATCCGACAGAGGATCGCCGCTTTTATGCGGGATGTCAATATTGAATTATGGAAAGTGGGAGTGACGGCCAAGACTCAGCATAACGAGGTGGCTCCGGCCCAGCATGAGCTGGCGCCGATCTACGCCAAGGCCAATGTGGCGGTGGATCACAACCATCTTGTGATGCAGACCATGAAGCGGGTGGCCGGACAGCACGGGATGAAATGTCTGTTCCATGAGAAGCCTTTCGCCGGAGTCAATGGTTCCGGCAAACACAACAACTGGTCCCTGTCAACGGATGACGGGAAGAATCTCCTGGATCCTGGCAAGACTCCTCACGAAAATATCCAGTTCCTGCTGGTGCTGACCTGTATCTTAAAGGCGGTAGATGAACATGCGGACCTTCTGCGGGAATCTGCTTCAGATCCGGGCAATGATCACAGGCTTGGAGCGAATGAGGCGCCGCCGGCTATCATTTCTGTATTCCTGGGAGACCAGCTGGAGGATGTGATCGAACAGCTGGTAAGCACAGGAGAGGCGACACATAGCCTGAAAGGTGGGAAACTGGAAACAGGAGTTCGGACGCTCCCTCATCTGGCAAAAGATGCCACCGACCGGAACAGGACGTCTCCGTTTGCTTTTACTGGGAATAAATTTGAATTTCGGATGGTAGGCTCCAGAGATTCGGTAGCAAGCCCCAATGTGGTCCTGAACACGATCGTGGCAGAAGCGTTTGCGGAGGCCTGTGATGTACTGGATGAGGCGGAAGATTTTGAGATGGCGGTGCATGACCTGATCAAGAAATACGCCACAGAGCATCAGAGGATCATTTTCAATGGAAACGGCTACTCAGACGAGTGGGTCAAGGAAGCGCAGAGAAGAGGTCTGCCCAATATCCGTTCCATGGTAGAGGCAATCCCTTCGCTTACCTCTGAGAAATCGATAAAGATGTTTGAGCGGTTTGGAGTGCTGACAAAAGCAGAACTGGAATCCAGGGCGGAGATTCGCTATGAGAATTATTCCAAGGCGATCAACATTGAAGCAAGGACTATGATCGATATGGCAAGCAAGCAGTTTATACCTGCCTTTCTCAAATATACCAGATCTCTGGCCGACACAGTAAACGCGGTCAGAGAAGCCGGGGCGGACGCCCAGGTCCAGACAGAGATCCTGCGGGAAGTGACAGAACTTCTTGGAGAGACCAGAAAGGCGTTGGGATCATTGAAAAAAGTAACGGAGAAGGCTCTGGAGAAGGTAGAGGGAGAAGAGCGGGCAAGATATTACTATTATGAAGTGACGCCGGTCATGGAAGCATTGAGAGCGCCGGTTGACAGGCTGGAGATGATCGTGGATAAGGAGGCGTGGCCTATGCCGTCCTACGGAGATCTTCTTTTCGAAGTATGATAACAGGAGGGACCAGATGACCAAAAAGGGATTCTTGGAGAAATTAAAAACGGCTCTTGACAGCAATCTGAGCGACGCCGCTGTGCAGGAACAGATCGCTTTCTATAAGCAGTATATTGAGGATGAGGTAAGAAAAGGAAGGTTGGAAGAAGAGGTGGTGGAGGAGCTTGGCGATCCGTGGGCGATCGCCCGGACAATCATCGATTCCGCGGAAATACGGGGAGGAACAGGAGAAACCTTCAGTCGTGAACCGGAACGGCGCAGTGCTTACGAAGATCCGGGAGCGCGTCCAAATATCCATGTATTTGGGATTGACACCTGGTGGAAGAAGCTTCTTTTCATCCTGGGGATCGTGGGAGTTTTCCTTCTGGTCATCGCGGTGATCGGAGGAATTTTCAGCCTGTTGCTGCCGATCCTGATCCCTCTGGTCCTGATCTCGTTGCTCTTCCGTCTGATTGATCGGCGAAAGTAGAAAGAAAAGGTAAAAGACCGATGGGGGAGCCATCGGTCTTTTGAGGGGAGTATAAATAATTAATAAGGGGTTGTAGAAAGTATCCTTCCTACGAATATAAGTATAATATAGGGAAATACAAAAAGCAAGCTAAAATTTAAAAAATTCTTAATATATTTCAGGATCTATTTTTGTGAAAAAGATACATAAAAATTTTCTCCGGGGGCACAATAACCTCGTAATCAAAAAGATTAGGAGGAATTCAAATGGCTAAGAACTATCATTCATCCAACAGCAATTCAAATGCGTTTGACCAGAATTCTAAGAATAAGAATGGGGCAAAACAGAATGCCGGAACTCAGAATTCAATGAATAAGAATGCATCCGGACAGAACGCATCCAACAAGAATGCCGCAGGAACAGACAGCGAAAACAGCAAATATTAGAACATGCAGAGTCAAAAAGCAGGGGCGCGTCCTTCGCGCCCCTGCTTTTTGACTGACGCAAAATCCGATTGACAAAGGCGGGGAGACAGGGATAAGATAGAGAAAGGGATCGATCCCTGATTGTACAGGAAATGGAGAAGTTCGACCGATGAATGAGAAGATGGAGTTGATCGCGCCGTGTCATTTTGGACTGGAGGCTGTCCTGAAGCGGGAGATCGCGGACCTGGGGTATGAGATTGCTGAGGTGGAAGATGGAAGAGTGACGTTTGCGGGAGACGCCGCGGCGGTCTGCCGGGCGAATCTGTTTCTCAGGACGGCCGAACGAGTTTTGATAAAGGTTGGCAGCTTTCAGGCGGAGAGTTTTGAAGAATTGTTTGAAGAGACCAGAAAGCTTCCCTGGGAGGCGTACATTCCCAAGGACGGAAGATTTTGGGTTTCCAAGGCGGCGTCCGTCAAGAGCAGACTTTTCAGCCCGTCAGATATCCAGTCTGTCATGAAGAAAGCGATGGTAAAAAGGCTGGGAGAACATTATCATATTGAATGGTTCCAGGAAGATGGAGCCGCTTATCCGGTCAGAGTGTTCTTAAAGAAGGATCAGGTGACGGTGGGACTGGACACATCGGGAGTCTCTCTCCACAAGCGGGGATACCGGGAGGTGGCAGGGAAAGCTCCGATCACAGAAACCCTGGCGGCGGCTTTGATCATGCTGACTCCGTGGAAAAAGGACCGGATCCTGGTGGATCCTTTCTGTGGGAGCGGCACATTTCTGATCGAAGCGGCGATGATGGCGGCGGATATCGCGCCGGGCATGAATCGGTCCTTTACAGCGGAGGAATGGACGAATTTCGTGCCGAAGAAAGCCTGGTATGACGGGGCTGATGAAGCGGCTTCCCGGATCCGTATACCGGGAGAGACGGATATCCAGGGATATGACACGGATGGATCCGTGATCCGGATCGCCAGACGGAACGCCAGGGAGGCGGGAGTGGAAGAGATGATCCATTTTCAGGAGCGGGATGTGAGAGAACTGAGCCATCCCAAGAAGTATGGGTTCATCATTACGAATCCGCCTTACGGCGAGCGCATGGAGGAGAAGGAAGCGCTTCCCGATCTTTATCGGGCCTTCGGGAAAAGCTTTCAGAGGCTGGATTCCTGGTCCGCTTACATGATCACTTCCTATGAAGACGCGGAACGATACTTCGGCCGTCGGGCAGATAAGAACCGGAAGATCTATAACGGAATGCTCAAGACCTATTTCTATCAGTTCCTGGGGCCAAAACCGCCCCGGCGGACAGACGGGTATTAGAAGAGGAAAGGAACAGCCAAGATGAAAACGATCATATTTGCCACAGGAAACGAACATAAAATGATAGAGATCCGAATGATCCTGGATGGACTGGGAGCCAGGATCCTGTCTCAGAAGGAGGCCGGGATCCTGGTGGAAGTGGTGGAAGACGGGACCAGCTTTGAGGAGAACGCGCTGATCAAGGCCAGAGCGATCGCCAAGGAGGCAGAAAAGAGACCAGAGTATCAGGAAGCGGTGGTCCTGGCGGATGATTCAGGACTGGAGATCGACTACTTGAATAAAGAGCCAGGGATCTATTCAGCTCGATATATGGGGGAAGATACCTCCTATGACATCAAGAATGACGCCCTGCTCCAGAGGATGGAGGGGGTGCCGCAGGAGCAGCGCACAGCCCGGTTTGTGTGCGCTATCGCGGCGGTATTCCCGGGGGGAGACTCTCAGGTGGTGAGGGGCGTTATGGAAGGCCGGATCGGTCATGAGATTGCTGGGAAAAATGGTTTCGGCTATGATCCGATCTTTTACCTCCCGGAATATGGCTGCACCAGCGCGCAGCTTACCCCAGAGAAAAAAAACGAGCTGAGCCACAGAGGAGAGGGGCTTCGGAAAATGCGGGAACGTCTGGTTGAAAGATGGAATCGTGAAAGAGGAAATGAGAAGTAGATGAAAGTATTGATCGTAAGTGACACCCACAAATCACATGGAAATCTGAGAAAGGCCATCGAGGATTCTGCCCCGATCGATATGCTGATCCATCTTGGAGATGTAGAGGGGGGAGAGGGCGATATCAAAGCCCTGGCAGGCTGTCCTGTACATATCCTGGGAGGAAATAACGACTTTTTCTCGGAGCTTCCGAGGGAAGAGGAATTTTTCATAGACGGGCTCCACTTGTTCATCACTCATGGGCATAATTATTTTGTCGCGGTGGGAGAGGAAGAACTGATCCGGGAAGCCAGAGGGCGGGGAGCCGATATCGTGATGTACGGCCACACCCATAAGCCTTCCTATACGGAGGAAGAAGATCTGATCATTGTCAATCCTGGAAGCATAGCCTACCCAAGGCAGTCAGGAAGAAAAGGCTCCTATATGCTGATGGAAACAGATGATAACGGGAAGGCGGAATTTACGCTGAAATACGTTTGATACTGTCTGCCGGGGCGGTGGGAAAAGTTGAAAAAAGTTGTTGACAAGCCGTAAGCCATACTATATAATATGTCTTGTGTCACAGGAAATGACATACAGTGGCAGGAACAAAATATGAACGGGGTGTGGCTCAGCTTGGCTAGAGCGCCTGGTTTGGGACCAGGAGGTCGCAGGTTCAAATCC
>DXGF01000177.1 GCA_019114065.1 Candidatus Dorea gallistercoris
AACAGGAGTAAAAAAATGGCAGATAAGAAAGATAGCATCGTCTTATCGCTCCGCGGTATATGCAAGTCTTTTGGCCGCAACCGGGTATTGGACCATATAGACCTGGACGTGAAGCCGGGAACGGTCATGGGGCTGATGGGGGAGAACGGCGCCGGTAAGTCAACGATGATGAAGTGTCTGTTCGGCACTTATCAGAAGGATGAGGGGAAAATCTTTCTGGATGGGAAGGAAGTCAGCTTCTCCGGGCCGAAGGACGCGCTTGAAAACGGGATCGCGATGGTCCATCAGGAATTGAACCAGTGTCTTGAGAGGAATGTAATGGACAACTTGTTTCTGGGCCGCTATCCGGTGAATTCTGTGGGGGTCGTGGATGAAGGCAGGATGAAGAAGGAAGCCTCCGAGTTGTTCAGAAGACTGGGGATGACAGTCAATCTTACCCAGCCTATGCGCAATATGTCTGTGTCACAGAGACAGATGTGTGAGATCGCCAAAGCGATCTCCTATAATGCCAGAGTGATCGTCCTTGACGAGCCTACTTCCTCTCTGACGGTACAGGAAGTAGAGAAGCTTTTTGAGATGATGCGGATGCTCAAGGAACAGGGGATCGCTCTGATCTATATCTCTCATAAGATGGATGAGATCTTTGAGATCTGTGATGAGATATCCGTACTCCGTGACGGGAAACTTGTTATGACCAAAGCTGCGGAAGATACGGATATGAACGAGCTGATCGCGGCAATGGTGGGACGTTCTTTAGAGAACCGCTTCCCGACGGTGGATAACACACCCAAAGAGGTGGTCCTGTCCATTCAGCATTTGTCTACAAAGTTTGAGCCGTATCTGCAGGACATTTCTTTTGATGTGAAGGAAGGAGAGATCTTCGGGCTGTATGGTCTGGTGGGAGCAGGGCGTACGGAACTTCTAGAGACGATCTTCGGCGTGCGCACCCGGGCGGCAGGACGAGTGTATTTCAATGGCCGCCTGATGAATTTCAACAACGCGAAGGAAGCGATGGATCATGGATTCGCCATGATCACAGAGGAGAGGAAGGCAAACGGGCTGTTCCTGAAAGGGGACCTGACCTTCAACACCACGATCGCGAACCTGGCAAGCTACAAGACGGGGCCGGCTCTGTCTGACGCTAAGATGACCAAGGCGACGATGAACGAGATCAAGGTCATGCACACCAAGTGTATGGGGCCGAAAGATATGATCACAAGTCTTTCCGGCGGCAATCAGCAGAAGGTGATCTTCGGCAAGTGGCTGGAACGCGCGCCCCAGGTATTCATGATGGATGAGCCTACCAGGGGGATCGACGTGGGAGCGAAATATGAAATCTACGAACTGATCATCAACATGGCAAAGCAGGGGAAGACGATCATCGTGGTCTCCTCAGAGATGCCGGAGATCCTCGGGATCACCAACCGTATCGGCGTAATGTCCAACGGACATCTGTCCGGGATCGTCAATACGAAAGAGACGGATCAGGAGGAACTTTTGAGACTCAGCGCGAAATACCTATAATGAGGGAGATGGATAGATATGGCAAATGGAAACAGTAAAGTTCTGACGGCCCAGCAGGAGCTCGAACTGCGCCGGCCGATCGAAGAACATGTGGGAGAGATCCAGGCGAAGATCAACAGCCTGAGAGAAAACGGTACGGATCAGGTCGTAGCCATTCAGAATACGATCGACGGGATCAAAAGAGACAAAAGCCGTACCAAGAGTGAGAGAGAAAGCGCCATCGCCAGGCTGCAGAAGGAACTGGAGGCGGCGAAAGCGGTAGAAGCAAAGAATAAAGACGAGATATCCAAACTGATCGCCAAAGCGGAGGCATATCTGAAGGAGCATTTTGAGAAAGACTACTATGAGCCTGTGAAGGCAAGCTGTGAGGCGGAAAAGGCGGAAGCGAAAGCCGCGTATCAGAAGCGGCTCTCAGAGCTGGAAAAAGAACATAAAGAGACGGTCTCAAAGCTTTCTGACCATCAGGAAATCAAGGATGAGAATTATGTATATAAGAACCGTCAGTTTGATGCGAAGGTAGAGCTGCAGCAGAACCTGCAGCAGATCAAGGACCGCAGACATGCGGCGTATACTTATAAATACCACCTCATCGACCTGCTGCGGATGTCCAAATTTACTTTCCCGGAAGTGGCCGCGCAGAAATGGGAGAATTACAGATATACCTTCAACCGGCGGGCGTTTCTTTTGCAGAATGGATTGTATATCGCGATCATTCTGATCTTTGTGGCGCTGTGTATCATCACGCCGATGCTCAAAGGGTCGCCGCTCCTTACTTACAACAATGTGCTGAACATTCTGCAGCAGGCTTCGCCCAGGATGTTCCTGGCCCTGGGAGTGGCAGGCCTGATCCTGCTGGCGGGGACCGACCTTTCCGTCGGGCGTATGGTGGGAATGGGCATGACCACGGCTACGATCATCATGCATCAGGGTATCAATACAGGCGGTGTATTCGGGCATATCTTTGATTTTACGACCATGCCGATCGTAGGACGCATGATCCTGGCGCTGGTGATGTGTATCCTGCTCTGTACATTTTTCACCACCATTGCGGGATTCTTTACCGCCAAGTTTAAGATGCATCCCTTTATCTCTACTATGGCAAACATGCTGATGATCTTCGGGCTGGTGACTTACGCCACCAAGGGCGTGTCCTTTGGGGCCATCGAGCCGTCCATCCCGGCGATCATCATTCCCAAGGTAAATGGGTTCCCGACCATCATCCTGTGGGCGCTGGCGGCCATCCTGATCGTCTGGTTCATCTGGAATAAGACCACGTTTGGCAAGAACCTGTACGCGGTGGGAGGAAACGCGGAGGCGGCCGCAGTATCGGGAATCTCTGTATTCGCCGTGACGGTGGGCGCGTTTGTGCTGGCGGGGATCCTCTATGGGTTTGGGTCCTGGCTGGAATGCGCCAGGATGGTGGGCTCCGGCTCCGCCGCCTATGGACAGGGATGGGAGACCGACGCCATTGCGGCCTGTGTTGTGGGCGGCGTGTCCTTTACCGGAGGTATCGGTAAGATATCAGGAGTGGTAGTTGGTGTACTGATCTTCACGGCCCTTACGTACTCACTTACGATCCTGGGTATCGACACGAATCTGCAGTTTGTGTTCTCGGGTATCATCATTCTTGTGGCGGTAACTCTGGACTGCCTGAAATATGTTCAGAAGAAATGAGGGATAAGCTGGGGAGCTTTGATCGCGGTTTTAAAAGAACAAGACCCGCGTCCGCGCTTGCGGATATGGGTCTTGTTCTTTGTCTATATTTGCTGTGGATAGAGAAAAATGCTGACACAGATTTGTGCATTTGGTATAATGAAAAAGAAATAAAATGAGAGAAGAGGCAGGGCGGGAATGGAATTGGAAAAAAACAGATATACAGTGCTTTTGGTAGATGATGAAGAAGAAGTCATACAGGTCATCATGAAGAAGATAGACTGGGAAGAACTTGGGCTTTCTGTGATCGGTTACGCAAACAATGGAGTCAAGGCGCTGGAGCTGGTGGAGGAGTTCCAGCCGGATATCGTGATGACGGACATCAAAATGCCTTATATGGATGGGATGGAGCTGTCCCAGCAGATCAAGCGGGAGGTTCCGGCCACCAAGATCTTGATCTTTACTGGTTTTGATGAGTTCGAGTACGCCAAGGAAGCGGTCCATCTGGAGGTGGAGGAATATATCCTGAAACCTGTCAACGCGGCGGAGCTAAAAGAGGTCTTTGCCCAGGTGAAGAACAAGCTGGATCAGGAGATCCATGAGAAAAGAAGCGTAGAGGTGCTGCAGAGATATTATCTGGAGTCCCTTCCGGTGCTGCGGGCAAACTTCTATTCCACCCTGATCGAGGGCAGGATCCGGGAAGAGGAGCTTTCCAAATACATTCGGGACTATCAGATCACATTCTCCGGACCGCTGTACTGCGCGCTGGTGATCCACACGTCTTCCAGGCAGGTGCCGGAGGGCATGAATCCGCTCCTCCTGGCGACCTCCGTCCAGAGGCAGGCTGCGGAGCGGCTGGACGGGAAATGGCAGACGGTCTCCTTCTCCTATCTTGGGAATACGGTCATGATCGCGCAGTTTGAGGAAGAGTGGCAGGTGGCGGAACTGACCGATGAATGCGACCGGTTCTGCAGATACGCTCGGCGCATGATCGGAGCTGTGGTGACTGTGGGGATCGGGACGGTGTGCCGGGATATCCTGGAGCTGGCTAAGTCTTATACGGGAGCCAGGGAGGCGGTTTCCTACCGGGTGATCTACGGCGCTTCCAGAGCAGTCAATATCCGGGAGATCGATCCCCAGGAAATGTCGGGGGTCAGCGCCACAGACGATGCCAGGCTGGCAGACCTGTTCAAGAAGATCTGTCTGGGATCGGAGGAGGAGATCCGGGAAGCGGCGGCCAGATATCTGGCCAGGAATCTGACGTCCTCCCAATCCCTGCAGGGACATCAGGTGGCCATGATGGAGCTGGTGAGCGGGCTGTACCGGTTTTCCGCGAACCATGACATCTCTATGGAAGCATTTTCCAAAGGAATAGATGACCTCTACCGGATGTTCCTGGATCTGGACCCGGAGGCACTGCGGGAAAGACTGACGGGGATCAGTCTCTCTCTGAGGGAACTGATGCTCAGCGCAAGGAGCATGTCCACCCAGTCCTTTGTATCAAAGGCCAAGGACTACGTCCAGACCCATTATTCGGAGACGGACCTTTCCCTGGATAAGGTCTGCAGGGAACTGGGCGTGTCCAATTCCTATTTTTCCACGATCTTCAAGAAAGAGACGGGGAAGTCTTTCATCGGGTATCTGACAGAGTACCGGATGGAACAGGCGTTGCGCCTTCTGCTGGAGACCAGCGAGAAGAGCTATGCCATCGCCAGAAGTGTGGGATATACGGACCCTAATTACTTCAGCTATGTATTCAAGAGACAGTACGGTGTATCCCCTTCAAAATATAGGACGGAGCATACAGGAAGTGAAAGATAAGTATCAGACCCTCTTAGAAAAGTTAAAACCCAAAGGAATACAGTCAACGCTGATGACCGCCTTTTCCGTGATCTCAATCTCGATCATGATGATCCTCGGGATCGTCATGTATATGTGGTTCTCTATGTCTACCCGGCAGGAGGTGGTGCAGACGTCCCGGAAGATGATGGAGCAGACCGGGGAGAATCTGGAGGACTACCTGGTCCGTATGCGTCAGATATCGGATGTGGTCTACTATAACGTGGTGAAGGAAAGTGATTTTTCTGACCGGTCCGAAGAGATCCAGGGCGGGATGAACCTTTTGTACGAGGCCAACCGGGATAATCTGCGGAGCATCGCGATCTACAATAATTATGGAAGTCTTCTGGCGGCGGAACCGGTGGTGTCCCAGAAGGAGGACCCCAATGTGACGAAACAGGATTGGTTCATCCAGGCTATGGATGAGATGGAGAATATGCATTTCTCCACGCCTCATATCCAGAACCTGTTTGACGATGGGACCCAGCGGTATTATTGGGTGATCTCCTTAAGCCGTGTGGTGGAACTGACGAACCAGGGCGAATCACAGCTGGGGGTCCTGCTGGTGGATATGGATTACGCCGGGATATCCCGGATGATGGAGCAGATCAACACAACGAGCACCGGGCAGTATTACTATCTGTGTGACAGCAGCGGGAAGATTATTTATCATCCCAAGCAGATCCAAATCAGCGACGGGATCGCCAGCGAGAATAACCAGGCCGCCGCCCGGCGGGATGACGGCGTTTATGATGAAGACTTTGACGGGGAGTATCGGAAGGTCATCGTCAGTACCGTCAGCTATACCGGCTGGAAACTGGTGGGAGTGATCCCTTACTCTACATTTACCCATGGAATGGCCAATCTCAGATACTTCATTGTGATACTCATCCTCCTGATGGTGATGATGCTCATGGTGATCAATCGGGTCATCTCCCTGTGGATCTCCAGGCCGATCTTAAAGCTGAATGATTCGGTGGTGGAGTATGAAGCGGGAGAGAAGCCGAGCATCTATATCGGAGGATCCCTGGAAATCCGGCATCTGGGATACTCGATCCAGAAGTCCTACGAGCAGATCGACACTCTGATGAAAGAAATCGTCCGGGAGCAGAACGAACGACGGAAAAGTGAGCTGGATGCCCTCCAGAGCCAGATCAATCCACATTTTTTGTATAATGCGCTGGAATCTATTACTTGGATGGTGGAGGGAGAGCGAAATGACGAGGCTGTGTTCATGATCTCACAGCTGGCGAAGCTGTTCCGCATCAGCTTATCCAAGGGGCGGACGGTGATTCCGGTAAGGGATGAGCTCCAACATGCGGAGAGCTACATGAATATCCAGAAGATCCGGTATAAAAATTCTTTCTCTGCCACCTTCGACGTGGATCCGGCGGTGTATTCCTGTTGTACGGTCAAGCTGATCTTGCAGCCGATTCTGGAGAACGCGATCAACTATGGGGTGAGCGGGATGGACGATGCGGGGGAGATCAGGATTACGGGAAGAGAGGAAGGAGATCAGATTATTCTAGCGGTGTCGGATAATGGAATCGGAATGGCGAAGGAGGAAGCGGCGCTTCTGCTCACAGACAGTCAGCGGGTGCATAAGCACGGGTCCGGAGTGGGCCTTGTCAATGTAAATAACCGAATCCAGATCCTGTTCGGAAAAGAGTACGGGCTGGTCATCGAGAGCGAGCCGGACGAGGGGACGACAGTCCGGATCCACATCCCGGCCATACCGTATACAGAGGAGAACCGGATCATTCTTGAGCAGGGGAGGACGACTTTTGGAGAGGAAATGGATGAGAGTAACACACAAGATCGGGAAGATGAAACACAGTAAAAAGATGTTTGTCCTGTTGGAGGCGGTCCTGGCGCTGGCGGTGATCGTGCTGGCGATCTCCATGTTTCTGGGAAATAATGCCAATGGCAGGGAGCGTGTGTCAGTGATCGTGCAGAACTCTGACGGCAGTCAGTGGGCCGCGTTCAAATACGGCCTTAAGATGGCGGCGGAGGATCAGGGCATCGAGATGTTTGTTGTGGGAACGGAGGGAGCGATGACTGCAGAAGAGGAGCTAAGCGTGATCGAGCAGGAGATCGAGAACGGGGCGGACGCAGTGATCATACAGCCGGCTGCGGGGGAGGATACGAAGGAGATGTTGGAGAAGATCGCCCAGCGGATCCCGGTGCTGCTTGTAGAGTCGGATCCCTTAAGTGACGGAGGAATCACGGAGATTCCGGTGATACAGCCGGACAACTATGAGATGGGTCGGACACTGGCCGTGGAACTGCTGGAAGAATACAACGGGAAACTGGACGGTAAGACTATAGGCATCGCGATGGAGACGGAAGGACTGGAGGCGTCCAGACGTCGGAAGGAGGGATTCCTGGACGGCCTGGAGGGAGCCGGGGGGAATGTCCGATGGGAGGTATCAGGCGAGCTGGGGCAGGGGAAGAAAAGCCTGGAAGCCCAGCCGATGGTGGATCTGATCGTGGCTCTCGATGACCGAAGTCTGATGGCCGCAGGGGAGGCCGCGGCAGCCAACGACCTTCACGGAGCTCTGGTGTATGGCATCGGCAATTCGCCGGAAGCGGTCTATTATGTGGACACGGGCAGGGCAGAGTGTCTTGTGGTGCCGGATGAGTTCAGTGTGGGATATCAAAGCCTGACGCAGATCGCGGAGAATCTGCGGAACTTTATCCAAGAAACCCAGGGAAGTACCGTTACGCATACGGTCATCCGAAGAGAGAACCTCTTTACAGAGGAGAATCAGGAGATCATATATACAATGAGCCAGTAGGGAGCTGGAAAAGCGATAAAGGAATAAGTGACAGAGGAATGGGTGTATGAGAAGAAAGAGGATCCTGGCAGCAGGAGTCTTATGCTGCTTTAGTGTCTTAGGGATATTCGCCTGCGGCCGGCGGCAGATGGAGGCGGCGGACAAGGTATATGTGGGAGTGGCCTGCTATAATCAAAGTGATACGTTTATCAGTGAACTGATGGACTGTTTTGAGGAGGAACTGAACCAGCTTGAGGCTGGTGAACTCAGGACCGTGGTGACGGTCCGGGACGCGGCCGGGCAGCAGCGGAAGCAGAATGACCAGGTGAAGGAGATGCTGGACGCAGGCTGTAATGTACTCTGTGTCAATCTGGTGGACCGGGCGGATCCGTCGGAGATCATCGATCTTGCCAGAGAGAATGATGTGCCGATCATATTTTTTAACAGGGAGCCTGTGGCGGAGGATCTGCGGCAGTGGGACCGCCTTTATTATGTGGGCGCGGATGCGCAGGAATCCGGCATCATGCAGGGAGAGCTGGCGGCCGATCTGATACAGGCGGACCCCTCGGTGGACCGCGACAAGGACGGGCAGATCCAGTATGTGGTCCTGGAAGGAGAGCCGGGACATCAGGATGCGATCATCCGGACAGAGAATGCGGTGGATACCCTGCGGGGAAGAGGTGTCAGTCTGGAGAAACTGAGCTACGGGATTGCCAACTGGAACCGGGCCCAGGCCCAGAACCGGATGTTGCAGATGATCGGTCAGCATCAGAACCAGATCGAACTTGTTCTGGCCAATAATGACGACATGGCCATCGGCGCCATCGAGGCCTACGAGAAATTAAACCGCACAGAGTCCAGTATGCCGGCTTTCTTTGGCATCGACGGCACAGACGTAGGCTTGAAGGCGGTGGTGGATCTGAAACTGGACGGGACCGTCTACAACGACAAGGAAGGCCAGGCGGAGGCGATGGCGCATCTGGCGGTGGCCGCGGTGACAGGCGAGGGGATGGAAGATATCGAATTTGAGAATGAGAGATATATCTACCTTCCTTATGAGAAAGTGACAAGAGAGAATGTCCGGGAATTTCTGGCGGAGTAGGAGGGATTTTCAATTTGTCAATTTGGGACGTAGTAAAATTGAAGTTTACTACGTCCCAAATTGGATTATCGCAGGGAAAACAATAATTCATCGTAAGTCGGATAGGGCAGGTAGCTTCCCGGGATCAGGGCTTCTGCTTGGTCCACCGCGGTCCGCAGGGCATTCATGTCCTCCAATACTCTGTCGTGGTAGTATTTGGCGGTCGTCAGGGCGTCCTCGGTCTCTTCTGCTTTATCCGTGCTCTTTTCCAATCGCTTCAGCGTGGTCAGGATTTCTTCAGAGGCGCCGGTCAATGTGGTGACAATGGTTTCCTCGTACGTGGCTGGCAAGGAAGGAAGAAGTTCTTTCTTGCGCAGGACTTCCTGGCTGATGTCGCTGGCATATGTAAACAGAGCTGGCGTGAAGTCTTTTTTTACCATATCCTGGAGAGCCAGAGACTCGATGTGGATGGTCTTCACATAGTTTTCCAGCAGGATCTCATATCTGGAAAAAATCTCTTCCTTGCTGAAAATATGATGTTTCGTGTACAACTCAATATTTTTCTCGTCGATGAAATGAGGCATGGCATCTGGAAGAGATACCAGGTTATACAGGCCTCGTTTTTTGGCTTCATCTACCCATTCCTGGGTGTAGCCGTTGCCGTTGAACAGG
This sequence comes from Candidatus Dorea gallistercoris, assembly GCA_019114065.1. Classification (GTDB taxonomy): domain Bacteria; phylum Bacillota; class Clostridia; order Lachnospirales; family Lachnospiraceae; genus Massilistercora; species Massilistercora gallistercoris. Next base: position 9,547 of record DXGF01000177.1, read on the forward strand.
ATCCGTTTATGCTCCTTGATCAGTTCCTTCAAAAGTGACTGGATAGCTTCCTCCAACCCTTCTTTTGGCACATCTTTCAGCTTCTCATAGATCTGGCTCAGAGCTTCGGCCACCGCTGTGTTCAGCACGATATTCGGCTCGGCCACGGACAGGGAACTGCCCGGCATACGGAACTCGAATTTATTTCCGGTGAAAGCAAAGGGTGAAGTCCGGTTCCGGTCGGTGGTATCCTTGGCAAAATGAGGCAGTACATGGGCGCCGATCTCCATCAAGGTCTGTTTCTGTTTTTCAAAACCTGTCCCTTCTTCGATGGAATGAAGGACCGCGGTCAGCTCATCTCCCAGGAAAATGGAGACGATAGCCGGAGGCGCTTCATTGGCGCCAAGCCGGTGATCATTTCCGGCGCTGGCCACAGAGATCCGCAGGAGATCCGCGTATTCATCCACCGCTTTGATCACGGCCAGCAGGAAGACCAGGAACTGCTGATTCTGGGCAGGCGTCTTGCCGGGATTCAGGAGATTCTCGCCGGCGTCTGTGATCAGGGACCAGTTGTTATGTTTTCCGCTGCCGTTGATGCCCTCAAAAGGTTTCTCGTGGAGCAGACAGGCGAAATTGTGTTTATCTGCCACCTTCTTCATGATCTCCATGGTAAGCTGATTGTGATCCGCCGCCACATTTGCGGTGCTGTAGACCGGGGCCAGCTCATGCTGGGCGGGAGCCACCTCGTTATGTTTTGTCTTGGCGGGAACTCCAAGCTTCCAGAGCTCTTCGTCCAGGTCGTGCATGTAGGCGGATACCTTTGGCTTGAGCACACCAAAGTAATGATCCTCCATCTCCTGTCCCTTCGGGGCGGGAGCGCCGATCAGGGTCCTTCCGCAGAACAGAAGGTCTTTCCGTTTCTTATACAGGTCTTTATCAATCAGGAAATATTCCTGCTCAGAGCCGATGGTAGTGTCCACCCTGGAGACCTCCTCCCGCCCCAGAAGGTGCAGGACCTTCACCGCCGCCTCGTTCAGGGCGTCCATGGAACGCAGGAGAGGGGTCTTCTTATCCAGAGCTTCCCCGCTGTAAGAACAGAAGGCGGTAGGGATATATAAAGAACCGTCTTTGATAAAAGCGGGAGAGGACGGGTCCCACGCGGTATAGCCTCTGGCCTCGAAGGTGGCCCGAAGTCCGCCGGAAGGGAAGCTGGAGGCGTCCGGCTCGCCCTTGATCAGCTCTTTCCCGGAGAATTCCATGATTACCTGGCCGTCCTGGTCAGGGGAAATGAAACTGTCGTGTTTCTCTGCGGTAAACCCGGTCATGGGCTGAAACCAGTGGGTGAAATGGGTGGCGCCATTTTCTACTGCCCACTCCTTCATCGCGGCCGCCACCACGTCAGCAACATCCAGCTCCAGGTGGGTCCCATTTTGTATGGTCTTATGGAGGGCTTTGTAAATATCCTTGGGAAGTCGTTCTCGCATGACCTTGTCATTGAACACAAGACTTCCATACAGTTCTGGTATTGTTTTGGGTGTCTCACTCATAAAAAGCAGCTCCTTTCTCATTCTCATAACAAAAAAAGACACTTTGGAAAACCAAAGCGCCTTTGCTTCATAGAAAGTAGTATACACCAAAATTTGAAAATGTCAATTATATTTTGAAAAAAAATTCACAAACTAAAGATATTTACAAATATATAAAAATGGAGTATAACATGATGCCAGGATTGTGAGAGTGCGCAGCAGGTCACAATCCGTGGACATCATAATTTAAGTGGGGGCTTTTGCCCTCAACATCGTTATCATGCAGACGGAAGAAGGGAAGGACCATGAACGTGGATGATCAGACGAGGACAGAAACGGGCGTAAGAGAAGAGTGCGGGGTATTTGGGATCTATGACAGGACCGGGGAGGATGTAGCGCCGTCCATCTATTACGGCCTGTGCGCCCTGCAGCACAGGGGACAGGAATCCTGCGGGATCGCGGTGTCCGATACGGACGGCCCCCAGGGAAATATCGCGTATCACAAAGACCTGGGCCTTGTCAGTGAAGTGTTTAAAGCAGAGACCATGAGTAAACTCCACGGGAATCTGGGGATCGGGCATGTGCGGTATTCCACCACAGGAGCATCCGTGCAGGAGAATGCCCAGCCGCTGGTCCTCAATTACATCAAGGGGACATTGGCCCTGGCCCACAACGGAAATCTGGTAAACGCCGAAGAATTGAAGAAAGAACTGGTCTACGGGGGAGCGGTCTTCCACACGACCACCGATTCGGAGATGATCGCCTACTATATCGCAAGAGAACGAGTGCACAGCAAGAATGTGGAAGAAGCAGTGGTGCGTACGGCCAGGAAGCTGAAAGGCGCTTATGCTCTGGTGGTCACAAGCCCCAGAAAACTGATTGCGGTCCGGGATCCCTTTGGGCTGAAACCCTTATGCATCGGGAAGCGGGACAACGCCTATGTAGTGGCTTCTGAGAGTTGCGCGTTATCCTCGGTGGGAGCAGAGTTTCTCCGGGATGTGGAGCCGGGCGAGGTGATCACCATCACCAAGAAAGGACTGCATTCCAATAAAGAACTACAGACAGAGCACCCCGGGAAATGCGCCCACTGCATTTTCGAATATATCTATTTTGCCCGGCTGGACAGCGTGGTGGATCGGATCAAAGTATATGACGCCCGGATCCGGGCCGGGAAGATCCTGGCAGAAACCTATCCGGTGGAAGCAGATCTGGTGACCGGCGTGCCGGAATCCGGGATCACGGCGGCCAGAGGCTACGCAGAGAAAGCCGGCATTCCCTTTGAGATCGCGTTTTATAAAAACAGCTACATTGGCAGGACCTTTATCAAACCTACTCAGAGAGAGCGGGAATCCAGCGTGAAACTCAAGCTGAACGTCTTAAGCTCCGTGGTCAATGGGAAACGGATCGTGCTGGTGGACGACTCCATCGTGCGGGGGACCACCATGGCGAACCTCATTCGGATGCTGAAACAGGCAGGAGCGAAAGAAGTCCACGTGCGAATCAGCGCGCCGCCGTTTCTGTATCCCTGTTACTATGGAACAGACGTGCCCTCCAACGAACTGTTGATCGCCTCCGACCACACAGAAGAAGAGATCAGGAAGCTGGTAGGGGCAGACTCCCTGGGATATATGAAGATCGAAGGACTGCAGAAGATGGTAGGAGATCTGGAGATCTGTAAGGCCTGCTTCGATAACCAGTATCCCTGCCTGTAAAATGTCAAAAGGGGACAGGGTATTTTCAATCTGGGCCGTGGTATTTTTAAAAATACCACGGCCCAGATTGACAAATCCGCCAAAAAGGAGTATAAAAATTAGTAATGGCAAAGAAGTCATGTAAGACCGATACAAGGGTCTTCTGCTTGTTTGCCATTTTTTTATTTCTATGATCAGAAGGGAAAGGGTGAAATATATGACCGGGAATCAAGGACTATATTGTCCTGCGCTGGAACATGACAATTGTGGGATCGGCGCGGTAGTCAATATTGACGGGAAGAAGAGCCACAAGGTGGTCAGCCAGGCGCTGGAGATCGTGGAGAATCTGGAGCACCGTGCCGGTAAGGACGCGGAAGGAAAAACGGGAGATGGTGTGGGCATTCTCCTGCAGATCTCGGATTCTTTCTTTCAGAAGGCCTGCCAGAAGGAAGGTATTTCTATCGGCGGCGCGGGGGAATATGGGATCGGTATGTTTTTCCTGCCCCAGAATGAATTGAAGAAGAATGAGGCTCGCAAGATGTTCGAGACGATCGTCCGGGGTGAGGGCTTGGATTTCCTGGGCTGGCGGAAGGTGCCGACCCAGCCGGAGGTGCTGGGCAGCAAGGCAAAAGCCTGTATGCCGGATATCCAGCAGGCGTTTATCGCCAAACCAAAGGACACGAAAGAGGGGCTGGATTTCGATCGGCGTCTCTATGTGGTCCGCCGGGAATTTGAACAGAGCAGCACAGGGACCTATGTGGTCTCCCTGTCCAGCAGGACCATCGTATACAAGGGTATGTTCCTGGTGGGGCAGCTTCGGACCTTCTATAGAGACCTGCAGAGCAGGGATTATATGTCGGCCATCGCCATGGTCCACTCCCGGTTCAGCACCAACACGGAACCAAGCTGGGAACGGGCGCACCCCAACCGTCTGATCGTGCACAACGGCGAGATCAATACCATCCAGGGAAACGCGGATAAGATGCTGGCCAGGGAGGAAAATATGTCCTCTCCGTATTTTGAGGGGAAATTTTCCAAGATCCTTCCGGTGGCGGAGCGCAGCGGCTCGGATTCTGCCATGCTGGACAATGCCCTGGAATTCCTGATGATGAATGGCATGGACCTGCCTCTGGCGGTGATGGTGACGATCCCGGAGCCCTGGGCTAATAACGATACCATTTCCCAGGAGGAGAAGGATTTCCACCAGTATTACGCCACCATGATGGAGCCCTGGGACGGCCCTGCCTCCATCCTGTTCAGCGACGGAGAGATCATGGGAGCGGTACTGGACCGGAACGGCCTGCGCCCCTCCCGCTATTATCTGACCAAAGACAACTGTCTCTATCTAGCTTCTGAGACGGGCGCCCTGGAAGGGATCCGGGAGGAAGACATCCGGGAAAAGGGCCGGATCCATCCGGGGAAACTGCTGGTGGCGGACACGGTGAACCACCGGCTGGAGCGGGACGTGGAGCTGAAGGAATACTACGCCAAGAAACAGCCCTACGGAGAATGGCTGGATCAGCACATGATCGAGCTGAAAGATTTGAAGATCCCCAACCAGAAGGTGGAGCAGTATACCGATGAAGCCTGTGCCAGACTGCGGAAAGCCTTTGGCTATGCTTACGAAGAGTACCACGATTCCATCTATGGGATGGCGCTGAACGGCTCTGAGGGCATCACGGCCATGGGTGTGGACACTCCCCTGGCCGCCCTTTCCAAGGAACACCAGCCCTTGTTCTATTATTTCAAACAGCGGTTCGCCCAGGTGACCAACCCGCCCATCGACGCGGTCCGGGAAGAGATCGTCACCAACACCAGTGTGTATATCGGAAAGGAAGGAAATCTGCTGGAAGAGCGGCCGGAAAACTGTCAGGTATTAAAGGTGATCAATCCGATCCTCTCCGATACAGATCTTTTGAAGATCAAGGCTATGGATGTGCCGGGCTTTTCCGTGGCGGAGGTGCCCA
>DXGF01000178.1 GCA_019114065.1 Candidatus Dorea gallistercoris
AGACTTCGATTTCCTCTTTCAAAAGGCTGACATATCTTTGGATCTGCTGATCGTGCTGATTTTCTTCCTTCATCAGCAGGACCAGATTCCGATTGGCGTTCGGGATATTCCGGCCTACCAAGTGATGGCGCCTTAATTCTTTCTTCTGATAAGGGGTACAGATCACAAAACTGTTGGTATTCTCCAGCAGTTTAAATCTGGCTTCCCCCGGTTCCATCACAATATGCAGCTTTACCTCTTTCAGAAGTTTTTCCACCTCCGGCGGGGCATAGTTTTTCGCTAATCCTTCATTAGAGATACAAGGATAACCCACATAATCTTCCAGATCTACCGTCTCTTTTTTCGTGAGCGGATGCTTTTCCGGAAGCACCACATGTAAAGTTGTATGGGCCAGTACCTCTGAATATAGGCCTTCTTTTTGGAATTCCCTTTCAAACTGTCCATATAATTCCTGTCTGCAGGTGATCACAGACACGTCCGCCAGATCCTGATCCAGAAGCTCGATGCCCTCCTTGACCGTTCCGATCCTGCGAAGTTTACAGTTCAGGGAATGAGCCGTATCAATATAGTTTGTGCAGAATTTGGTAAATGCCCTTTCCGAAAAAGGATAGGCATAGGTCGCGACAGAAAGCCGGACTCTGGTACCTTCTTCGCTGATCATATAGATCTTCTTCATGTTCCGCTCAATAGCGTGGGCATACTTCAAGAATGCTTCCCCTTGTTTCGTCACCCGCATTCCATTATAGGTACGTTCAAATATCTGATATCCGATCTCCTGCTCCAGCAGCGCAAGGGAACTGCTGGCATTGGGCTGGGCCATAAACAGATTCGAGGCTGCTTTTGAAACAGAGCCGCATCTGCCGATTTCCAAAGCCAGCAATATCTGTTCTGTTTTCATACTCATACTTCCTCTTATTTTTCAATCCCAATCTAATTTCAGTATAGCATTGGTCTTATATTTCATCAATGATTTTCAAAAAAGCAGGGGCCCTACGGCCCCTGCCCCAGTCTCATATTCAACCTTAATTTCAGAAGATAGATACAAGAATCCTCATCACGATCATAGACAGCAACGAATTTAAAATATTAATTCCGATCAGGAACGCGTAATACTTGTTCTTTACCGTCGCGGTTCCAAGACAGCGCCCCATATACTGCAGGGAAGCTCCCATCATCAGGATTCCCGGAATCAGGATCGTAATATGGTCATTTCCCAGCGCCCCTGAGGCATAGAGACTGGCTGCCGCTCCAACTCCTCCTCCGACAGACAGGAAGCCCGCGATCAAAACTGTAGCGGCGATCCCCGGAAGTCCAAACAGTCCCATTACCGGCTGACAGACCTTGCCAAGAATATCGGAGAGCCCCGTCAGATTCAAAATCTGGATCAGCACAAAGGCAAACAGCACATTCGGCACCATTGAATTTATAGAAATCTTATACCCGTTTCTCGCGCCTTCCACAAAGGCATCCACGATCGTCTTTTTCTCCATTACTTTTGCTTTTTCTTCCATCAGATCTCCTCCTTACAGAATTTGTACAGATAGATCCGGGTCAGATTCGCCCCAAATATCTTAAATACAAATACGACCACCAGCGGTATAATGATCGGCACTGACAAAAATGGGAACAGCGCCGCGCAGGAAGACAAGTAGTTGGTCAATGTTGCTCCCGCGGAAAACTGGAAACAGGCGAAAATGGTCTTCTGTTTTTCATCGATCATCCCGTCCTGGGCCAGCTCTGCCGTCATCGATGCTCCCGCATCTGTGGATTGAAGGCTGGCGATCAGGGTCAGTCCGCAGATTCCCGGGATTCCCAAAAGCGGCATAAGAAGCGGCGTCAGCAGTTTTTGCGCTGCCCGCAGGCCATCCAGATGCTCCACTACCTTTACAACTCCAAGGGCCAGCATGACTGCCGGGATAAGCGTCAGGGCAAAAAGCCATGCATCTCTCGCGCCGCTTCCTCCAGTTCCTCTGAAGTCGGCCGCCAGTGTCCCCGCATCTTCCGCGATCTCTCCCAGGGAACCAAAAGAACCAGAAATATTTGTAAAATCCAGCGCTTTGATAGGTCCTTCAGCGGAAGAAAAGACTCCTGAGAAAAATAATATCGTAAGAACTAAAACAATATAGCCATACCAGCGTACAGAAACTTGTTCGCTATATTTTTTTCCTCCATTCTCCATATGCAAATTCCTTTCTTAAATCGGCTGGCCGCTCCCGGACCAGCCGCTCTCATCGTACACACTCCTACTCTACCTTCACCGTCGGATAAACCGTTCCTTCTTTCATAACAAACGCGCAGTCCAGCAGGGCCTTGGGATCTGTCAAAAGATCTCTCTTCCAGGCTGAGATGTCCGCCGCTTTTCCCGGCTCTATGGTCCCGATCAAATCTTCCAGTCCAAGAATTCCGGCATTGACGCTGGTTGCGGCTTTCAGCGCGCGGAACGGATCAATTCCAGAATTCAGCCAGGATTCGTATTCATAACCATTTTCATAAGCGTTATGTACCGCTACGAAATCTGTGCCGTAGCCTAACCGGAGCTTACTGTTAATGATCGTCTGCCGACCAGCTTTCAATCTCTCCGAATACTGGCGCAGCTTCTGCTGGAACTGAGGCGTTTTCTTCTTCAAAGACTCTTCATTCAGGTTAATGATATCGTCATAAGGGCAGAAAGTAGGTACCAGATAAATATCCCGTTCTTCCATTACTCTGGCGGTGTCTTCCGTGATCAGGGAACCATGCTCCATACCGTCGATCCCCATCAAAGCCACCTTCTTCATCTGCTCTGAATTATAGATATGGGCGGTTACCGTCCGTCCGAGAGCATGAGCTGTATCGATAATCACCTTGATTTCCTCATCGCTCAGCTGCTGGTCGTCCGGCGTGTCATTCGGCGTACTGAAACCGCCGTTGATCATAATCTTAATGAAATCCGCGCCCATCTTGATCTCATTGCGTACCGCATGGCGGAAGAAGTCTACGCCGGTTCCGATCGTCGGCGTCATTTTCGCAAACGCTTCCGCAAGGTCAGGATTGGTCCGAAGATACTGGGAATGGTCCCCGTGACTTCCCACATCCGCCATATAGTGAGGCGTAACCACCATCCTTGCTCCTGGGAAAAGTCCAAGATCGATCATTTCTCTGGCCGCGAGGCTTCCTCTTGCCTCATAGGTAGAATTTCCAATGGATCGGATGGTCGTAAAACCTCTGTATAGAGATTCCCGCGCGTTATACAGATGGCA
>DXGF01000179.1 GCA_019114065.1 Candidatus Dorea gallistercoris
TTTTAGAAATATATGCTAAGGTGACAGCGTATTATCTACCAATATCCAGGCAGATATTACAGGTTCTATATTTATTTACATTTTATTTTTATGGAGGTATCATGATGAAGGGTACAGTAAAATGGTTTAACAACCAAAAGGGCTACGGCTTTATCTCCGATGAGGCCGGCAACGACGTATTTGTACACTACACGGGGCTGAACATGGAAGGCTTCAAGTCTCTTGAGGAAGGCCAGGAAGTAGAGTACGACGTAACTGAAGGAGCTAAGGGACCCCAGGCAGTCAACGTAACAAAACTTTAATCCCTCACACTAATCAGAATGGATGTACCTTTTATATATATAAAACAGCTTATGATTTAGATATTTAAAAGAACTACATGAAATGAGATTATGGAAGAAGGTGGATAGCGAAAGTTATCCACCTTCCGTGCATCCTGCTTTTATTTCCACTCCATTGCCTTGTCAAAGGTCTCGCCGTGGACTTTCTCCATGGGAAGGGCCGCCAGATCATAGGGCAGCCAGTGTTCCGCCCTCCGCTTTTCTTAAGCGCCCCTGCAGCCAGCAGTTGCCAAGCCCCAGGCTGTTTTCCATCAGATGCGTGCCATCGCCACGGAGCAGTCTTCCGGCCACACGTCTGTCTTGTCTCCCGTCTCCCAGGACTGCCACCGCGCAGTCCGCTCCTTCCAGCATCTTGGCCTTTCCAGCCCTGCAGTCCACCATTTTCTTCAGCGTCTCCTTATCCCGTACAACGATAAACTCCCAGGGGCGGAGCGCCTTGCCTGACTCTGCCTGGAGACCGGCCTGGAACGGAACTCCCGTTCCGGTCCCTTTTCGCCTGTGATTATTTATTATACTCTCTCTGGCCAGCAGTTTGCAAGGACAGCTAAGCACAAATATTTTTTGATCATTTTAATCTGGGTCGGGGTATTTTTAAAAATACCCCGACCCAGATTAAAACGGACTTCCGTACTCCCCCGTATTTCCGAGCCTTTCCTCAATTCTGAGAAGTTGATTATACTTTTCCACCCGCTCGGAACGACAGGGCGCTCCGGTCTTAATCTGCCCGGCGTTAAAGGCCACGGCAATATCCGCGATCATGGTATCCGCCGTCTCTCCTGAGCGGTGGGAGATGATCGTCCGATAGCCGGCGTTTTTGGCGGTTTCGATGGCATCAAAGGCTTCTGTGAGGGTTCCGATCTGATTGACTTTGACCAGGATCGCATTGCCCACGCCCCGCTGGATCCCCTTCTCCAGTCTTTGGGTATTGGTCACAAACAGATCGTCTCCTACCAGCTGGAGGTCCTGCCCCAGACGGGTGGTCGCAAGCTCCCAGCCTTCCCAGTCTTCCTCATCCAGAGGGTCTTCAATGGATACGATCGGAAATGCTTCCGCTAATTCTCCATAATAATCGATCATCTCTTCCGCGGAGCGGATCACTGTTCCTCCCCGGGCCTTACTCTCCCCTTCAAACACGTATTTCTTAAAATTCTTATCATAGAGCTCTGACGCCGCCACGTCCAAAGCCAGACCTATGTCTTCTCCCGGGCGGAAGCCTGCTTTTGTCACGGCGTCCGCGATATACTGAAGGACTTCCCTGGCATCCGCCAGATCCGGGGCGAAACCGCCTTCATCGCCCACCGCTGTGCTTAATCCCTTTTCTTTCAGAAGGGATTTTAAAGTATGGTATATCTCCGCGCACATGCGCAGTCCCTCCTGGAAACAGCAGGCTCCTACGGGCATGATCATAAATTCCTGGATATCAATCGTATTATCCGCGTGTTTCCCACCGTTCATGATATTCATCATGGGAACCGGCAGTTTCTTAGCGTTGGTCCCTCCCAGATAGGAATATAAGGGCTGTCCCAGCGAGGTGGCCGCCGCCCGGGCCGCTGCCATGGAAACGCCCAGGATCGCGTTGGCTCCCAGATGGGATTTGTCCGGCGTTCCATCCAGCCGCAGCAGCGCTCCATCCAGCCCCGCCTGATCAAACACATTCATACCAATGATCTCCGGGGCGATCTTGGCGTTGACATGATCTGCCGCAAGACGCACTCCTAATCCCCCGTAGCGTTCCTCCCGGTCCCGCAGCTCTACCGCCTCAAACTGTCCGGTGGAGGCTCCGGAAGGCACGCCTGCCCGGCCCCAGGCCCCTTCTCCCGCAAGAACTTCTACTTCTATGGTTGGATTCCCCCTGGAATCCAGGATTTCTCTCGCGTATACATCCGTGATCGGTAAATACTTATACATGTTCAGTTCCTCCTTCATGACAAGTATTATATACCGATTCGGATATTCTGATTCCTTCCTCCAATACCTTCCTGCACGACCTCGTTGACTTTTCTGCATCCGGAGGCTACAATCAGGTTGAGACAACTACCCACGCTGCATAGGAGGGTTCCTTATGAAATCAAAATCCAAGAATTTTATCCTGCTGACCGGAAGCACTCTGCTCATTGCCGCCGGTACTTATTTCTTCAAATTCACCAATAATTTCACCTTTGGAGGTATCACCGGTCTCGCTGTTCTCGTGGCCAGAAGCGGGGTGATCTCCGCCAGTGACTTCACTTTCCTTGTAAATATGATCCTTCTGATCATCGGATTTATCATATTAGGGAAAAAATTCGCCGCCAAGACAGCCTACTGCTGTATCCTGCTGTCTGTATCCCTTTCCCTGCTGGAGCGTCTCTGTCCCATGGAAGCGCCTCTGACGGATCAGCCTATGCTGGAACTGGCCTTCGCGATTGCTCTTCCCTCACTGGGCAGCGCGATCCTCTTCAATATCGGTTCCTCCAGCGGCGGTACCGACATCATCGCCATGATCTTGAAGAAATATACCAGCGTGGATATAGGGAAATCTCTTTTAGTGACCGATTTCCTCATTACACTGGCTGGCTGTTTTGTATTCGACATTGAGACTGGGCTGTATTCCTTCCTGGGGCTTGCGGTCCGCTCGTTCCTGATCGACGGATTCATTGAAAGCCTGAATCTTTCCAAATATTTCAATGTAGTCTGTAAGAATCCGGAACCTATCTGCCGTTTTATCAAGAGTGAACTTCATCGGAGCGCCACCATCGTGGATGCGAAAGGCGCGTTTTCCGGAGATAGAAAATATCTGGTCCTTACCGTTTTAAACCGTTTTCAGGCGGTAAAACTGCGTAATTACATCAAAGAAAATGAGCCGGACGCGTTCCTGCTCATCTCCAACACCAGCGAGATCATCGGGAAAGGGTTCCACTCCATCTAAAGTAGGGACAGGGTATTTTCAATTTGGGCCGTGGTATTTTTAAAAATACCACGGCCCAAATTGCAACAATTGAAAATATTAACCTATTTCGCTTCTAATCCCTGGGCCTTGATCACATCTACTACCTGGCCCACATATTTGGCGCAAAGTTCATCGGTGGAAGCCTCCACCATCACACGCAGCACCGGTTCTGTTCCGCTTTCCCGCACCAGGATTCTTCCATCGTCCCCCAGCGCTTCTGTCACGGCCTCTACCGCTTTCATCACTTCCGGATTCTCACGAGCTGTCTTCTTATCTACCACCCGGACATTCTGGAGTAGCTGAGGATAGATCTTCACCGGCTCCGCCAGCTTGGACAGGCTTAGTTTCTTCTCCAGCATGACCTCCATCACCATCAGAGAGGTCAGGATCCCATCCCCGGTGGTGGCGTGCTTGCTGAAAATGATGTGGCCGGACTGCTCACCGCCAAGAGAGAAATTGTTCTGTACCATATTTTCATATACGTACTTGTCGCCCACGGCCGTCTTCTCATAATTCAGGCCCGCTTTATCACAGGCTTTATAAAGGCCTAAGTTGGACATGATCGTGGTGACGATGGTGTCTCCGTTCAGGCGTCCATTCTCCTTCATATACTTGCCGCAGATATACAGGATCAGGTCACCGTCCACCACATTTCCATTCTCATCCACCGCAATACAGCGGTCCGCGTCTCCATCGTAGGCAAATCCCACGTCCAGCTGTTTCTCCTTCACATACTGCTGCAGCACTTCTATGTGGGTGGATCCGCAGTTGGTGTTGATATTGGTACCGTCCGGCTCGCAGTTGATGGCGTACGTCTTGGCCCCCAGAGCGTCATACACACTCTTGGCGATAGCGAAGGCGCTTCCGTTGGCGCAGTCCAGGCCGATCCGCATATCCTCAAAGGAGCGGGTGGCGAGGGAGATCAAGTATCCGATGTAACGGTTCCGCCCGGCCGCGTAATCAACGGTACGGCCGATATCCCCTTTCTTTGCCAGAGGGAGTTCCCCCATCTCGCCGTCGATATAAGCCTCGATCTTCTCTTCTACCTCCGCTTCCATCTTGTGGCCTTTCCCATTGATGATCTTGATCCCGTTGTCATAAAATGGATTATGGCTTGCCGAAATCATAATCCCGCAGTCAAAATTATCCGTCCGTGTCACATAGGATACGCTTGGCGTCGTGGTCACGTGCAGGAGATAGGCGTTGGCGCCGGAAGCCGTCAGTCCCGCAGACAACGCGTCCTCGAACATATAGCTGCTACGTCTGGTATCCTTGCCGATCACGATCTTCGCTTTGTGACCCTGCCCGAAATACCATCCAAGAAATCTTCCTACCTTGAACGCGTGTTCCACCGTCAGAACCTCGTTGGCTTCCCCGCGGAAACCATCTGTCCCAAAATATTTTCCCATAGATTACAGTCTCTCCTTCATTTGTCTGATTTACCGATTATTTTGTACAATCGCTGATACCTTACATATTATATTCCATTTTCCGCTATCTCACAACCTTTTTTTCAATTGGGGACAGGGTATTTTCAATCTGGGCCGTGGTATTTTTAAAAATACCACGGCCCAGATTGACAGATTGAAAATTAATGATGGAACAGGCGGATTCCGGTGAATGCCATCACCATTCCATATTTGTTACATACTTCGATTACATTATCATCTCTCACGGAGCCTCCCGGCTGTGCCACGTATTTCACGCCGCTCCTGTGAGCCCGCTCGATATTATCTCCAAAGGGGAAAAAGGCGTCGGACCCCAGGGCTACTCCTGTCAGCTTGTCCAGCCATTCCCGCTTGGCTTCTCTGGTAAATACTTCTGGTTTTTCTTTAAAGATGGCCGGCCATGCATCGTCAGAAAGTACATCCATATAGTCTTCTCCCATATACAGGTCGATGGCGTTGTCCCGGTCTGCCCGCCGGATGGAATCTACGAATGGCAGATTCATGACCTGGGGCGACTGTCTCAGCCACCAGTTATCTGCCTTGGAACCGGCAAGCCTGGTACAGTGGATCCGGGACTGCTGTCCCGCCCCAATGCCGATGGCCTGTCCGTCTTTCACAAAGCAGACGGAATTGGACTGGGTATATTTCAGAGTGATCATGGAGATGGCCAGGTCAATCTTGGCCTCCTTTGGCAGATCTTTGTTCTCCGTCACGATATTGGAAAAGAAATCATCATCGATCTTCAGTTCATTTCTCCCCTGCTCAAAGGTGATCCCGTACACGTCTTTATGCTCCAGGACCGCAGGCTGATAGTCCGGGTCGATCTGGATCACATTGTAATTGCCTTTCTTCTTCTCTTTCAGGAGCTCCAGGGCTTCCGGCTCATATCCGGGAGCGATCACTCCGTCAGAGACCTCCCGCTTGATAAGCCTGGCCGTATCTGCGTCACAGACATCTGACAGAGAAATGAAGTCCCCAAAGGAAGACATCCGGTCCGCTCCTCTCGCTCTCGCGTAAGCACAGGCCAAAGGTGACAGTTCGCCCAGGTCATCCACCCAGTAGACCTTCGCCAGGGTTTCACTTAATTGAAGTCCTACAGCCGCCCCCGCCGGAGATACATGCTTGAAAGACGCGGCCGCCGGAAGGCCGGTGGCCTTCTTCAATTCACTGACTAACTGCCAGCCGTTAAAGGCATCCAGAAAATTGATATACCCTGGCTTTCCATTCAGCACCTGGATCGGCAGCTCACTCCCGTCTGCCATATAGATCCGGGAGGGTTTCTGGTTTGGATTGCATCCATATTTCAGTTCTAATTCTTTCATCCTGTTTCCTCCTACTGATTCTTATTCACGATCTTCGTCTCGCAGGCGCCGGAAGCAATATCAATATAACGCACGAAGAGAGACACCTTATTGTCTTCATTCAGGCTGTCCCACAAAAGCCCGGTAAAGTCGTCGATATCGTCCAGGATCCCAATGCGCTTGGGCTCTCCCTCAAAACTTGGCAGGGGATCTCCGTCTCCCTGGTATGTGTGGATGAAATGCCCCTCGCCGGCGATCGGCTTCTCATAGGCAAATGTATATCTGCAACAGCCTTCCGGCCTTCCCTCATTGCTTTTGAGGATCGACATGGCATAATTATAGCTATCCTTCTCAATATGCATGATCCCGGAGATCCTTGGGGTATAGTTTGGCCCATCCGGCTCGAATTCCCTGCTCCGCAGAGACTGCTCGAAGGTCATCTGCTTGTCCATTCCCTCATAGATCGTGTCTGTCTGGTCTCCGTTGGTCACGATCATTTTATTGCCCAGCACGCGGACCGGCGCATAAATGATCAGGCTTGGGTCGGTAAGCTTGGCCGGGTCAAAGGCCTGGGTGCGGATGCCGTCCCCGTCTTCTACGAAGATCCTGTTTCTGCTGTTTTCACTGCGGCCCATGATAAAATACGCGGCCACCGCCTTTTTCCCATCTGGACTTTTCCCAAGGATGATCCCTCTTCCCGGATAAGAATTCCCCTTCAATTCCTTCTCAATCAATCGTATCTGCATCTGTATCTCTCCTTTTCCATTCTGATTTTCCGCAATAAACTACTTGGTTTTCGACTCTGGTACCATTATATATAACTCCCTGGCCTTTTTCCAGTCATATTTGAAAGATATTGCGCGCCTCTGATCCAGGATGGTACAATAGACCTAATATAGGAACAATCATAGAGAGGGGGATATCCTATGAAAAGATCTCGTATACCGCTGATTTCCGCTCTGTTTCTTATTCTGGCCTTCTCTGGCTGCGGCGGGGAATCGGCGGACCAATACGCAGGTGAACAGATCACCGCCATGAAAGAGGAAGATACCAGTTCCTTTGCCCTGCTTCTAGACCAGGGCATCGAAGAAAGCAACGCAGTCTATACCCTGCAGTTTCCGGAGGAATTGAGGGACCCATCCCTTGACTTCCTGCAGAGCGCCTTCGGGACCATGGATTTCGAGGTGGCCAAGGCGGACAAACAGTCTGACGGGCAGTATACCGTCAACATCTCTTTTACACCGATCGATATCAGCGCCACCACTCAGGCCGCCAGGGAAGCCCACCTTGCCGCTATGGCCTCCACGGATCTGACCGCCGAGACCACCGCGCTTTTCGAAGCGTGCGGCACGGCGCTCCAGGATGAGCCCCAGTATCTGGATGAAGTGCTGGTAAGCCTGGCGGTAGAGGAAACCGACGACGGTTTTTCAATTCCGGAAGACCAGATGAAGGCATTCCTCCAGGAAGCTCTGCCCGGCTATATGGAGCCTTACGATGCGGTCTGTGAAATTCTGGATGCCCAGGATTTTTTGAAATCCTATCTGGATGCTTCCTTTAAGGGAGAGGTAACCCAATTCGCCCTCCACACCGGCCGCACTGAGGAAGAAGCCCTGGCGTGGTATGAGGCAGACGTATTCGACCCTCCTTCCGATCTGACCGCAGCCTACCATGATCGATACAGCGCCGCATTAAAAGAGATCATGAAGCAGTGCCAATATACCGTTGGCATCCCGAAGAAAGAGGCCGGCATCTACAACTATACCGTGGACGTGACCGTCATTCCCAACAACAGCATCCTGGAGACCTTCCAGAAGATCGGGAACGGCACCTACTATTCGATCGAGGCTGTTTCCAAAGACCTGGTGGAAACCATGGAGGCCTACACCACGTCCCCAGCTTACGGGGAGGAGACCACCTTGTCAGTCTCGCTGAATATGTCAGAAATGCTGGCAGCCGGTGACGCGGAGTCCGCTTTTACCAATCTGGCCTTGACCATCCTACCTATGCCAGAATAATTACCCTTTGGAGGATTTTACTATTATGCCAGAAAACTTTTAATTTTTTCTTACATTTTTATATAGTTTTTATCTTGTAATCCACTCTCTCAAAGCGTAGAATAAGATAGCCGAATGTATCTGATCTATTCAGCGTTTTGGGAGAGTTTTTATGGAAATGGTGAAAAAAGAACGGGATTATTTATTCGACAACTATAAAGTCTTTCTGATCTTCCTTGTAGTGATCGGACATTTCATCGAACCGTCCTACACAAACAATGGATTTCTTTATACCCTGAAGTGGTTTATTTTTTCGTTCCACATGCCGGCGTTTATTTTTATCTCCGGCTATTTTTCCAAGCGGGAGCTCCCCTTGAAAGACCTGGTCTGGAAACTGGCTGTTCCCTACCTGGTATATGAAGTGATCTATTATCTTCTGTATACACTGATCCTCCACAAGCCCACCAGTCTGGATCTTTTGTGTCCAAAGTTTTCTTTGTGGTATATCCTGGCCCTCTTTGTATGGCGGGCGTTCACTCCTTATGTAAAGAAGATTCCCTGCCATATGATCCTGGCCATCGCCGCGGGCCTTTTGATCGGTTGCTCTGACATGAAGGACAACTTCCTGAGCATCCCCAGGATCCTGGTGTACTACCCCTTCTTCCTGGCGGGCATTCATTTCCAGAAGGAAATGGTCCAAAGGCTGCGGGACCGGACCATGCGGATCCTGTCTGCCTGCGGAGTCCTGGCGTTTACCGCGTATCTGATCTTCGATCCGTTTCACAAAGCATATCTGCCGAAGATCTTCTATGGCAGGTACAACTATGATTTCCTGGGTCAGACCACAGAAGAAGGCATCCTCTGGCGTCTGTTCTGCTATGTCATCGGATTTGGGCTGACATTCGCCTTTCTTGCCCTGATTTCGGCCAAGCAGGGGCCTTTCTCCTATATCGGCGCCCGCACCATGGGGATCTATCTGTTCCACGGGCTGGTCTACTCCTGTCTGAAGGGCACGCCTCTGCTCAAAAATGTGGACACGCTCCCGGAATCCCTGCTCCTTGTGACGTGTTGCGCGGCGCTTACCTTGTTTCTCTCCGCGCCGTTGTTTACGGCCTTTACCAACAAGGTGTCCAATCTAAGACTCTCCTCCCGGAAACTTCCAGCAGCGCCTCATCTTCCCACGGCGCCAAAGCTTCCCGCGCCGGAACGCCGATTCCAGAATCCTCCCAGGAAGTACGTATAAAGCTTGGGATAATCCCGAACTTGACATCTGCCGGGCCGCTTATTCTTGAATTTCTTCCCCTGGGTGGACGATCTGCTTCACCCAGGCTTTTTTTATCTCCCAGAGATTGCCGCACACATTGAAGATCGTCCAATCGTCAATCTCAAAGATCCGCTTCCAGCTTTCTTTGATCCTGGCCTCTTCTTCCGGATACATTCCTTTGTAAGGTCCGTCAAAGAAAGAAAAGCGGTTGGTTATCCCCATCTCTTCCAAATGTTTCCGGTAAGCCTGCTCATCTTCCTTGTCTTTGGGAAGATAGATCCGGTTCAGCACGTAATCCCATTTCACATCGTCAAAATAGATCACCTGGTCCTCCGGCACCTCTAACACATAGACCACCGTCCCAGGAATCGGTTTCAGGCAGTTCTCCGCGCTGATGGAGCACCAGAGGGGCGCCTTCACATCGTCTGGCTTTGGCACCCGTTTCGCCGCCTCTTTGGTAAACCAATCGTAGCTCTCCATGAAAAGAGGCGCGATATCCCCAAAATGCAGTTCCACATAGACCCGCTGATTAATGAGACGCCCGTCCCGCTCCAACTGATACAGCGTTTTATCATTCTGCCTGGTATACAGTCTTACCGTCTTTTTCTCCTCCATCCTTCCCATACCTCCGTTTCCGGCTTACGCCTTCTAAAACACATATTTTCTCCACTGAAACTGTTTCATATCTACATATCCGCTCTGAACGCGGACTCCTTCCGCCCGAAGGAGTTCTGCCTGCCGGTTATCCGCTTCCGGCCCAAAAGCCGAGGAAAGCCTTCCTTCCTTTGTCACTACACGATGGCAGGGGATCCCGCTTCCTTCCGGCGCTTCATGAAGGGCATAGCCTACCACTCTGGCCCATCTGCGGTTGCCGGCCAGGGCCGCCACCTGGCCGTAAGACGCCACCTGCCCCTCCGGGATCTGGCGGACCACCTCATAGATTTTCTCAAAGGTGTTCTTCTCTTCCATGGCCTTCCTTCCAATCCTTAATTTCTTTCAGCCGCCGTCCTACTTGTTTCTCCTGCCCCTGCTGTCCCGGATGATAGTAGACGGTTCCTTCCATCCCCTCCGGCATACACTGCATATGGGTCAGTTTCTCTTCTGTATTGTGGGCGTATTCGTAACC
Source organism: Candidatus Dorea gallistercoris (assembly GCA_019114065.1). Lineage (GTDB taxonomy): Bacteria > Bacillota > Clostridia > Lachnospirales > Lachnospiraceae > Massilistercora > Massilistercora gallistercoris. Next base: position 10,401 of record DXGF01000179.1, read on the forward strand.
TTTGCCATAGTCCAGTTCTTTCATGAGCCCAGTAGGCGCGTTCCTAAGCCATAGCGGCACTGCTCCCGGCCGCCTCTCCCTTACGTCTTTCTTACAGGCTTCACAGGCTGTGTAAAGAGAGTTGGACTTGGGGGCCATAGAAAGATAGACGACCGCATGGGTCAGGTGCACGTCACATTCCGGCATTCCCAGGAAATGACAGGCCTGATAAGCCGCCACCGCCACTTGGAGCGCCTGACTGTCCGCCATACCCACGTCTTCACTGGCGAAACGGATCAGCCTTCTTGCTATATAAAGCGGATCTTCTCCGCCTTCCAGCATCCGGCACATCCAGTAGAGCGCCGCATCCGGATCGCTGTTTCGCATGGATTTGTGTAGCGCTGAAATCAGATTATAATGCTCTTCTCCGCTTTTATCATAAAGCAGGGATCTTCTGGTGATACACTGTTCCAGATCTTCATCTGTCACCAGAACGCCCTCCTGCGTAATCTGCCCGTTCAGTACCGCCGTCTCCAGCGTGTTCAGCGCAGTCCTGGCGTCTCCAGCGGCAAACCGCGCGATGGCTGTAAGCTGATCCTTTGAAATCTGAACTTTTTCGCCCTGGAATCCAGCCGGAGATGCCAGCGCCCGTTCCATCATTTTCACCAGATCCTGTTCCTCTAACGCCTTCATCACAAAAACACGACACCGTGATAACAAGGCCCCATTGATCTCAAAAGAGGGATTCTCCGTCGTAGCCCCGATCAAAATGATGCTCCCCTTCTCTACGTAAGGAAGAAACGCATCCTGCTGGGCCTTGTTAAAACGGTGGATCTCGTCTACAAACAAGACGGTCCGGCTTCCCATCCGCCGGCTTTCCTCCGCCTGGCGCATCACTTCTTTGATTTCCTTTATACCGCTGGTGACCGCGCTGAAATTAATGAACTCTGCCTGGGTCCTTCCGGCGATAATACTGGCCAAAGTGGTCTTTCCCACTCCCGGCGGCCCCCAGAAGATCATAGATGAGATCTGATCCTGCTCGATCAGCCGGCGCAAGATCTTCCCCGGCCCCAGCAGATGTTCCTGCCCCACAAAGCCTTCCAGGCTGTCCGGCCGCACCCTGCTGGCCAGGGGAATCAGATTTTCTTGATGATCAAATAGTGTCATCTGTTCCATAACATCACCTTCTTAATGCAATCATACCATTGCGCGGGACTGCGCACAATCCCTTTTACAGACGGATCGTCCAGGTAGCGATCTTCTCCCGGAACGCCTGGTCATGTTCCACAAACAGCATAGTAGGCTGGGCTTCAAGGAGCAATTCTTCGATCTGGATACGGGATAATAGATCGATGTAATTCAATGGCTCATCCCAGATATAGATATGGGCCCGTTCACATAAGCTTTTGGCCAGCAGGACTTTCTTCTTCTGACCCGCGCTGTAACTGGAGATATCCCGGCCAAACTGTTCTCTCCCAAAATCCAGCTTCCGCAGCAGAGTCAAAAAAATCGTAAGATCCAGCCCCGCCTTTTCCGCCAGCTCTTCCAGGTTCCCTTTAATACTAGAGACTTCCTGGGGGACATAAGAGATCTTCACCCCTGCCGGAAGCCGCACTTCTCCTTCCACAGTTTCCCCAGCCCCGTCTTCTTTGGCGGCCCCTCCCGCACGCAGGATTTCTTTCAGCAAGGTGGATTTCCCACATCCATTCCTCCCATCCAGACAGATCCTCTCTCCCGTTCCCACAGAAAATGGTATATCCCTGCACGCGGATCTCTCACCATAGGAAATGGAAACGTTCCGCAGAACCGCCAGCTGCTGGGCGTGGTGTTCCAACGGAAACATCTTTAGCGTGTCCCACTGCTCCACATCTTTGAGCAGTCTCTGCTTTTCCTGGACCGCTTTCTCTCTCCGCTGTTCCAATGTCTTGGCCCGTTTCATCATCTTGGCGGCCTTATGTCCCACATACCCCCGGTCTATCTTGGATCCCGCCGCTTTCTTACCTTTCTTGCTCTTTTCCACCTTATCTGACCAGTTTCCTGTCTGGCGGGCCGCCTGGTCCAGACGTCCGATTTCGGCCCGCAGTCTTTCATTTTGCTGCCGTTCCATCTGGTCTCTGGCTTCTTTGTCCCGGTACCAGGAACTAAAATCTCCTTTCCGTATCTCAATATTCGTCCGATTTATAGATAAAATGTGATCCACACAGCCATCCAGGAATTTCCGGTCATGGGACACCAGGATAAATCCTTTCTTTTTGTTCAGATAGTCCGCCGTCACCCGCCTGGCTTCCAGATCCAGATGGTTGGTCGGCTCATCGATCAACAGGAACCGATTCTCCCCAAGGAACAGCGCCGCAAGGAGCAGTTTGGTCTTTTCACCGCCGCTTAAGTTTTCAAAAGGCTGGTATAATACCTGCGCGTCCACCTTTAAGGCATTTAATTCTTTCAAGATCTGCCATTGCTGAATCTGGGGATTCACCTCTTCCAATACTTCCAGCGCCATTTTCTTCTCATCTTTTATGGGGAATGGAAAATAAGCAAACTCCACGCTGGAAATAATCTTCCCCTCATAGGGATATTTCCCCATCAAAAGATTCAAAAAAGTCGTCTTTCCCCTTCCATTCCTTCCTATGAATCCCAGCTTCCAGTCTGTGTCGATCCGAAAAGACACCTGTTCAAACACAGGTTCATAGCTTCCCTCATAAGTAAAACTTAAATCCGCAACATCGATCATCGACATATGAGCGCACCTCCCAACAGAACTAAAAAAAGCTGCAGGAACGTCTTCCTACAGCCGCACAGACATACACACGCTCTTTCTGATCGCCGAAAGAGCACTGGCATATATTCAAAGGGATGAGAATTGACATTTCCTGCGTCTGGCATAACAAAACAAAGACTTTCGTCCCGCGCCTGCAGCGCCTTTTTGTTTCGCTATGCGGTTTCCTTGTTATTAGCAGGAAGTTGTCTTCATCCTCTCATCTCCTATCTTATCTATTTCTCTGCCTACCATAGCACAGATTTTCAGAAATGGCAAGCCTTATTTGCCGCCAGGCAGAGAAGGGCGGTGATTATCATAGTGGGCAGAGTATTTCCCACCGGCAGATCCACTGTCATCAGGAACCGATATAGAATGAATCCCATCACCCAGACCAGCAGATTAATCTTGTGGACATTTTCCCGCCCCGCATCCTGCTTCAGAATGAAAAACGAGGCAATCTGTACCGCGATCATAGGAGCAAACACGGAACCGATCAAATACAGGAAATCTGTAATATTGTCCATGGGATATACAATAGCCGCAATGGTTCCAAGGACAGCCGCTCCCACTGCCACATATTTCGCCTTTACTCCTGGGAACAGCGACTCGCTGGAAACACCTGCTGAAAAGGCATCCAGGAAAGTGGTCGTCACGGTGGAGAAAACCACGATCAGGAGCGCCGCGGCCCCAAGTCCCGCTTTCAGCATAATCTGGGCAATATCATATTCCCCCGTATAAATAGCCGCTCCCATTCCGATCACATACATCCAGCAGCTTACCAACCCATAGACGATCAC
>DXGF01000180.1 GCA_019114065.1 Candidatus Dorea gallistercoris
CGCTGCCGGTCTGTCATCCCGATGCTCTCTAAGACTGCCAGTTCCGTCTGGCGGCTCTGGACGTTTCCAAGGACGGTGTTCACATAGTTCAGGATTCCGATCAACGCCAGGATGGCCGCCACCCCTATTCCTACTTCCATCATATTTCCCTGGGCGTCTTTTACATTCTCTGCCTCGTGGATCTTGGAAGCATAGGAAAAGTCTTTTGCGTCCGGGCTGTCTTCCATCAAGGCGATCATATCCTGTTCCGCCGCCTCATCGTAGGCCTCCTGATACCGGATGCTGACCTTGGACACATAAGGCGAGACATTCCACTCTTCCACCGCCTTCTGGCTGACGATCACAGCCGGCGGCATGCCCAGCATAGGACCGATATAGTAACTTTCATCGGTAAGGCCCGCGATCTCAAAAGACCGGATATTTTCTCCCTTCCCATACTCTGCGCAGGTGATGGATTTTCCCGCAAAATCTTCTGCCGTGAAGTCCAGATTGTCCCGGTACAACACACAGGTCTTCCCTGAGAGAAAATCCTCTCTGTCTATTTCTTTTCCTAAGCCCTTCTGCATCTGCGCAAAATCTGTCTCATCGATGCCGACCAGAAAGGTTCCGAAATTCTCTGGATGCTCTTTATATTCCTCCACGTTCTCTTCATACGGCTCATACATCCACGTGGCATACATCTCCCGCATCCACACATCTGCCACTTCCGGCTCCCAGGGGATCATAATCTCGGATACCAGCACCGGGTGGACTTCCTTTACCTGCGGATCATCCCTGATCTCTCCCAGAAATGAATCTGTCAGGATATCTCTCCACTGGTCATGATCCTCCTTCTTCATGGTGTCATTCTCGATCGTCATGTCCACATCCATATAGGTGCTGACATAGGTCCTTGGCCCCTGGCTCTGGATGAGCGTGATCAGGCACAGGAATACGGACAGTCCCGCCGCCAGAGACAAGGTGATCACCATGGATTTCTTCTTATCTTTCTTCAGTTGTTCCAACGCCATCCGCCAAAGCAGTTTCCCCTTTGCCGTCCTGCTACTCTTTTTCCTTCCGTAGGATGGCCGGTAGCCCAGAGCCTCTATGGGAGAGATGGCCACCGCCATCCGGGCCGGCTTGCGGCTTCCGATCCACAAGGTCACCGCCGCCAGAAGGAACGTGAGCAAAAACACGGCCGGATGGAACGTCACTTGGATCTTTCCAATCCCTTCCTGCCGCACTCCTAAGAACTGTACGATGGATGGAATCAGGAAGAAGGAGACGCCGCTTCCCAGGGCCAGTCCCGCCAGGATCCCAACGCTCCCCAGGAGCGCCATCTGCCGCCTCAGAAGCCCGTAGATCTGCCGCCCGGTCATACCGATCGTCTGCAAAAGCCCGTAGTACCGGACATTCCCGGATATGGACAGATACAGGATGTTATAGATCAAAAGATAAGCACAGAAACAGGTCACCAGAGCGATGCCGCATAAGCCTAGGAAAATCGGGATGGATTCCCCTGTCCCCACAGTGTAGAAAAGTCTCTGCTGTTTTCCCAGATCCAGACTCTCGATAAAGGCCTCCTGCTCCTTTGCCGTCATGAATTTCTGCTGAAAGTCGATGTGATATCTTCCAGAGGCCGCATCAGAAAGCTGATATCCGCACTGCCGGTAGAATGCCTCCGATACATAGAACACCTCCTGATCTCCATACCCATCCCAGATACCGGAAATCTGAAATTCACTGGTCTTTTCCTGTCCGGTCCCATCTATATACTGGGCAGTCAGCGTATCCCCCACCGTCAGATCCGGCGTGCCGCAGGCTTCCAGCGCCTGTTCTGTCACCAGGATTTCCCGTTCCGCCTTAGGATAATTTCCCTTCATCCATTTCCTGGCGGGAGCCTTCATGTCCTTCCAGAAGGTATCGTCCGCCCACATCAGTCCCACACTTACCGTATCGTCATACTCTGTTGCCTGGATGGCTCCCGCCACCGCGCAGATGCCCGTCTTCGTGATGTCCGGGTCTGTCTCACACATTTCCCTCTGCTCATCCGTCAGGCCATACAGGATGGCATCGAACTTGGCGCCGCTCATGCGGACATTCTGGAGCTGGAACATCTTGTAATAGGTAATGCCAACGGTAAATACACTGAACAGCATGAATACCGACAGCACAATAGCAAGCAGCAGAATCGCTGTCCTGCGCCGGTTACTTTTCAATGACCGCTCCGCCATACGGGAGATCACCTTCTGATTATTATTTCTCAGCATGGTCATCACCTGCCTTTACGATCCTGCCATCCTCAATATGCACGATCCGGTCCGCCATCTGCGCGATGTCCATATCGTGGGTGATGAGGATGATGGTCTGCTGAAACTCCTTGGCCGCCACCTTTAAAAGGCCGATCACGTCATGGCCGGTGGCTGTATCCAGGTTGCCGGTAGGCTCATCCGCCAGAAGGATCGCCGGTTTGGAGGCGATGGCTCTGGCAATGGCCACCCGCTGCTGCTGTCCCCCGGACAGGGTGCCCGGCAGGGCTTCTTTCTTTTCCTCCAGCTGGAGAAAATCCAGGATTTCCCCCACGAACCGGTGATCCACTTTTCTTCCGTCCAATTCTACCGGAAGGATCACATTCTCATACACATTCAGGTCCGGCACCAGATTATAGCTCTGGAACACAAAACCTACCTTCCGCCTGCGGAAGATGGCAAGCTGTTCTTTGCTCATACCGGACAGCTTCCGTCCGGCCACGTAGACTTCCCCGGCGGTGGGCACATCCAGACCGCCGATCATATGAAGAAGGGTGCTCTTTCCGCTCCCCGACTTTCCGATCAGAGCCACGAATTCCCGCTCCTTTACCCGGAAATCAACACCGTCCAGGGCCTTTACCGTATTCTCGCCCAGACGATAATATTTCTTTAACTGTTCTGTTTTCACAATCCAATCGTTCATGTTCTGCCTCCTTTGCTTTTCTCCTATCCTATCAGGCAAAAATCACAAACCTATCTCAATCCGAAAGAATCACAGGACTGTGATGATCCTCTTTCCTGTTGGGCAGGCAGATACAGAAATCCGATCCCTTTCCCGGTTTAGATCTTACTTCTACATAGCCGCCCTGCTGTTCCACGATCTGGCGGGTCAGATACAGGCCAATCCCGATGCCCTCCTGCTCGTGGACCTCCGGTTCCCGGTAAAATCTGGTAAAAATCTGGGCCTGCCGTTCTCTTGGGATCCCCCTCCCTGTATCCTCCACGTGGATCTCCGTAAACATTTCCCGCTTCCGGGCATAAAGAAGGACGGAGCCTCCCGGCTCTGTGTACTTTACTCCATTGTCCAGCAGATTATAGACCGCCTCTTCCGTCCACTTTCTGTCATGGCAGACCTGCAGGTTTTCTTCCACCTGAGCCCCCAGCGTGATCCCCTTCCCGGCGGCCTGGGGCACCACCGCCTGCAGAGCCGCCTGCAGGGTCTGGGCCAGGTCCTCTTCCTTTTTGCGGACCTTTATGACCCCCGCCTCCAGCCGGGACAGCTTTACCAGGCTCTGGAACAGAAAATCCAGCTTCTCCGTCTGGTGTTCCAGCTTCTCCAAAAAATATCGGGTCTCCTCTGGCAGCGCCTGTCCCTGCAGGATCTCCAGACAGATCTTCTGATTGGCGATGGGGGTGCGGGTCTGGTGGGAGATATCTGAGATCAGCTCCTTGATCTGTTCCCGGCTCTCTCTGCTCTCCCGCTCCTTCTGCTTCCAGACGTGGTCTGCCCGCATCAGTTTTTCGTTTACCTTTCCCAGAAGGGAGTCCTCCGTCTCTTCCACCCTGTCCAGATCACCGCCGGACAGGACCGCGTCCAGATTGCGTTCCAGCCGGCTGGCAAAGTCATAGACCTCCTTTTTTAGTTTCCAGTTTTTCCAGAGCAGCCATGCTGCCGCGGCCAGAGACAAGGCCGCCCCTATCCTTATCCAATCCATTGATATCCCATCCCATATACATTTGAAATATATGCATGATCTCCATCTTCGATCTTCCTGCGCAGACGGTTGATATTCACCGCCAGAGCATGTTTATCCACAAACTGACTGCCGCCCTCCCACAACCGGTCCAGCAGCACTTGGTAAGTCATGAGCTGTCCCTTGTGGGCGAGCAATTCCTGGAGGATGCGAAACTCGGTGGGTGTCACGCCGCACTCCAGCCCCCGGACCTGGACCTTGGCCTTCCCAAGATCGATGCTTAAGAAACCGTCGTCAAAGACCGGCCCTTCCCGCTCCTGGACCCGCTTTAGGATCACATCGATCTTCTTTAACAGGATCTTCATGGAAAAGGGCTTGGTCACATAGTCCTCCGCTCCCAGCTCATAACCTTGCAGCGCATCTTCCTCCAGATCTCTGGCTGTCAGAAACAGCACCGGCGTCCGGCCGCCAAGCCACCGACAGAACGCAAAGCCGTCTCCATCCGGCAGGTTTACGTCCAGAAGGACCAAGTCTGCCTCATGGAGCTCATATTGTTTCCTCCCTTCCGCGAGAGAATGAGCGGATAGGGTCTCGAATCCCTCCTGTCTTAACACATAACAGATGCCATCGTTTAGTTCCCAGTCGTCCTCCACCACCAAAATCTTCTGCATAGATTTCCCCTCCTATCGATTTCCCCACCAGTGTACCACATCTCTTCCGCCAAAGAAAAAACAGTTTGAGAAAATCACGGTCTTGTGATTTTCCCAAACTGTCATTTCTAAAGTATGATCATTTCTTTTCTATCGGGAAGTAGATTTCCGTCTCCCACTCTTCCGGCGAAAGTCCGTCAAACTGCGTCTTCAGATAGAATTCATAGGGCGCCCCGGCACACTGGTACTCATGTTCTTGGATCCAGGTCACCAGCGCCGCGTAGGCCTCGGAGAGATTGGAGTAAGCGCCCTTGTGGAGCGTCCTGGCGCACGGACCTGCTTCGATGACCCGGTCCGCCTTCTCCCGCTCCCGGATTCCCACTACCAGCTCAATGTCGCTGCACTCATGGTCGAATTCCTGGTCATAGTAGACCGCCCCCACCATACCATTGGGCGTCACCTTTTCTTCCGGCACGCGCTTGTAAAGCTTCTCATAGTATTTCCCAAATTCATCCACGCCCATCTTCTGGCGGCTGGCGATCACATACCGCTCTGGCGCCTCCACAACCTGTATCTCATAGCCTTTCTGATATCCCATAATATCACCCGTCCTTTCAAAATCCCGCAGGTGGGCGGACAGTTCTTTTAAGACCTGTTCCGTCTCCCGCTGCTGTTGTCGTAATATTTCTTTTTGCCGCAGCAATTTTGAAAAGAGCTCTTTTTCTTCCTGGCAGGCAAGCATTCCCCGGATTTCCTCCAAGGGAAATCCATACCGCTTCAGTCTCTGGATCAAAAGCATAGTCCGAAGCTGTGTCTGGTCATAATACCGGTAGCCGGTAAAATCATCCACTTTCGCCGGTTTTAACAGATGGATCTTGTCATAGTGGCGCAGGGTTTTGACGCTCACCTGGCAGGCTCTGGAAAATTCTCCAATCGAAAACATAGTTTCCTCTTTCTACGCCATCTCGTTCTCTCAAGATGCGTCCTTTGATTCGAATCTGGGATCAGTATAAGGCCGGACCTAAGGGGAGAGTCAAGAGGATTTGTCCTCTTCCTCCAGAGGGATCCTTAAAAGCCTCCAGCTCCGGGCGATCATATCCGGGTCATCCAGAGAATTTTCAATGACCACCTTCCGCTCCCGCTCCTCTTCCCACACCAGCTCCCGCTCCAGCAGCCGCCGGCGCAGCTCCGCCGCCGTCCCCAGACTTCCATCGATCAGGCTGACTTTGCGGTCCCCCAGAAATTTTCTCAGATAGCTTCTCAGGAAAGGATAGTGGGTGCAGCCCAACACGATAGTCTCTGTATTTTCTGTCAGGTAGGGTGTCAAATGCTCTTCAAAATAGGCTTCCAGTGTATCTCCGTCCAGTTCTCCGTGCTCTACGAATTCCATCAGCCCCGCGCAGGGCACCGGGACCACCTCCGCTCCGTTTCTGTAACGGTCCAGCAGCCTGTGGAATTTCTCCTGCCGGATGGTCATGGGAGTTGCCATCACCAGGATCCTTCCCCCATAGTTCTGCTCCACCGCAGGCTTTACCGCCGGCTCGATTCCCACGATGGGCAGGTCTGGATACAAAATCCTGAGCTTAGCCACCGCCGCGCTGGTGGCTGTGTTGCAGGCGATGGCCAGTCCCTTGATCCCCCGGTCCAAAAGCATTTCCACCACATCAAAGGTCAGGCGCCGGATCGTCTCCTGATCCTTCACCCCATAAGGCGCGTTTTTGGAATCTCCATAATAGATAAAATCATCGTAGGGCATGATCCTTAAGGCCTCTCTGAGCACACTCAATCCACCCAGCCCAGAATCCATGAAGCCGATCGGCAATTTCTTCTTATCCAGCCTGTCCACATTTCTACATCCTTTCCTTCACAAACGTTGGTCACTGCGTTTTATCATAACGGGATTGCCAGAAAAAATCAATAGCAATCCTTTTTTTCTTGACATTCCAAATATTCTTTGATAGATTATAGCTTGAATATGAAAACGATTTGCCGCCGGGTAAACAAGCGTTGATTTTGTATCAGTAGGCCATTGAAGATACAAATTTGGCGCTTTTTTTGTGGGCGGCCAAAAGAAAAGAGAGGAGAATCTACACCATGGAATGGATATTTTTATTGTTCGCCGGACTTCTGGAAGTCTTTTGGTCCACCTGCCTGAAGCTCTCTGAAGGCTTTAGTGTATTGAAATTTTCCATCCTGACGGTGGTCGGGATGGTGTTCAGCTTTCTATTTCTGGCCCAGGCCACCAAAACCCTGCCCCTTGGCACCTCCTACGCCATCTGGACTGGCATCGGCGCCCTGGGCGCCGTCATCGTGGGCATCCTCTTGTTCAAGGAATCCTTCAACATGACCCGCCTGTTCTTTGTGGCTCTGCTGCTGATCGGCATCATCGGACTGAAGGCTACTTCACCGCATTAACGTAAGTGGGGCCGTGGTATTTTTAAAAATACCACGGCCCAAATTAAAAATACCCTGTCCCTTTTTAACATCTCTGTTATTCCCCAGAAAGCCGTCTCCAT
>DXGF01000181.1 GCA_019114065.1 Candidatus Dorea gallistercoris
TTTCTTTTGGAGAACTAGTAAAACGATTTATCTAAAGTAAATATACACAAAAATCAAATATATATTTATGCAAAATCACAAGAAAAATTAATGCATTTGTGGAAATGGGATAAAACGACTTCCCTAAATAGGTGAAAAATTCCAGTTGAAAAGAAAAACGAATCCGGTTATAATCTGTTCATGAGCAAAAGGAAAAACGGTTTACCAAACGAAAACGTGTATATGCGATCGTGAAGGAGAGAAAAGGAGGAAAACAAAATGAGTACACAAAAGCAAAAACTGAATAAACTAGCAATTTTTTTGATCCCGATCGGGATCGCGGTAAACGTAGTGGGAGGACAGCTTGCGGTCCTGCTGAAACTTCCCGTATTCCTGGACAGTATCGGGACGTTTGTAGTAGGGGCCTTGTGCGGATGGGGGCCGGGTATGCTGGTGGGACTTGGCTGCGGACTGATCAACGCCATTTCCCTTCCGACCCTGCTTCCCTATACGGTCATCGGAATGCTGTTTGGTGTCCTGGCCAACTTCATGGCGAAGAAAGGACTGTTCTCCGCATTCTGGAAAGCGCCTTTGAATGGGATCGTGATCGGGATCATCAGTACCTGTATCGCAGTGCCGATCACGGCCACCCTTTATGGAGGATTTGTGGGAACCGGCGCCAGTGTGATCGTGACGACGCTGATGGCTGCCGGATGGAATGTAGTTCCTGCTACTTTCGTCAGTGAACTGAGCTCTGAACTGCTGGACAAGATCATCTGTCTGATCATTATCTTCTTCGTGCTGAAGGCGATGCCAGCTAGATTCGTTGTAAAACTTCCAAACGGAAACTGCTTCATCAAAGAGGACTAATAGAGAAGACAAAGAAACATGCAGCCATGCTGATACAGTGGCATGGCTGCCGATCGTTTAAAGCGGGAGGTGCTTCATGAATTACGATTTTGCGAAACAATATATGGAGCCGAAACGGACCGGCAATCTCCTTCGAGATCTGAATCCCTTGAGCAAGGCGGATCTGCTGCTGGTGCTGGGATTATCTCCATTCATTGTACAGAATTTTATCTACGGATTTGCCATGGTGATCCTATTTATTCTGATCTCAGCGGCGGCGGGCTGTTTCCGGTCCTTCTTTTCCCTGTACTGGAAGGTGCTGCTCCTGTTTGGTGTATTTCTGTTTCTGGTAAAAGCGGCGTTCTCGCCGGGAGAGCATGTAATCTATCAGATCTGGGGAATCTGCGTGACCACAGAGAGCATCCGGTCGGGACTGAATATCGTCTCACTGGTGCTGGCTTTCAGCGGCGCGTTCATCTTGTTTGTCAAGATGACACCCATGGAAGATCTGACTTACATGCTGGAGCAAAAAGGAGTGTCCCATGTGGTGTCCTTTGTGATCCTTTCGTCTTTCCAGACCATTACAGACCTGGGGCAGAACGCGAAGATCATCATGGAATCCCAGAAGGCGCGCGGGATCGAGACAGAAGGAAATGTGTTCCAGAGAGCCAAGGCATATATTCCGGTGATGGGGCCGCTGGTGTTGAACGCGATCTCCAGCACGGAAGAGAAGTCTATCGCCATGGACGCAAGAGCCTTCTCTGCTCCGGTGGAACATACTTTTTTGTCAGAACTCCCCAAGGTGAGCGGGAAAGAGAAAGCACTTGTGATTTTATTTGATCTGGCGTTTGTCGCGCTGATCGCAGGGAGGATCGTATCATGCATCTTATAGAATTAAAAAATGTTACTTATACCTACCCCCTGGCCAAGGAGCCAGCGCTTAGAAATGTAAGCTGTACGCTGGATGAGGGAAAGTTCTACGGGGTGATCGGGGAGAACGCGGGAGGCAAGACCACTTTCTGCAATCTGCTCCGAGGGCTGATCCCACATTTCTATCAGGGGAAGCTGGAAGGGGAGGCGCTGGTGGAGGGAGAAGATATCCGTGAGATTGACGAGAATGTCCTCTCCACCAAAATGGGATATATTTTCCAGAATCCTTTTACCCAGATCAGCGGCGTGCGCAAAACTGTCTTTGAAGAGATCGCGCTGGGGCTGGAAAACTTAGGTGTGCCAAAAGAGAAGATGATACAGAGAGTGGTGGAGATCGCGGAGCTTGTAAAGATCGAACATCTGCTTGAGAACGATCCGAACCGACTTTCCGGCGGCCAGCGTCAGAAGGTGGCGTTTGCTTCGATCATTGCCATGGATATGGACATTTTTGTGATCGATGAACCCACCTCCCAATTGGATCCGGCTGGAACAGAGGGGATCTTCGAGATCATCCGGATGCTTAAAGAGAAGGGGAAAACGATCATCCTGGTAGAGCACAAAGTAGATCTTCTGGCAGAGTACGCCGATGAGGTGATCGTGATCGGCGAGGGGACGATCCAGGCAAAAGGCCCGGCAGAAGAGGTCTTAAGTGATCTTTCTCTTCTGGAAAAAGGGGCGATGCTCCCGCAGGCGGTCCTGCTCAGTAAAGAGCTGGAGAAACATAGGATCACATTGCCGCGTATTCCGGTGACGAAAGAAGAATGTGTGAGATTACTGAGGGAAAGGATGGGACGGCAGTGAATCAGATTGAGTTAAAACATGCGTATTTTGAGTACCCGAACGGATTTCTGGCCAATGAAGACCTGAATCTGGTGGTGAAGCAGGGTGAGCGGGTGGCGATCGTGGGCCAGAACGGGGCAGGCAAGACGACAGCGGTGAAAATGATGAACGGCCTCCATAAACCTACCAAAGGAGATGTCCTGGTAGACGGGAAAAATACCAAAGACTTTACCACAGCCCAGATTGCCAGGCATGTAGGTTATGTGTTCCAGAATCCGGACGATCAGATATTTAATCAGTCTGTTTACGCGGAGATCGCCTATATGCCAAAATACTATAAATGTTCAGAGGAGGAAATTAAAAGGAAGGTGGAGGAAGCGGCCAGGATCATGAAGATCGAGAGGTTTCTGAACAGCAATCCTTTTGAGATCCCGTATGTGACCCGCAAATTTGTCACCATCGCCGCGATCCTGGCGACAGAGCCCCAGTATATCATCCTGGACGAGCCGACGGCAGGGCAGGATCTGAGAGGGATCCAGGTCTTGTCAGAACTTCTGGATATCCTGGAAGAAAAGCAGATCGGAGTGATCACGATCACCCATGATATGGAATTTGCGGCAGACAACTTTGATCGAGTGGTGGCTATGGCCAATAAACATATTATTGCGGACGGCACGGCCAGGGAGATATTCAGTCAGGATGAGATCCTGAAGGAAAGTAAGATCAAACGGACCCAGATCGGAGCCATCGCGGCGGAACTGGGATTAGGAAAAGATGTTCTGAACGCGGCGGATTTTGTAGAACGATGGGAGAACCGGCAGTGATGAAGACAATTTTGTGCTACGGGGATTCCAATACCTGGGGATATGAGCCGGAGAGGGATGGAAGACTTGCCTGGGATCAGCGATGGCCTGGGATCCTGCAGGATAAGCTGGGACCGGGATACCGTGTGATTGAAAACGGCCTGTGCGGCCGCACTACCTGCCATGAGAGCAAGAGGGAGCCTTTCGTCAACGGATATCCGGAAGCCCGGGTGTGCGCGGAGGTAAACGCGCCTCTTTCCATAGCGGTGGTGATGCTGGGGACCAACGACTGCAAGGACGAATATGGATCCGATCCGGCCAGGATCGCGGAAGACGTAAAGGCGGTGGCCAAAGTGTTTCGGGAGAGAGGAGCGAAGATCTTGATCCTGTCCCCCGCTCCGATTCGAGGATTAGAAAAAAGCCCATTCCGGGATGAATTCGGACTTGGAGCAGAAGAAAAAAGCAGGCGCCTTCCCCACTGTCTGCAGAAGATGGCGGAAGAAATGGGCTGGCAGTTCCTGGAGGCGGGAAGTCTGGTGAAGCCGGGAGACTATGACGGCATCCATCTTCCGGCCGGAGAACACGCAAGGCTGGCGGAAGCCGTGGCAGGAAAAATCAGAGAATTATCCAAAGATATCGATCAGAAATAAAGGAGGGCATCATGGAAGACAAGAGAATTCAAGAAGCGCTGGAAGCCAATAAGCAGAAATATATCGATCGTCTGCTGAAATTGGTCAGCATTGACACCCACGACATCGGCCATGGGATCGAAGGAGGTCTGGAGGCGGCTGGCCAGGACTACATGGCGGAATTGTTCCAGGAACTGGGAGCGGATCAGGTGGAGAAGGACCCTTTAAAAGAAGAAAGTATCTTAAAATGCAGGGAGCTTTACCGGGAGGGAAATACGGGACATAATTATGAGAACCGCTATAATGTGTATGCTGCCTTCCAGGGAAAACAGGAGAGATCGATATTGTTCAATGGACATATCGATCATATGCCGGCGGAAAATGAAGAGCACTGGCTCATACCACCGTTAAAGCCACAGGTGATCGGGGACCGGATCACAGGACTTGGGGTGGCGGATATGAAGGCAGGGCTGATGGCATCGGTCATGGCGACTGCTTTGTTAAAGGATGCGGGAATCGAGCTTCCGGTCACGGTCAAATATGCCTCTGTCTGTGACGAAGAGGGAGGCGGCAACGGATCCCTCTGCGCGGCCATGAGCGGTGTGAAGGCGGATGCGGTGGTGGTATGTGAACCCACCAATTACGAACTGATCGCGGCTCACATGGGTTGGGTGTTCTTCCAGGTGGAGGTGGAAGGCATCGCGGTACATTCCGGTCTGAAACTTGCTGGCGTCAACGCTATTGAGAAGGCATATAAGCTGATGGAAGCCATTGACCAGTTGGAGCATCGCTGGCTGTTGAAATATAAACACCCCTTGCTTCCACCGCCGTCCAGCAATGTGGGCGTGATCAGCGGCGGGGAAGCCGGTTCTACCATACCCGATTACTGTTGCTTCAAGACCTGTGTCCATTACCTTCCGGGACTGATGAGCCATGAGCAGGTAGTTGAAGAATATACCAACGCGATCCTGAAACGGTGTGAGGGAGATGAATGGCTGTCGGAACATAAACCGAAGATCAGCATTTATCAGACAGGAAACCCCTTCGAGATGGATCTGACTCATCCCTTTGTAGATTCCTTCAAGACAGCGTACAGAAACGCGGTGGGAAGAGATGTGAAGATCGTAGGTTCCCCGGCGGGCTGCGACTCCCGTACCTGGTACAATATCGTGAAATGCCCAACCCTCCAGTATGGACCGGGTTCTCTGGAACAATGCCACGCGGTCAATGAGTATGTGACGGTGGATCAATATCTGGACGCGATCAAGATCTATGCCAATCTGATCCTGGAGTGGGCGGCAGCATGTACGGCGGATTAGGCAGAAGAATCCTGAAAGCTCATGAAGGGAAAGGCAGGCTGGTCTTAAAAGGCGGGCTGGTGGTGGACCCGGCCAGACATTTGGAAGAGGTGCGGGACGTAGTCATAGAGAAGGACCAGATCCTGGAGGTGACGCCGGAAGCGGCTGTCCTCCCGGAGGACCGGGTGATCGACTGTCTCGGGCTGGAAGTCTGGCCGGGGCTGATCGATATGCATCTGCACATCAGCGATCTGTATGAGTTTGATACCCGGACCGCCTATGGCGCTGTGGAGGATGGTGTGACCCTGGGGCTGACGCCGGGGGCCGGAAATACCTTCATGACGCCGGCTCTTCTGGGAGCGGAGATTGACAGGGGCCTGCCCATCAATATAGGGGCCTACATCGGCGGCGCCAATGTGCTGGGGACGATGCTGGAGACAGAGGAACTGATCCGGCTTTTCCGAGGCGAACTCCCAAGAGAAGTAAGAGATCAGAAGCTGAGCCGGAACTGGATCACCAATGAAACTGCCCCTTATGCTGTGGGGATCAAAGAACATATGGGTCATTTTCTGCTTCCGGATGAGAAGATCCGGCAGTTATTTCGGATCACGGAAGAGGCGGGGATGGTGTTCATGTCTCATACCCAGGATATCCGCCACACGGAGAGGATCTGTGATCTGGCAGGGGAAAGGGCGGTCCATCTGGGCCACGCCAGCGCGGTGGGCTGTGGGACCCATGGAGACCCGGTGGAGGCCATGAGAAGGGTGATCAGACTGTGTCGGCAGGAGCATGTTACAGGGGAATTCGTGACCACCATGCTCCGCAGAGGCAGAGGCAGCAGAGAAGGGTTGCAGATTGACAGGAAGGCCCGGGAGATCGCCCTGCAGGCGGTGGCGGACAAAGAGGTCAAGATCCTGGTATCCGATGGGCAGAATCAGTCTGCCATGAAGGGATTTGGGGATACCAGGGACAACATTCCCTGTATCCTGGAACTGATCCAGGACCAGGTGCTGGACCGGAAGAGCGCGGTGGCGATGATGACTGCCAATCCCGCCAGGCTTTTGGCGGATCGTACCGGATGTCGGGAATGGGATCGGTATGGGAATCTGTCCCCGGGGGCTTACGCCAATCTTACGGTGGTAGATGTGGATGATAAGCTGGCGACTTATGTGGTGACCAACGGGAAGCTTACAGCCTTTGAAAATCGCTTTCTGCGTGGTTCGGGCAGGGCCGGGGCCTGGGTCAGCCGATTTGGGACACATCAGGAAATGGGAGTAGGAGGACTGTCTCTCTACCAGTCATAATTGAGATAAATCAT
The DNA here is from genome assembly GCA_019114065.1 of Candidatus Dorea gallistercoris. Classification (GTDB taxonomy): domain Bacteria; phylum Bacillota; class Clostridia; order Lachnospirales; family Lachnospiraceae; genus Massilistercora; species Massilistercora gallistercoris. The sequence continues at coordinate 6,587 of DXGF01000181.1, forward strand.
GAAGAAAGGTGGACAAATAATAATGAAGAAAGTATTACTTGCGGGAGAATCATGGGTAAGTTATACCACTCACGTGAAAGGATTTGACAGTTTTTATACATCGGTGTATGAGACCGGGGAGAAATGGCTTGTGGAAGCGTTGGAAAAAGGCGGTTACGAAGTGACATTCCTGCCAAACCATGAGGCGATCGAGAAGTTTCCATTTGCCATAGAGGAGTTAAAAGCATATGACTGTGTGATCCTGTCAGATATCGGGGCGAATACGCTGTTACTCCCATCCGCTACGTTTACCAGAAGCGAGAAGCGGCCCAACCGGGCGAATCTGATCCGAGACTATGTGATGGATGGGGGAAGCCTTCTGATGATAGGCGGATACCTGACATTCTCCGGCGTGGACGCGAAAGGCAAGTGGCATGACACTGCGGTACAGGAAGTTCTGCCGGTGGAGGTGCTGACGGTGGATGACCGGATGGAACACTGCGAAGGCATCCGTCCTGTGACGGTCAGAGAGCATGAAGCTCTGGCAGGCATCCGATCGGAATGGCCGGAAGTGCTGGGATATAACAAGACGATTCTAAAGACCGAGGCAGAACTGGCAGTCACAGTAGGGGAGGACCCGTTTATCGCCTTTGGAGAGTACGGCAGAGGAAGAAGCGCCGTGTTTACCTCCGACTGTGCGCCTCATTGGGCGCCGACAGAATTCTGCCAGTGGGAAGATTATGACAAGGTATGGCAGGGGATCATGGGCTGGCTGACAAAATAAGCGGCAGATAGGATGGAAAATGATATGAAACAGTACAGCGAAGAAGAATTTTTAGATCAGGTACTGCGCATCTCCAGCGTCAACGGAATGGATGACGAAGGGAAGCTGGCCTGGTTTCTGGCGGACTATCTGAAGGACCGGGGTGTAAACGCGGTGGTCCAGGAGATTGACAAAAAACATGCCAATGTGGTGGCTGTACTAGAGGGAAAGAC
>DXGF01000182.1 GCA_019114065.1 Candidatus Dorea gallistercoris
CTTGTACACCGAGAGTCTTAGTGCCGGGATTGTGCGCCACACATATAGGCGGGGGGATCCTCATTGCCCGCCTTGCCAGTCGGCTTGCCATGTACACTACGATACCGTCCAATGTTCCCATTGATGTTATGATCGCGATGGCGGCACAATGTCATCTTGCGTCTGCAAAACACATTGTGCCGATAACGATCGAGTATATGGAGCCCTTCTTTATGCATAATGATAAAGTTGAGGAGTATATCAGCTCTGAAGTAAAAAATACGGAGCAGGAGCGGCAGCAGACACTTATGCGGAAGGCAATACAGGAAAGCCAAAGGCTTGCGGACAAGGCGAATCCGATAACGGCTCCTTTCGGGGAAGCGGTGGTGGGCGGCAGCAGTCTGGGAGTAGGCTCTCCGACCAATTGCGCGCGGATCGCACATTTTCTTGCCAAAGGAGAAGTAAAGAAAGTCAAGATAGAACTTTACGCGGAAATGTTCGCCAGACGTGCGATAAATGTTCCAGGTATACTTATGGCAGCAATCGACGGTCATAGTACAAGCAACGTTACGGCTTATAAAAACAGCATGGATACTGCCCGGGAAAAAGGCGTTGAAGTTGAAATTTTAGAAATCCCCGAACATTCCGTGCAGCGAGTCACTATAGAGGCGACAGAGGGAGACTCTATGGTGGAATCCATCAACAGCGCCGGTGCGCGCCTTATCCTAAAGGATGCGAAGCCAAGCTTGAAACGAGCAAAAGAGATAGCGAAGGAACTAGGTATTGTGATCATAGAATAAAGGGTAAAGGATAACAGCCATATGAGTATTGTAAATGCATTGATCAAAGAAACACCGATTCCACGCATGATTCCGGTGGAGCAGCATTTTGAAAGAAATACGATCGTGGATATTGAAGGCAGTATCAGAAAGGCAGTGGACGAGGAAGGAGTTCTGGATCAGATCTATGCGGGGATGTCCATAGCGGTCACAGCGGGAAGTCGGGGAATCTCTAATATTCCTATTGTTATTCGAACGGTAGTGCGCATGTTGAAAGACAAAGGGGCAAATCCCTTTGTGATCCCCGCGATGGGAAGCCATGGCGGGGCCACAGCAGAAGGGCAGCTTGCAATCCTGGAGTCCTTAGGTATTACGGAAGAATCTGTTTCCTGTCCGATCCATTCTTCGATGGAAGTCAGAAAAATAGGGGTTACTTTCGATGGATGTCCTGTACAGATCGATGCTTTTGCGGCTGAGGCAGACGGGATCGTTGTGGTCAATCGTGTTAAGGCCCATACCTCATTTACGGGGCCGGTTGAAAGCGGTCTTATGAAGATGATGGCAATCGGACTGGCGAAGCAGGCCGGCGCAGAAGTGTGTCATCAAGAGGGATATGCTAAAATTTCACAAAATATTTTAAAATATGGAAAGGCAATCCTCAGTCAGGCTAATATACTTTTTGGGGTTGCTTTAATAGAAAACGCATTTGATGATATATGTGAGATCCACGCGGTCAGACCACAAGATTTCGAAAGAACAGAAACCAAGTTGCTTAAGAGATCAAAAGAGTTATTGCCACGGATATTGTTTTCAAACTTAGATGTACTGGTTGTAGATAAAATGGGAAAAAATATAAGTGGTCTGGGAATGGACCCTCACATTACGGGATGCTTTGCCAGCCCATATGCAAGTGGACCTCCGAGACCTGATAAACTGGTCGTCTTGGACCTGACAGAAGAATCCCATGGAAACGCGAATGGCATAGGCGTGGCAGATGTTACAACGCGCCGTCTTTTTGATAAGTTCGATCCGGAGGCAACGTATCCGAACGCACTTACTGCCACCCTTACTGCCGCGGTACGCATACCATTGGTCATGGATAACCAGCGGCTTGCTATTCAGACAGGGATAAAAACAGCTGCCGGATTTGATAAGAAGAATATCCGTTTGGTGCGTATTCCAGATACGCTTTCTTTAAATAAGATATGGATATCGGAAGCGCTGTACAGGGAAGCGGCTGATACTCAGGGGATAACAGTGCTTGGGGGACCAGAATATATGGACTTCGATGAAGAAGGTAATTTATTTTGACAGGTTACCAAAAAATGAACTATCCTGCGATCAATTGTAGGATAGTTCATTTTTTAAGCCATATCCGGATTATTTTTTCTTATTCATGTTTTGTGCTCTTGCTTTGGCAGGCAATGGTTTATTATATTCCAGAATTGTGCGCTCTCTGACCTGAAGAAGATGTTCTTTTAGAAATTCCTGGGCAAGTTCCACATTATGTTCCTTCATGGCTCTTACAATCTTCAGATGTATGGACCTTGATATTTTAAAATGTTCAGGGTCTCGTGCGGAAATGCGGTTTACAATAGCAAATTGTGAAAGGAGCATATTGTAAAATTTCTCAAGACGCAGATTACCGCCATAGGATATGATCGAAGAGTGTAAGAGGTTATTGGCATCAAAATACTGCTGTTCTGTTGAATTTTCATCAAGACTCTCAAAGGCATTCTCTAATTCAGCAAACATTTCATCGTCCATGTATCTGCAGGCTGATGGCAGAGAATGGAGCTCAAACATGATCCGTAGCTCAAAGATTTCCTCAAGATCCTTCGTGGTTATATCTGTCACAAAAGTGCCGCGGCCCACATAATGAGATACAAGCCCTTCCCCTTCCATTCGATTCAGCGCTTCTCTTACTGGAGAACGGCTCAGACCAAGCTGTTTGCTCAACTCAAGTTCCGGAATTGGTGAACCTAATGGGATATCGCCTGAAAGAATACCATTATATAAGTAATTGTAAACCTTATCAACTGCCGCAGATGTTCGTTTTGCCATGTAATCGCCCCCCTAATCGCATGTGACCGAAATAGTCGCATGCCATTTTTTACCAGTATATCATGGTAACGTAAATGTTTGCAATTATAAGATGTATAGGTATCAAGTATCTGGAGGCGCAGATCCGTTATTCCTCTTCTGTGCATTTAAGAGAATCCAAGACGGTTTGGTACCTGTAAATATCAAATAATGACTCACCTGCGCGGAGACGTTTCATCACGTCAGCTTCCTTTGCAGTCCTGTCATTGGCGGCTTTAAGAACCTGCTGCGCTTCATTTAGAGGAACAGTCACCACACCATCAGCGTCTGCCACCACAATGTCCCCTGGATTCACGATGACACCGCCGCAGCTGATGGGATGATTGATGGTGCCAAGCGTCGCTTTAGCGGTGCCGCAGATGGAAATCTGCGCGGAGAATACAGGGAGACCAAGCTTGATGATTTCTTGACTGTCACGCACGGCGCAGTTTAATACGAGCCCCGCAAGCTTTTTTGTAAGGCATTCAACAGCAAGGACTTCTCCAAAAGGACCATTCGCTATGGCATTGCCCATATCAGCAACGATAACATCACCCTCCTGAGCCATATTTATGGCTTTGATCAACATTAAATTATCTCCGGTATGACATTGGACTGTAAGCGCGCGCCCCGCAAGACGCATAGATCTGTCCAGTGGTTTGATAGATGGGGCAAATGCATTTCGCCGTCCCATTGCTTCGTGAATAGTAGCAGAAGCCTGTCCTTGATATTGAGCAAGAATCTCATCATTACATCTTGGAATTGTTTTTATAATATTTACCATGATCAATATTCACTCCTATAATAATTTTTGCAGTCATAAGGTATATTTATTGTCGACTTATTGTGTTAATTATAATTCCGTGAGAAAAAATTGTCAATATATTAGAGAAGATTTTAATAAAATTTATGAATTTTTTGGGGAAAGATATAAATATTTGTTCTTTTGTGATGGTTGATAGAGGTCAAGGAAACTATGGAGCAAGAAAAGGCGACAGACAATAAAATGGGTACGGCGCAGGTAGGGAAATTAATGGTGTCGATCGGGATCCCCATTGTATTCTCTATGATGCTTCAGGCGGCGTCCCTATTCGTGCAGATAATCCAGGAATATCAAGAAGTTTAAGTATACGGAGAAAGAATGATTCTCTAAAGCAGACAGGTATTAGACAGAATACGAAAATCATAGGATAATAAGTTAAAAAGAAGTGGAGAAACGCAATTGTATGGAAGGAAACATTTTGATCGTCTGCTATTCTTATTCCGGTGAGACCCGCAGGATCGCGGAAATCATAGAAAGGCAGACAGGAGGAAAACGAAGTCAGATCTATCCAAGGCAGCCTTATCCGGCGGTTTTTGAGCGGCGTCTGAGCCAGGATCAAGATTAGACCAGAACAGGAAGGCGGCATGGCTGCGGCAGAATTTTTCGGAAAAATGAAAAGAGGTGTTTTATGAGAAAGAAAGTTGTGACTATTTTGGTCGCTGCCATAACCAGCGTGGGAATGCTGAATGGATGCAGCGGTACAGGGACGGCGGCAGAAGATGAGAAAACGGCAGAGAGCATCCAGGAAGAAGCAGAGTCCACTTCTGAAAATACTGACAGAGACGATACATCAAGTTCTCCGACAGTGTATATGACGACAGATATCAGTTCAGAGGGAATGATCGCTGTCTACCAGGCTCTTCAGGCATCACCGGAGGGAAATATCGCGGTCAAACTCTCCACAGGGGAACCGGGCAGCAATTATCTTCGGACAGATCTGATCGGAGATCTGGTGCGGTCTTTTGACGCTCCTACGATCGTGGAATGCAATACGGCATATGGCGGGTCCCGCGCTAATACAGCCATGCACTATCAAGTGGCAGAAGATCATGGGTATACAGAGATCGCGGATGTGGACATCATGGATGAGGATGGTTCTATGACCCTGCCTGTGACCGGAGGACAAAATCTGGAAGAAAATTACGTGGGAAGTCATTTTGAAAATTATGATTACTATGTGATACTCTCCCATTTCAAAGGACATTCCATGGCGGGATACGGCGGCGCCATCAAGAATATTTCCATCGGCATCGCTTCCGCGGAAGGGAAAGCCAACATCCACAGTGGCGGCACTGGAGGCAGTATGTGGGGAGGGGATCAGGATGCGTTTCTGGAGTCAATGGCAGAAGCGGGCAAGTCTGTTGTGGATCATCTGGACGGAAATATCCTGTATATCAATGTTATGAACCGTCTTTCCGTGGACTGTGACTGCGATGGAGATCCGGCGGAGCCTGATATGCACGATATCGGGATCCTGGCTTCCTATGATCCGGTGGCACTGGATCAGGCCTGTGTCGATCTGGTCTACGCCGCAGAGGATGGAGATTCCCTGGTGGAGAGCATCGAATCCAGGAATGGCCTGCATACTCTGGAATATGCGGAGGATATCGGACTGGGGAACAGAACTTATGAACTGGTAAATATTGACAGCTAGGGGCGCAGGGATACCATGGAGATTTTAAGGAGAGAATTTGTTTACATATGGTATTATTTCAGCATCCAGCTTGAGCAGGTGTTTTTCTACTGGGTGGTGGGAATGGTGATCGGTTCCGCGGTCTCTGTGTTTGGCAAAGGGAAGATTTATTCCGCCTTCCAGGGCTTGGGAAAGAAAAAACTGGGAGTTTTGGGACTGATCCCTGCCAGTCTGCTTGGGATCGCCTCCCCACTGTGCATGTATGGGACGATCCCGATTGCCGCGTCCTTCTCCCAGAAAGGCATGAAGGACGATATACTGGCGTCTTTTATGATGAGTTCTATTCTCCTGAATCCTCAGCTGCTGATCACAAGCGGCATTCTGGGGCCGGAGGCGTTAGCAGTGAGATTTTTATCCAGCTTACTGGTTGGGATCGGAGCCGGACTATGCGTGAAATTTTTCTACAAGGGCAGAAACATCAGGGCCACAGCTCCATGGTTTCTCGTGGGAGTGCTTTTGTCCGCCTTGTTCCAGAGGTATGTACCGGCAGAGGCGTTTGCGGAACTTTTCGGGGAGCAGGAAGGCTTCGGCGTGCTGCTGGCGGCCACTATCGGAGTGCCTCTTTATGCCTGCGGCGGAGGTACCGTCCCCTTATTGCAGCAATGGCTCGTCTCCGGGATGAGCATGGGTTCTGCCGCGGCGTTTATGGTCACCGGTCCCGCGACCAAGATCACAAATTTGGGGGCGCTGAAGATCGTGCTGGGGGTGAAAAGATTTGTTCTTTATCTGATCTATGTGATTCTGGTCTCCGTGGTGATCGGACTTGTGGTGGACAGGATCATGACATAAATCTGCCTGGGCCGGAAGGAACGCAGAAATACCAGTGACTTGTAAAAGTCGCTTTTATATATAGATATAAATGAAATAGGCAGAGTTGGGAGGCGATAAGCGTGGTAGGAAAAACGAAATTGAAAAACGGGATTGAAATGCCGATGGAAGGATTTGGAGTTTTCCAGGTGCCGGAAGAAGACTGTGAGCAGGTGGTCAGAGACGCCATTGAGGAAGGATATCGTCTGATCGATACGGCAAGCTCGTATCAGAATGAAGAAGCAGTCGGAAGGGCTATCAGAAACTGCGGTGTGCCCAGGGAAGAGCTGTTTGTCACAACGAAAGCGTATATCCAGCAGATGGGATATGAGAATACGAAGACAGCCTTTGAAGAATCGCTGAGAAAGCTTGGTCTTGAATATCTGGACCTTTATCTGATCCATATGCCCTTTGGTGACTATTACGGTTCCTGGAGGGCGATGGAAAAATTGTATGAACAGGGAAAGATCCGGGCCATTGGCGTGTGTAATTTCCATCCAGACCGCCTGCTGGATCTATGCTATAACGCCAAGATCACGCCGCAGATCGATCAGATTGAGCGGCATCCCCACTATCAGAGAGAAGAAGATCTAAAGATCATGGAAGAACTGGGGGTGAAGGCTCAGGCATGGGCGCCCTTTGCAGAAGGTTTGAAAGGCATGTTTGATGAGCCGGTCCTAAAAGAGATCGGGGACAGACACGGAAAGACCCCGGCACAGATTATCCTGCGGTGGAATGTACAGCAGAATGTGATCGTGATCCCCAAGTCTGTCCACAAGGAGCGCATGAGGGAGAATCTTGGTATCTGGGATTTCGAGCTGAGCGCCGCGGATATGGCGCAGATCGCGTCTTTGGACAAAAGCTGTCCATCCATGCTGGACACAAGGAAGATCAGTGAAGTAAGAAGAGTCTATGATTATCTGAGGAATCCGGTGCTGACCAGCCTGTGAATGCCTGTTCGTTCACGTGGGTTTACAAATTAACAGATGAGAATGTTTTATCGACTTATCCCCCTTTTTGTGCTATGATAATACAGTCATTATCACAGGACAGAAAGGGGTATTTTCTATGGAAGATACGTCTGAAAATAGAACAACAGGATCCTATCTGACCCTGGCGCTCCTCGCCCACGTGGATTCGGGCAAGACGACCCTCTCCGAGGGAATCCTTTATCTGTGCGGGAAGCTTCGGAAGCTGGGGCGGGTGGATCATAAGGACGCTTTCCTGGATACGGAAGAGCTGGAGAAAGACAGAGGGATCACCATCTTCTCCAAGCAGGCGGTGTTCGACCTGGGAGAGAAGCGGGTGACTCTTCTGGACACTCCGGGACATGTGGATTTTGCGGCGGAAATGGAGCGGACCCTTCAGGTACTGGATTACGGCGTGCTTGTGATCAACGGAGCGGATGGGATACAGGGACATACCCGGACGCTGTGGAAGCTTTTGGAGCGTTATCAGATCCCAGTCTTTCTCTTTATCAACAAGATGGACCAGGAAGGGACACAAAGGGAAGCGCTGCTGGAGGAACTGCAGAAGGGACTGAGCGAAGCCTGTATTGCGTTCGACAGACCAGAGAATCCAGATTTTCTGGAGAGTCTGGCGATGTGTGAGGAAAAAGCGCTGGAAGAATATCTGCAGACAGATCATCTAAAGCGGAAAACGATTTCCAAAATAATCCGGGAGAGGAAGGTCTTTCCCTGTTATTTTGGATCGGCGCTGAAGCTGGAAGGTGTGCGGGAACTGCTGGATGGTCTGGAGCGTTATACAGATGGATTTCGCCGGAAGGAAGAGGGGAGAGGCGACTCCCGTTTTGGAGCCAGGGTATATAAGATCAGCAGAGATGGGCAGGGGAACCGCCTGACCCACATGAAGATCTTAAGCGGCACGCTGAAGGTGAAAGATGTGCTTGGAAGTGACGGAGAGAAGGTGGATCAGATCCGCATCTATTCCGGCGATAAATTTGAACTGGCCCAGGAGGCCGGGGCAGGGATGATCTGCGCGGTTACGGGACTTGGACAGACTTATCCAGGGGAGGGGCTTGGAAAAGAACCGCCGGCCGCTCCGCCAATCCTTGAGCCGGTATTGAGTTATCAGATCTACCTGCCCCAGGGCTGTGAGGTTTCCAAAGCTCTGGCTGATCTGAGGCGGTTGGAGGAAGAAGACCCTCTTCTTAGGACCGTGTGGAACGAAGAGTTAGGGGAACTGCATGCCCAGGTCATGGGAGAGGTGCAGATTGAGATCCTTAAGAGGCTGATCCGGGACCGGTTTGGGCTGGAAGTGGAATTTGGAGCCGGGAGCATCGTTTATAAAGAGACGATCCAAAACAAAGTGGAGGGAGTGGGACATTTTGAGCCGCTGCGCCATTACGCGGAGGTCCACCTTGTGCTGGAGCCCGGGAAACCGGGAAGCGGTATGGTCTACGGGTCCGACTGCAGTGAGGATCTGCTGGATAAGAACTGGCAGCGGCTGATCCTGACCCATTTGGAGGAAAAACGGCATCGGGGAGTGCTTATAGGGGCGGAACTGACGGATGTGAAGATCACGCTGACCGCGGGGAAGGCACATTTAAAGCATACAGAAGGCGGGGATTTCCGCCAGGCCACATACCGGGCGGTCCGCCAGGGACTGATGCAGGCCCAGAGTGTGCTCCTGGAGCCTTACTATGAGTTCCGGCTGGAGGTGCCAACGGAGAATTTGGGTCGGGCGTTGACGGATATCCAGAGAATGAATGGGGAGTTCCTTCCGCCAGATGCGAAAGGGGAAATGTCGGTGCTGACCGGGAAGGTGCCGGCGGCCGGGATGAACGGCTATCAGATCGAAGTGGCCGGGTATACCAGGGGAAGGGGATGTTTATCCTATGTTTTCCAGGGGTACGGACCGTGCCAGGATCAGGAGACGGTGGTGGCGGCCGCTGGCTATGACCCTCTCAGAGACACCAAGAACCCTTCGGATTCCATTTTCTGCAGCCACGGGGCAGGTTTTAGTGTGCCATGGGATCAGGTAAAGGAATTCATGCACTTGGAGAGTACACTGGAGAAAGAGCAGAAGAAAAAGGAAGGGCAGGACATTTCCCAGGAGCAGAGAAGGAAGGACAGGACTGTCGCGGCGGTTGCCAAGAGTGAAGGAGAGGAAAAAGAGCTGGAAGAGATCTTTATCCGTACGTATGGGAAGATCGAGCGGAAGGAGCCTCCCAAAGCCAGCCGGGTGATCGCGGGGGAAGAGAGACGGCGCCGTAAGAAAGAAGAGAAATTAAGGGAATACCTGCTGGTGGACGGCTACAATGTGATCTTTGCCTGGGAAGACTTAAAGGATTTGGCCAAGGATAACATTGACGGGGCCAGAAATCGGCTGATGGATATTCTGTGCAACTATCAGGGATTTAAGAAATGTACGGCGATCCTGGTCTTCGATGCCTACAGGGTGGAAGGGGATGTGCTGGAAATCCAGAAATACCATAATATCCATGTGGTCTATACCAAGGAGGCGGAGACGGCCGATCAGTATATCGAGAAGGTGGTCCATGAGATCGGGCGGAAATATCATGTGACCGTGGTGACGTCGGACGGCGTAGAGCAGGTGGTGACCCTGGGACAGGGCGGCACCCTCATCTCAGCCAGAGAATTTCGGGAGGAGGTAGAACTGGTCCGCCAGGAGATACACCGGGAATGGGAAACAAGAAGAGACAAGAGAAAACAGTATTTGTTTGATTCCATGGATGAAGAGCTGATAGATCAGATGGAGGAAGTGCGTTTGGGGAAAAAAGAATTAAAATAAAGAAAGACATAAAAAGTATATTTTGCTGGAACGGGTGGCAGACTAATAGGAAAAGCGAAAAGGATGGTAAGAAATATGGAAAAACAGACGCTGGAACTATTGAAGGAATGCAGCTCGGGCTGCAAGATGGCCATTGACAGCATGGACCAGATCAAAGAATATGTTCTGGACACGAAGCTTTCGCAGGTGATCGAAGCTGCCAAAAAGCAGCATCTGCAGTTGGAGAAGGAAGTGGACGGACTTCTCCGGGAACAGGGAGAAAGAGGAAAGGAGCCAGAGAAGATGGCTCAGGCCTTTTCCTGGATCACAACAGAGATGAAGCTGATGATCAAGGACGATAATACACAGATCGCTAAGATCTTGATGGATGGGTGCAATATGGGGATCAAGAGCTTAAGTGAGCAGATCAATAAGTACCCGGAGGCCTCCAGAGAAAGCCGGGCGGCCGCGGAGAAGATCGTGAAATGCGAGGAAAAATTGATGGGGGAATTGAAGAAATTCTTGTAGGTATCCAGCCGCTTGATTTTGTTGCGCCTGCCGGGAAACCCTCCAGAATCCAGCCGCGGCTGCGTCTGTCGCACTGTCGTGTTGAAAGATTCTGTCGGTACCACGCCAAGAAAATCAAATGTCTGCTTCGCAGCCGCTTGATTTTCTTTTGAGCGTGGTGTTTTAATGTTTTTTTCATCTTTTTGTACTATAATTATGAAAGATGTCAGGGTCAAAAGGCCTAAACCCACATGAGCTTGCTCATAAGTGGGTGAAAGACCTTGGGACCCGTCTCGATATGAGCATAAAAGTGGGATGGATATCCCACGATATGCGAATATTGGGCAGGATTGTGAGAGTGCGCAGCAGGTCACGATCCGTAGACATTATGAAAAACATTGCATTGAACAGGGAGGGGATTCTATGCGTCTTTTGGTGGTGGAGGACGAGGTTTATCTGCTGGATATTTTAAAGAAGAGACTGACGAAGGAACACTATAGTGTGGATACCTGTGAGGATGGGCTGGAGGCCTGGGACTATATCAAGCTGACACAGTATGACGGGATCGTGCTGGACATCATGCTGCCGGGAATGGATGGGATTGAGCTCTTAAAGCAGATGCGGAAGGAAGGCGATCACACGCCGGTGTTGCTCCTGACAGCCAGGGACAGCATCGAGGACCGGGTGACAGGGCTGGATATCGGAGCGGATGATTACCTGATCAAGCCCTTTGCCTTTGAAGAACTGCTGGCCAGGATCCGGGTCATGCTGCGCAGGCAGGATACTGTCCAGCCCCAGGACGAGGTCTACAGGCTGGCGGATCTGTCTGTGGACTGTAAGAGCCATGCGGTGACACGAGGAGGAAAGCAGATTGAACTGTCCTCGAAGGAATTCGCCCTGCTGGAATATCTGATCCGCAATCAGGGCGTAGTCCTGTCCAGAGAACAGATCGAGCAGCATATCTGGAGTTATGATTACATGGGAAGCTCCAATATGGTAGATGTGTACATCCGGTATCTGCGCAAGAAGATCGATGACGGGCAGGAGAAAAAGCTGATCCAGACAGTACGGGGTGCGGGGTATGTCCTTCGGGAATCCTGATATGACCGCGAAAAGAAAGGGGAGAGGCGATGAAGAAACTTTCGATCAAAATGAAAGTGACCATATGGTATACTGCTTTTGTGGCGATCGTTGCTCTGGTGGCCTTGAGTGTCGTGGCGCTTTACGCAAGCAGGATGCTCTGGTCCGAGCAGGAGGAGGAGCTCAGGGAGGAAGTGGCGGAGTTCGTGGAAGAGCTGGAAGTGTCAGGAAGTGTCTATGAGCCGGAGGAAGGCAGATTCTATGACGATGACATTGTGTTCAGCCTATACAATGAGCAGGGGGAGATCCTGGATGGAAATGTTCCGGCCACTTTTCCACAGGATACGACTTTGAAAAACGGAGTCATACAGACGATTTCTTCCGGTGAGCAGGAATGGCTCACCTACGATATCGCGATCGATTATGGCGGCGGTCAGATGGTATGGGTACGGGGGATCACCTACATGGGCTTGGTATCTTCTATGTCGGGAGGGATTCTGATCTTTTCCTGCATTTTATTCCCGGTGCTGGTAGTCCTTGCGGTAGTGGGAGGATTTATGATCACGAAGCGGGCGTTTGCCCCAGTGGAGGATATCCGCAGGACGGCGGCGGAGATCGCCGGAAGCGGAGACCTGGCCCGCCGTGTGCCCACAGAGGAGGCCGGCGGCGAGATCCGGGAACTGGCGGAGACCTTTAACGGGATGCTGGGGACGCTGCAATCCACCCTGGAGGATGAGAAACGTTTCACGGCAGACGTCTCTCATGAGCTTCGGACGCCGGTATCAGTGATCATGGCCCAGGGAGAATACGCCCTGCTGGAAGATGCTACAGAGGAGGAGAAGAAGGAGGCGCTGGAGGTCATCGTAGGCCAGGCAAAGAAGATGTCCGCTATGATCGCTCAGCTTTTGGAAATGGCAAGACGGGAGAAGGGGGCGGCCGGAGCAGTCCGCGAGAAGATCGATCTGGGAGAGATCATAGACGGGGTGGCAGAAGAACTGAAAGACCTGTCCGAGCAGAAACAGATCACGATCATGAGTGAATGTGAGAGAGGGTTGACTGTCTGGGGAGAGCAGACGGCGTTTACCCGGATATTCATGAATCTTGTGACAAACGCAATTCAATACGGAAAGGAAGGCGGCTATGTGTGGCTGAGAGCCTGGAAGGAAGGAGAACGGATCGTCTGCAGTGTGCGGGATGACGGGATCGGGATCGGCCAGGAGGAACTGCCCCACATTTTCCGCAGATTCTACCGGGCGGATAAGTCTAGGACAGGGAAGGGCGAGACCCACGCAGGATTGGGCCTTTCTATGGTCAAGCATCTGACGGAACACTTCGGAGGGGCTGTCCAGGTGTACAGTCAAAAAGAGAAGGGGACTACGTTTGCGCTGTCTTTTCCTGCTTTACGAAACGAGGATAATCCGGTACAATAGAGAGTACAGTTTCAAAGAAGCAAAAAGGAAGGTAGTAGAAATTATGGCAAACCCAATTGTTACGATTGAAATGGAAAACGGAGATATCATGAAGGCGGAGCTTTATCCTGATATCGCGCCAAACACTGTGAATAATTTTATCTCTCTGGTAAAGAAAGGATATTATAACGGACTGATCTTCCACCGGGTGATCAATGGATTTATGATCCAGGGAGGCTGCCCGGAGGGGAAAGGAATCGGCGGACCGGGATATCAGATCAAAGGAGAATTTGCCCAGAATGGAGTGGAGAATCCTCTGGAGCATACGGAGGGGGTCCTTTCTATGGCAAGGGCTATGCATCCGGATTCGGCTGGTTCTCAGTTCTTTATCATGCATAAAACATCCCCTCATCTGGACGGAGCCTACGCCGCTTTTGGCAAGATCATCGAGGGCATGGATGTGGTCAACAAGATCGCGGAGACCCAGACCGACTATCAGGACCGGCCATTAGAGGAACAGAAGATGAAGAAGGTGACGGTGGACACTATGGGAGTAGACTATCCGGAACCAGAGAAAGCATAGAAGGATCGTTTGGTACATGGAACGGTTTTATCAAAATACAGGAGTCAGGGTCATCCTGGCGTTGGTGTGCTGCGCCTTATGGGGCAGCGCATTTCCGTGTGTAAAAATCGGATATGAGATGTTTGAGATCAGAGGAGCGGGAAGCCAGATCTTATTCGCGGGGTATCGATTTTTCTTGGCGGGAATCCTGACATTTCTGATGGCCTGCCTGCTGGAGCGGCGAATCGTGAGGATCAAGAAATCTTCTGTACCTTATGTATTTGGGCAGGGAATTTTGCAGACCACGATCCAGTATGTCTGCTTTTATATCGGACTTTCCAATACTACTGGGGCAAAAGGTTCCGTGATCAACGCGTCCAACGCTTTTTTTGCGATCATCATGGCGCATTTCCTGTTAAAGTATGAGAAAGTCACCTGGAAAAAGGCGCTGGGCTGTGTGATCGGGTTTGGCGGAGTGATCGTGATCAATCTGGCGCCTGGCGCCTGGGGAAGTGGTTTTCATCTGGCGGGAGAAGGGATGATCCTGCTCTGTTCCTTTGCCTATGGGACCAGTTCCGTTACCTTGAAGATGATCTCTGGCAAGGAGAGCCCGGCCGCGATCACCGCTTATCAGCTTTTGTTCGGCGGCGCTCTTTTGATCCTGATCGGACTGGCGGCAGGAGGAAGGGTGGAGCATTTTACGGCAAGGTCCAGCGGGCTGCTGCTCTATCTGGCGCTGCTTTCTACGGTAGCCTTTACCCTGTGGGCGGAGCTGTTAAAATATAATCCGGTAGGCCGGGTGGCGGTGTTTGGTTTTAGCATTCCGGTGTTTGGGGTGGCACTGTCGGCCCTGCTGCTTGGAGAAGACATTTTCCGGCTCCAGAATCTGGCGGCGCTTCTCCTGGTGAGCCTGGGGATCATCGTGGTAAATCTGCCGCCTTGCAAAAAAAGCAGGGATAACGTAAAATAGGAACAACAGCCGCAAGAAGCGTTATGGAGGCGTTGGAATCGATGGATAAGATGGATATGGTGCGCACGCATCAGCTTGTGTTTGAATATGAGAAACGGGATGAGGAAGGCAATGTGACCGGCTCTTCCCGGGCCATTGACAAGGTGGATATTGATGTGAAAGAGGGCCAGTTTATCGCGATCCTGGGCCACAATGGTTCTGGGAAATCGACGCTGGCAAAGCATATCAACGCGCTTTTGGTGCCGACAGAAGGAACGATCTGGGTAGACGGCAAGGATACGAAGGATGGGGAGGAACTCTGGAAGGTGCGGCAGAGCGCCGGCATGGTGTTCCAAAACCCGGATAATCAGATCATTGGTACGGTGGTAGAAGAGGATGTGGGATTTGGCCCGGAGAACTTAGGCGTCCCTACCGATGAGATCTGGCAGCGGGTGGAAGAAAGCCTGAGAGCGGTGGGGATGCTTTCTTATCGTCACCATTCTCCCAATAAACTGTCTGGCGGCCAGAAACAGCGGGTGGCGATCGCTGGGGTGGTGGCCATGGAGCCCAAATGCATCGTGCTGGACGAGCCTACGGCCATGCTGGATCCAATGGGGCGGAAAGAGGTCCTGGGGACGGTACAGAAGCTGCGGGAACAGAAGAAGGTGACGGTGATCCTGATCACCCATTACATGGAAGAAGTGGTGGATGCGGATAAGATCTACGTGATGGATCACGGTCATGTGGTCATGGAGGGGACGCCCAGAGAGATTTTCTCCCGGGTAGACGAATTGAAAAGCTATCGGCTGGACGTGCCCCAGGTGACAATCCTGGCGGATGAGTTGAAGAAACGAGGACTGGATATCCCGGCAGGGATCTTGAAGAAGGAAGAGTTGGTGGAAGCCCTATGTCGATCAAAATAGAACATTTGAATTATATATACAGTCCGGGGACCGCGTATGAGCGGCAGGCCCTGAAAGATATCTGTCTGGAGCTTCCCCACGGGGAATTCATAGGTATCATCGGTCACACCGGTTCCGGAAAATCCACGCTGATCCAGCATTTAAACGGACTGATCCGGGCCACCAGCGGGACGATCTACTACAATGGAGAGGACATTTACCAGGAAGGGTATGACAGGAAGGCTTTGAGAAGTCAGGTAGGTCTGGTCTTCCAGTACCCGGAACATCAGTTGTTCGAGGTGGATGTGATGACGGATGTCTGCTTCGGCCCTAAGAACCTGGGACTTAGCCCGGAGGAATGTAAGGAGCGGGCGTTGGAGGCGCTCCGTCTGGTGGGGCTGAAGGAAAAATATTACAAATCTTCGCCCTTTGAATTGTCGGGAGGCCAGAAACGGCGGGCCGCGATCGCCGGAGTGCTTGCCATGCATCCCAGGGTGCTGGTGCTGGACGAGCCTACGGCCGGGCTGGATCCTAAGGGCCGGGATGATATCCTGGATCAGATCGCTTATCTGCATGAGCAGTCAGACATGACCGTGGTCCTAGTGTCCCACAGTATGGAGGATATCGCCAAGTACGCGGACCGCATCGTGGTGATGAATCAGGGAGAGATCCTCTATAATGATATACCGAGAAAGGTATTTGCCCACTATCAGGACTTGGAGCAGGTGGGGCTTGCGGCGCCCCAGGTAACTTATATCATGCATGATCTAAGAGAGAAAGGGTTCCCGGTCAGCGTAAATGTGACCACAGTACAGGAAGCCGCGGATGAGATTATGAAAGCACTGGAGAAGGAAGCATGATTCGAGATATAACGATTGGACAATATTATCCCGCAAAAAGTATACTGCACAGACTGGACCCAAGAGTGAAGATCGTCTGCACCCTTCTGTATCTGGTTTCTCTGTTTCTGTTCCGAAGTATTCCCGGGTATCTGGTGGCAACCCTGTTTCTGGCGGCGGTCATCCGCATGTCGAAAGTACCTTTTTCCTATATCGTTAGAGGACTGAAACCGATCATTTTCCTGCTGTTGATAACCGTTTTGTTTAATCTCTTTTTGACCAGAAGCGGAGAAGTGCTCTTTCAGAAGTGGATCTTCACCATCACAGCAGGAGGGCTCCAGACGGCAGTGTATATGGGAATCCGGCTGATCTACCTGATCCTTGGATCTTCCCTTATGACCTTTACCACGACCCCAAATGAACTGACAGACGGGATCGAGGCGTTGCTGGGACCGTTAAAGAAGATCCATGTGCCGGTCCACGAGATAGCCATGATGATGTCCATCGCTCTGCGGTTTATCCCGATCCTTCTGGAAGAGACCGATAAGATCATGAAGGCACAGATCGCAAGAGGAGCGGATCTGGAAAGCGGGAACCTGATCCAGCGGGCCAAAAGCATGATTCCGATCCTGGTGCCACTGTTCGTGTCCGCCTTCCGGCGGGCCAACGATCTGGCCATGGCAATGGAATCCCGCTGCTACCAGGGCGGCGAAGGCAGGACCAAGATGAAGCCTTTGCGGTATCGCGGCAGAGACTATATTGCGTATATTGTTGTAATTGTTTATGTAATTGCGGTGGTTCTCGTCGGGAGGTACGTATCACTGCATGTATGGGTGTTTTGAATTGTGTTAAATTGTATTTTGGGACGTAGTATTTTTAAAAGATGCTACGTCCCAAATTGAAAGATGCCCTGTACCCAATGGAGGTTCTATGAAAAGAGTCAGAATTGTTGTCGCTTATGACGGAACGGATTACTGTGGCTGGCAGATCCAGCCTAACGGGATTACGATCGAAGAGGTCCTGAACAAGTGTCTGAAGGGGCTGACCGGGGAGGAGATCCGGGTGATCGGAGCCAGCCGTACGGATTCTGGGGTGCACGCCCTGGGAAATGTGGCGGTGTTTGACACGGAATCCAGGATCCCGGCGGAGCGGATGGCCTATGCCATGAACCAGCGGCTGCCAGAGGATATCGTAGTTGTCCGGTCGGATGAGGTGCCCCTTACCTGGCACCCAAGATACCAGGATCAGATCAGGAAAACTTACGAGTATCACATTTATAACGCAAAGTCACCGAATCCTCTGCGGCGGCGCTATGCTTCCTTTGTCTCTTTTCCACTGGATGTGGGGAAGATGCGGGAAGGGGCGGCGTATCTTGAGGGAACTCATGATTTCGCCAGCTTCTGTTGTATCCGTACCAGCGTAGAGGATACGGTGCGGACCATTGATGCGATCCAGATCCGCCAGGAGGGGCTGGAGATCACACTGAGGGTCAGTGGAAGCGGCTTTCTATATAACATGGTGCGGATCATCGCCGGGACTTTGATCCGGGTAGGCAGAGGCTTCTATACGCCGGAGCGGGTCCGTGAGATCCTGGAAGCGCGGGAGCGGACTGAAGCCGGAGTGACCGCGCCGGCGGAAGGTTTGGTTTTAGTGGAGGTGTGTTATGGAGAATCGGATTTATTTTGACAATGGAAGCACGTCCTGGCCTAAGGCGCCCGGTGTGGCGGAGGCGGTGGGAAAGCTTCTCACCCAGGGCGCTTTTAACATCAACCGGGGGAACTACGAGGGCGCTTACGAGGTAGAAGGGATGGTGCTGGAGACCAGAGACCAGCTTGCAAAGCTGTTCCAGGCTCCTTCTTCCAGAAATGTGATCTTCACGCCGGGGATTACCTACTCCTTGAACTATTTTATCAAAGGGTTTCTGAAACCGGGGGACCACGTGATCATCACCGGGATCGAGCACAATGCGGTCATGCGGCCCCTGTGGCAGATGCAGGCAAAAGGCGTGGCCTTCGATGTGGCGGAGACGGATGAGGAAGGGACTGTGGATCCTGAGAGTGTGGGGAGACTGATACGTGGCGAGACCAAGGCGGTCATCGCTTCCCATGCATCTAACGTGTGCGGAACGATCGAGCCAATCCGGGAAATCGGAGAGATCTGCCGCCGTCACCATATTTTCTTCGTGGTGGACAGCGCTCAGAGCGCCGGAACGCTGGAGATCAAGATGGGGGAATGGGGAATTGACCTTCTTACTTTCACGGGACATAAGGGCCTTTTGGGGCCTCAGGGGATCGGCGGTCTTGTGGTGTCAGAAGAGTTGGACCAGGAAATGGAGCCCTTGATCGCGGGCGGGACAGGAAGTCAGTCGGATTCCTACGAGATGCCCCGGATGCTCCCTGACAAATATGAAAGCGGGACCATGAACCTGCCGGGGATCGCGGGCCTTCACGCCGCGTTGGGCCATCTTCGGGAGACTGGAATCACTAAAATTTATCAAAAGAAAATGGAACTGACCGGATAT
Organism: Candidatus Dorea gallistercoris; assembly: GCA_019114065.1. Taxonomy (GTDB): domain Bacteria; phylum Bacillota; class Clostridia; order Lachnospirales; family Lachnospiraceae; genus Massilistercora; species Massilistercora gallistercoris. The sequence continues at coordinate 18,686 of DXGF01000182.1, forward strand.
TTTCTGGAACAGATAAGGGAAATCCCGGGCTTAAGAGTGGTGGGGAAACAAGGCCTGAAAGACCGGACAGCCGTGGTTTCCATTGATTTTCAGAAAATGGACAACGCACAGGCTGCTTTTGAGCTGGAACAGCGGTATGGCATCATGACTAGGGTGGGTCTCCACTGCGCTCCGTTGGCCCACAAAACTCTTGGAAGCTATCCCCAGGGAACGGTGCGGTTCGCGTTTGGCGAAACCAATACCAAAGAGGAGATTGAAGTTTGCGTAAGCGGAATTCGAGAATTATTTTCAGTATAGAATCGATCAATAAATCCGAGAAAGCATGAGAAAAATCAATGATCCCACAGCGGGGATCGCATTGTGTTGCTTTGAAAAACGTGTTACGGTAAATCTAGTCCAGTAGTCTGGCCAGCGGCCGGTCTGCTATATTTACGAAAGAAGCAAGGAGGAATGTAAAATGGCTGATTACCGTAAGATGTGGGAAGAACTGGGAATGGATCTGGAGACGCACGACCAATTGTGCGAAGTGCTTCCGCAGGCATTTGGGGATGTCTATCTGTCCCAGGAAAACCGCCCGGAGAGCATGGATTACTACAACATGGTGGTTGCGGATATCCATGGGATCCGTCCGGCGGAACTGATCGAGCATCAGAAGGAGGGCGGAAAGGTATTTGGAACCTTCTGTGTATATGTGCCGGACGAGATCGTATTCGCGGCTGACGCGATCGCCACAGGACTTTGCGGAGGTTCTCAGTTCTGGGTGCCGGGAGGGGAGAAGGTGCTTCCTACCAATACCTGTCCTTTGATCAAAGCGTCGGTGGGAGCAAGACTGGACCGGACCTGTCCGTTTTTCAGGATCGCGGATATCTATGTGGGAGAGACCACCTGCGATGGAAAGAAGAAGGCTTGGGAGATCCTGGGAGAGGATGTTCCGGTCTATGTGATGAATCTTCCTCAGATGAAACGGGCCAAAGATGTGCAGGCATGGGCGGAAGAAATCGCGGATTTCAAGGATAAGGTAGAGGAAGTTACGGGAAATAAGGTGACGGCGGAGAAGCTGGCGGAAAGTATACGATTGATCAACGGAAAGAGGAAAGCCCTGGAGCGTCTGTATGAGACCAGGAAAAACGAGAAGCTTCCGATCAGCGGCCGGGATGCGCTTCTGATCTCTCAGATCGCGTTCTATGATGACCCGGGAAGATTTACCCAGATGACCAACAAACTCTGTGACGAACTGGAGCAGCGGGTGAAAGACGGCGTGAGTGTATTTGAGGAAGGGACGAAACGGATCATGCTGACGGGTACACCGCTGGCGATCCCCAACTGGAAGCTCCACAATATCGTAGAGACCAGCGGCGGAGCGGTTGTCTGTGAAGAAATGTGCACGGGAACCCGCTACTTCGAGCATCAGGTAGACGAGAGCGGCAAGACTTTGGATGAGCAGATCCAAGCGCTGGCCAAGAGATACATGAACATTAATTGCGCCTGCTTCACACCGAACAACGACAGAATCGACGACATCCTCCGTCTGGCGAAAGAATACAAGGTGGATGGGATCATCGATGTAAACTTAAAGTTCTGCAACCTGTATGATACAGAAGGGTATTTTGTTGAAAGAGCTATGAAAGAAGAGGGAATTCCGGTACTTGGCATTGAGACAGACTATACAGACAGCGACGCTCAGCAGCTTCGCACCAGAGTCAGCGCGTTTATTGAAATGCTGAATAATTAGGGAAAACTTCTGGAAGGAAGTGGCTGTATGGATCAGATCCAGCATTACGTGTTGTTTCCCAACCATGATAATGGAATGCGTTTGTATCAGGAACTAAAAAAACTGGGGGTGAAGGCGGTGATCGCGCCTACGCCTCGGTCAGCCAGCAAATGCTGCGGCATTTCTCTGATCGTCCAGGAAGAGGATCTGGATCAAATCCAGGAGTGTATCCTGGAACATGAGATAGAGATCTTGAAGATCGTGGCGATCGAGCGGGATATCAACGCAAATCGAGACCGATATTGTTAAGATGGAAGGAAGCAGTGATTGGCAAAGCCTTGGTTATGAGAAAAATTCTCAAAACCAGGGCTTTTTGGCGCGATACGCCCGGCAAGCGGCCGCCGAGCCTGCATGAGCGGATATTCGCCGGTGCCCCTGGAAACCCGTTCAGGTTTGTGATAAGATAGAAAACAGAGTTGATAAAAGGAGTGTTGATCATGACAAAAGTAGATATTATCTCAGGATTTCTGGGAGCCGGGAAGACCACCTTTATCAAAGAACTGATCAATAAGGTGTTTACCGGAGAAAAGCTGGTACTGATTGAAAATGAATTTGGAGAGATCGGGATTGACGGCGGATTTCTGAAAGATGCGGGGATCGAGATCACGGAAATGAATTCTGGCTGTATCTGCTGTACTCTTGTGGGCGATTTCAGCACAGCGCTGCAGAAAGTGCTGGAAGAGTATCAGCCGGACCGGGTAATGATCGAGCCATCCGGTGTGGGAAAGCTGTCAGATATCGTAAAAGCGATCGAGGACGTAAAGAAAAACGCGGATATTGAGATCAACGGCAGGATCACGGTGGTAGATGGGAAAAAAGCAAAGACGTATATGAAGAATTTTGGAGAGTTTTTCAAGGATCAGGTGGTCCACGCCTCCACGATCGTGATCAGCCGGACCCAGTCCATGTCCCCAGAGAAGATCGAGGAATGTGTGCATCTGCTCCGGGAAGAAAACGAAGAAGCCACGATCATTTCCACGCCATGGGAAGAATTAGGGAAAGAAGCGATTCTGCGGGCCTTAGAACACGGAGCGGAGATCGAGGGGATCCTGGAGGGACACAGCCACGAGCATGATCACGAGCATTGCTGCGGCCACGAGCACAGCCACAACCATGACCACGAGCATTGCCACGACCACGAGCACAGCCACAACCATGACCACGAGCATTGCTGCGGTCACAAGCATGGTCACGACCATGGACATTGCTGCGGCCACGACCATCACCACCATCACGCGGATGAAGTGTTTACAAGCTGGGGAAAAGAGACGGCGCATAAATACACGGAGGAAGAGCTGGACTTCATTCTGAAGGCATTGTCTGAGACGGAAGGGTACGGAACCATCCTGCGCTCGAAAGGAATTATCCCGATGGCGGATGGAACGTGGAAACAGTTTGACTTAGTGCCGGAAGAATATGAGGCCCGGGAAGGCCAGGCGGATTATACCGGCCGGATCTGTGTGATCGGTACGGACTTGAAGGAAGAAGAATTGCTGAAACTGTTCCACGTATAAGATGCCTGAGACAAAGCAGGAGAGGTAAGAAAGGCAGGTGTTCCTATGAGCACACCGGTATTTGTGTGCACTGGATTTTTAGACAGTGGGAAAACCACACTGGTGAAGGATACTCTTATGAAGCAGGACTGGATCGAGCCGGGCCTGACCCTTTTAATTCTTTGCGAAGAAGGAGAGGAACAATACCCAGAAGAGTATCTGGAAGAAAATGAAATGAAGCTTCTGATCGTGGAAGAGCCGGAGCAGTTGAACAGAGAATTCTTTATCAATTGCGCGAAAAACTATCATCCAACCCAGGTTGTCATTGAATATAATGGAATGTGGAATCTGGGAGAGCTGCTGGCGAAGAAATATCCTAAGGGCTGGGAGATCCAGGGCATCTACTCTACAGTAAATGGAACTACATTGGATATGTATCTGAAAAATATGCGCAATCTTCTGATGGAACAGTTGACGGAGTCCAGTCTGATCGTAGTCAACCGCTGTGACACAAAAGTAGACCGGTCTGGTTTCCGTAGAGCGTTGAAGGTACAGAATCCCATGGCCCAGTTGATCTTCGAGGATTTGGAAGGCAATATCATACAGCCGTCAGAGGACGACCTGCCCTATGACGTAAAAGGGGATAAAATCGTGATCGACGACATGGATTTTGGCGTCTGGTATGTAGATGCCTACGACCATCCGGGTGTTTATCTCCATAAGGAGATCGAGTTTGTGGCCCAGGCGTTCCGACCCAAGGGAATGGGAGAGGATATGTTTGTCCCTGTGCGTAAGATCATGACCTGCTGTGCCAACGATATGCGATTCTATGGATATCCATGCAAAATAAAGAACCAAGCCAAAATCCCGCTGAAAAAATGGGTTCGTGTGACGGCAAGATTTGAGATTGAGCCGATGCCGCCCTATGGAAACCGTCAGCCGGTGCTGCATCTGGTGCGACTGGAACCGGCCAGGAAACCAGAAGAGGAAGTGGTGTACCTGGGATGATCCGGGGATAGCGGAAAAAACAAGTTTCTGGATAAAGAAAGCAGTAAATCCTTCACAAAGATTTACTGCTTTTAAATTCTGTCTATACTCCACCGCCGTTTGCCCCGGCACCGGTTCCACCAGAGAAATCACCGCCAGATGACGTCCAAGAAGAACCCTCTGTCTCAGTGGAAGCCTGCGCTCCATCGGCCCGTTCCAATGTATCTCTAGTTGTCCGGCATTCCTCTTGTTCTTCTTTCGGAACAGCGCTGTCCCATTCCTTCGGATTCTCTTTGGGCTTTCGGGCAGCCATAGCCAGGTGATATGCCTGCGGGTCATTTCTCATCAAATACTGCAGGTCTTTCAATGGGACCTTATCTCCAGCCTTTATCCTTGCTGCGATCGTGCTGCAGGTCTTTAGTGTTTTCATGGCTTTACTCATGGTGTCCAGTGTCTGTGATTCGGGAGAATTCCCCAAACGTTCTTCCATCTCCCGTATTCTGTTCTGGGTCTCGAGCATTGCAAGCACCTGCTTTGAAATCGTCAACTGGTCGCTCTTAGCACGTCCCAACAAAGAGGACGGAGCCTCGATCCCAGTTCCGCCCAAAACGGAAGTGCGATACCCACGAAACAGACTGCCGGTCATATTGATCTTCACTGTGCCAGCCCTCCCTCCAAGATAATCTGAAAAGCGTTACCTTCTCTACATCTGCGTCCAATGTTAATTTTCTGCTTCTATTATATATTGGGATACAGGCGAAAACAAGTAGGCAAAAATCAGAACTTTGAATTTATAAAAAACATCTTGTCCGAGTTGAGCTTTTCTGCTATAATCAAAACACTCCTTGGGAGAGCCTTTCTTTGGCTTATCCCATTTCGTATATATCTTTTATTTCCGGCGGTTTCCGCCAGTTATTTCACATTTTTTGAATACCTTTCCCTGATCAGATAAAGGTTGCGCGCGCGGATCATGTTTTTTATAATGAGGAGAAGAACTATGAAACAACAACTAAATCTTCAGGATTATCCATCAGGACACGGAAGAGCTGGAGGTCAATACACTGGAAAATGTCTTATATCTATCCATGAAAAATGACCTGTCTTTCCTGATCGACGCAGAACTGAACCTGTACGAGCACCAGAGTACCTACAATCCGAATATGCCGATGCGCGGATTGTTGTATTTTGCCGGACTTTACAGCAGACATATCACTGCCAGGGGAATCAATCTCTACAGCAGCACGCCAAAGCAGTTTCCTTTTCCCCAGCATATTGTATTCTACAATGGGACCAGGGAAGAACCGGACCGGAAGGTGTTAAGGCTGTCAGATCTGTTCCAGGAGACAACGCCGGGGAAAGAGCCCTGCTTGGAATGTCAGACCACCATACTGAATATCAACTATGGTCATAACCGAAAACTGATGGAAAAGTGCCGAAGGCTGGAAGAGTACGCGATCTTTGTGGAAACGGTGCGGGACAATCTGGAACAGGGCCTTGAATTGAAGCAGGCGGTGACACGGGCGGCAGAGACTTGTATCACTCGTGGCATTCTGGCGGATATCCTGAAGGCGCAGAAAGGGGAGGTCGTACAAATGGTACTGGAAAGCTTTGACCAGGAGAAATATGAGAAGGCAATGAAGCAGGAGGGCTATGAAGACGGCTATCAGGATGGACAAGAACAGGGAATCTGTCAATTGATCACAACACTGCGGGAGCTTTCCCATACCCGGGAAGAAACCGCCCGGAAGGTTCAGGAGAAATATCAGCTTACAGAAGATGAGACAGAAGGGTATATGAGACAATACTGGGAAGAATAATTGGGACCCCATCAGATGCAGAAGGGCATTTTATGAAAGAAATCCGCAATGCAAATAGATTTTTGCACTGCGGATTTTTTAAGAGAAGAACTACAGCTTCCTCACAAATCTTAAGAACGCCTCACGCCCTTCTGGAGTGCATTTATAGACACCGGCGTCTTCCAGGACATGTGTGAACACGATCCCTGTTTCTTTTTTCAGGATGTCCATGATGTTCTCCGAGGTGACAGATGGGTACTTTGGCAGGAAGGAATCTACCCAGTCGGCGTGTTTTTCGAGGGAGGCACAGCCGCGGATGTCTTTCCCATCCAGGATATACTGGGCCAGGAGTTCCAATTCTTCCTTCAGCCGGGAAGGAAGCACCGCAAGCCCCATGACTTCGATCAGGCCGATATTTTCTTTCTTGATATGGTGATACTGCGCATGGGGATGATAGACACCCAGAGGATGTTCTTCTGTGGTGATATTGTTCCTGAGAGCCAGATCCAGTTCGTAGTCCCCGTCCCGCATCCTGGCGATGGGGGTAATGGTATTGTGAGGCTCCCCGTCGGTTTCCGCAAAAATGAACGCCGTCTCGTCGGTATAGCCTCTCCACACCTGCAGGATATGATCTGCCAGGTCGATCAGCCGTTTCTCGTCTCGGCATCGGATGCGGAGGACCGAGAGCGGCCATTTTACGATGCCGGCCTGGACATCTTCGTAGCCCGGGATCGTAACTTCCTGCTCGATGGGAGCCTTTGCCATGGCAAAAGTATAGTTGCCGCCCTGGAAATGGTCGTGGCTTAGGATAGAGCCGCCCACGATAGGAAGGTCTGCGTTGGAACCCAGGAAATAATGGGGGAACAGCTTTATGAAGTCGAAGAGCTTGACAAAAGCGGCCCGGTCGATCTTCATGGGAATGTGCTCCCCGTTAAATACGATGCAGTGCTCGTTATAGTATACATAGGGGGAATACTGGAAGCCCCAGGACTGTCCATTGATCGTGATCGGGATGATCCGGTGGTTTTCTCTGGCCGGATGATCCGCGCGCCCAGCATAGCCCTCATTTTCCATACAAAGCTGACACTTGGGATAGGAGCCTGCTTTGGTATTTTTGGCCGCGGCAATGGCTTTGGGGTCTTTCTCCGGCTTGGACAGGTTGATGGTGATGTCGATCTCGCCATAGGGGCTGTCTACCGTCCATTTCAGATCCTTTTTCACCCGATAGCGGCGAATGTAGTCGCTATCCTGACTGAATTTGTAATAGTAGTCGGTCGCCTCTCTGGGAGAAACGGCATATTTTTCCCAGAATGTGTGTTGCACCTGGCTGGGCCTTGGGAGCAGGCAGTTCATGAGACGGGTGTCAAAGAGATCCCGGTAAGTAACGCTGTCAGGAATGAGTTCCCTGCGGACCGCTTCATGAAGCAGGGATCCTAAAATGTTTTCCAGATCGAGACTGGCAGTATCTACAGGGAGATCCTCATAATTATCTTCCCGGAAGAGATCCAGCAGAAGGTTGGTGGTATAGATCCGCTCTGTTTCCGGGGTCAGTCCGGTCTGGATTCCATATTCTACTAATTTCTTGATATTTTCATATAGCATTGCTGATCCTCCTATGCTTCATCCAATTTCCGCGCGCCATCGCCGATATCCACAATATAAAACTCTGCGGTGTGTCCGGTTTTATCCTGATAAGCGCGGCCGATTTCTGTGACAAATCGATCGACGGTATCGTTTTCCACAATGCTGACGGTACAGCCGCCAAAGCCGCCGCCGGTTATGCGGGACCCGATGACGCCTGGCATTGCCTGGGCAAGATCTACCAGAAGGTCGATCTCTGGACAGGACACCTCGTAATCGGTCTTCAGAGATTCATGGGAGGCGTTCATCAGTTTCCCGAACAAGGAAATGTCGTTCTGGCGGAGCGCCTCTACGGCCTGAATGGTCCGCTGATTTTCATAGACGGCGTGTTTGGCCCGTTTCCGGCGCACCGGGTCTTTGATGGAGGACTGAAAGGTCTCAAATGCTTCGCAGGACAGATCTCCAAGAGATTGGATATCTGTGACCGTGCGCAGTTCCGCAAGGGCGGTCTCACATTCCTGGCGCCGGTCGTTGTAGGCAGAATTGACCAAACTGTGCTTTACTTTGCTGTTGGTGATCACGATCTTGGAAGTCTCCAGCTTTACCGGAGCATACTGGTATTCAAGCGTGCTGGTGTCCAGGAAGATGGCGTGATCCTTCTTCCCCATGGCGCTGGCAAACTGATCCATGATCCCGCAGTTGCAGCCGTTGAAATTGTTCTCCGCATCCTGGCCGATCAGGGCGATCTCCTGCATAGACACCTGGTCGAATCCAAAGGTGTCTTTCAGGATGATCCCGGTCAGGACCTCCAGAGAAGCGGAAGAAGAAAGGCCGGAACCTGCTGGAATATCCCCGCAGATGGCAATATCTAGACCGTGGGTCAGATGGAGGCCTCTTTTTTCGAAGGCCCACATGACCCCCTTGGGATAGTTGGTCCAGGAGGCTTCCTTGTGGGGGATCAGATCGTCAAGGCTGGTTTCCAGGACGCCTAGGGAAGAGAAGTTCATGGAGTAAAACCGCAGGGAGCGGTCCGAGCGGTCCCGCACCACCGCGTAAGTGCCAAGGGTCAGAGCGCAGGGAAATACATGTCCTCCGTTGTAATCCGTGTGCTCGCCGATCAGATTGACACGGCCTGGGGCGAAGTAGGCGCGGAGGTCTCCCTCTGAGCCGTAAAGGGTTTGGAATTCTTTTATTAATTTCGCTAACATTTTTCCATCTCCTGTCATGAATGATTTGGGGGTTGCATATTGATCTTGCGTACTTTATGATGATGCTGAGGTCCCAAGGTCTTTCACCCACTTATGAGCAAGCTCATGTGGGCTTAGACCTTTTGACCCTGGCATCTTAGATGATTATAATAATAATGAGAAGATTTTAAAAACGCAATAAGAATATTGAAGATAAATATAAGGATATTGAGAAGATGCAGATTGATACCGAGAAAAACAGAAAAGAGATCAAGGCTCACGGAAGTTACGCCTTCCCGGTCAGCGTAGATGTGGAACAGATCCAGGAATATGAACAGGGCGTGTTTCTGTGGCACTGGCATCCAGAGGTGGAGCTGACCTGGGTGATGTCGGGGGAAATGGAGTATCATGTCAATGATACTCAATACATTCTGAAAGAAGGGGAGGGACTTTTTGGAAACAGCAATGCTCTTCATTCCGGCTCCCGCAAGGATGGACAGGATTGCGCCTATCTGTCAGTCACCTTTCATCCAAGATTTCTCTATGGGGAGGAAGGGAGTATCCTCTATTCCAAATATGTAAGGTTCATCACCGAGGGCGGTCGGTGGCCGTCTCTGAAGCTGGAGCAGACGGTGGCGTGGCAGCAGGAGATCCTGGACCGGATGACAGAGATCTACAGATTGTCCCTGGCGGCGCCGGAGGACTATGAACTCCAGGTCCACCTGCTGCTGACGGAGATCTGGCAGAGACTGTATCGGTATTTTTCTTCCCTGCCGGAGAAGGAAAGCGGCCCGGAGCGGGAACTTCAGAGACTGAAGGATATGATCTCCTATATCCAGGAGCATTATGACCAGGAGATCCGCCTGGATGATATCGCCTCACATGTGAATATCTGCAAGAATGAGTGCTGCCGTTTCTTTAAGAAGCATATGAAGATGACGATTTTCGACTATGTATTATTTCTAAGGATCCAGAACAGTCTTGTCTTCCTGCGGGAGGGGGAGAGCATCACCAAGACCGCCAGTCTGGTGGGATTTTCCAGTCCTGCCTACTATGGACAGATCTTCCGGCGGTACATGCGATGCACACCCCGGGAATATCAGAAAGGAGAGCGGATGCTCTCCCACTAATCAGCGTATTTCCGAATCCTGAGAGGAATATTCAGGGAAGCGGCAAGGGCTTTGCAGGCCTGGATCTCATCTTCTGGAAGAACATCCACGATCGTGAAACGGACCTGGGGAATCTGTTTGGCGGCCTCTGCGGCAAAGTCCAGCATTCCCTTGTAAGCATCTGGAAACTTGGGCCGGGTCACCGCGTTATAGGCTTCTTCGTCAGGCGCGTTCAGACTGATGGAAACACAGTCCACTACCTTGGCAAGCTCTGGAACAATATCCCGGCCATTCTGAAGGCTTCCCAAGCCATTCGTGTTGACGCGGATGGACACCCCGTATTTGGTTTTGGCGTAACGGGCGGTCTCGATCAAGGTCTCCAGAGCGCAGGTGGGTTCGCCGTATCCGCAGTAGACCAGTTCTTTGCAGCCCTGGAAGTCAAAGGCATCCATTGCTTCCTTGATTTCTGCCGGGGAAGGCTCCTGCTGGTGCCACAGAGACGTGGCGTCCCCGATGGCGTCCTCATGGCCACGGATACAGAAGGTGCAGCGGCAGTTGCAGCGGTTTGTGATATTTGCGTAAACTTGGTCTTTGTAAGTATATAAAATATCAGCCATAGATAGATACCTCCTTCTTGGATCATTGATACAGAATACGCTGGGTCCTGGCTTTTAGATGGACTTTATCCAGGGAGACGCCAAGGACCAGGAAGATCGCGGCGCTTCCCAGAGACTGGATCGCGCTTCCCGTCAGGGAGACGATAGGGGCCAGGAAGGAGCCGAACAGGATTCCTTCTGCCAGGTAATACCCGGCGGCGGAAAGGATGGCGCTGCAAAAAGGAGCGACCAGATTCCGCCTGCTTAAGATCCGGCCGTCCCGGCTGGTAAACGGCAGGACGATCAGCATTTTGATCAGAATGGTGGCCGGCGCCCACATAGGCGCGGTGAAAAGGTCCGCCAGCCCCCCGCCAAGGGCCGCCGCGGCAAGGGCGTATGGCCTTGGAAGAAGCACGGCCGCCAGATAGATTAAAGCGTCTCCAAAATGGATGTAGCCGCCGTTGGCGCCATAGGGTATATGGAACAGCCAGGCGGTCATGATGGTGATCATGGCCGCGAAAAGCCCTGTGAAGGCGATCAATACCGTTGGTCTTGTGTCAGTTTTCATAAATGTCAGCCTCCTTGTTTCGAAGATTGGTCCACTGGTTCTCTTCCGGGATCAGAAGAGACAGGTATTTCTCATAATTGATGCCATCATTGCGGGGAATCCTTTCCTTGACCGTGTCAGCCAGAGCCATCTCAAGGAAGGTCCCGGCAAGCTGGATGGTGGATCGAAGGTCGCTGTTTCTCGCGGCGCCGGCCGCCAGACAGGAAGCGAACAGATCTCCCGTGCCGGAATAGCTTCCCCCGATATGAGGGAAAGAAAGGAGCTGGCTTATGGTCTCCGTGATATACAGATTTCCCATCTGTTCTGTATCCTGTTCATCCCGGAACTGGATGCCGGTCACGACTACGTGCCCGGGACCCTGCCTGCACAGGGAGCGGCCAAGATCTGTGATCTTCCGCAAAAGAGCGGGATGTTCTTCCGTGGCGGACACGGAAGAATATTCCTGATCCGTCAGAAGACAGAGCTCTGTCAGATTCGGAGTGATGATATCCGCTGTCAGGGCCAGACGCCGCATTTCCTGAAGGAGAGGCTGGGTGAAGAGGTCATAGGTCTTCCCATTGTCGCCCATGACCGGATCTACCAGAAGGAAGTTGTCCGGGGAGCGGAAGGTGTCAATAAATTGGAAGATCTGATGGATCTGCCTTTCACTTGCAACAAATCCGGTATAGATACCGTCGAAGGTCTGCCCCATTTTCTCCCAATAGCTTCGGAAGATCTCCATCTTATCTGTATAGTCATCGCAATAATAATCAGGATATCCGGTCTGGGCCGTCAGGACCGCCGTTGGAAGCGGGCATGGCTGGACGCCCATGGCGGAGATGACGGAGATGGCGGCTGTCAGAGAACAGCGGCCAAAGCCGGACAGATCGTTGATCACTGCAATTTTTTTGCTCATGATTGGGTAACTCCTTTTTGTTTTACAGCAATCATAACACTAAAGTGGCTATATTGAAAAGTCCAGATATGATAAAATTGAGCAGGCCAGTTTGAAATGGATAATCGGATAGCAATGAAAAATTTGTTGACAGAAGTTTGAAAGTGGGATATAATTAACTCTGCTGTGAAATTCATTTACAGAAAGTGTGGGCGTAGCTCAGCTGGATAGAGCGTTTGGCTACGGACCAAAAGGTCGGGGGTTCGAATCCTCTCGCCCACGTTTTATCCAAGGCATTCTGCGGTGGCAGGGTGTCTTATTTTTTTATTAAGGAGGAAGTGCGATGGCAAAATATGTGATGGCGCTGGATGCGGGGACTACCAGCAACCGTTGTATCTTGTTCAATGAAAAAGGAGAGATCTGCAGCGTGGCCCAGAAAGAGTTCACCCAGTATTTTCCACAGCCTGGATGGGTAGAACACGACGCGGATGAGATCTGGTCCACCCAGCTTGGCGTGGCAGTAGAGGCCATGAGTAAGATCGGGGCGGAAGCAAAGGATATCGCGGCGATCGGGATCACCAACCAGAGAGAGACGGTGATCGTCTGGGATAAGACTACAGGAGAGCCGGTGTACCGTGCGATCGTCTGGCAGTGCAGAAGGACGGCCAAATATTGTGATAAGCTGAAAGAAGAGGGATGGACGGACAGTTTCCGCCAGAAGACAGGCCTGATCATCGACGCCTATTTCTCTGCCACCAAAATCCGCTGGATCCTGGATCATGTAGAAGGGGCCGAGGAAAAAGCCCAGAAGGGCGAACTGCTTTTTGGGACAGTGGAGACCTGGCTGATCTGGAAGCTGACCAAGGGAAAAGTCCATGTGACAGATTATTCCAACGCCTCACGGACTATGCTCTTTAATATCAATACCCTGGAATGGGATCAGGAGATCTTAGATATCATCGGGATCCCGGAAGCGATGCTCCCGGAAGTGAAGCCATCCAGCGCCATTTACGGGGAGGCGGACGCATCTTACTTTGGCGGAGCGATCCCCATCGGGGGCGCCGCGGGAGATCAGCAGTCGGCACTCTTTGGCCAGACCTGCTTCACACCGGGAGAGGCGAAGAATACTTACGGGACCGGCTGTTTTCTCTTGATGAACACGGGAGAGAAGCCGGTGTTCTCAAGACATGGTCTGGTGACGACCATTGCATGGGGAATGGACGGGAAGGTGACTTACGCGCTGGAAGGTTCCATTTTTGTGGCTGGAGCGGCGATCCAGTGGCTCAGAGACGAACTTCGGCTGATCGACTCGGCGGAAGATTCTGAGTATATGGCACAGAAGGTCAAGGACACCAATGGCTGCTATGTAGTCCCCGCGTTTACGGGGCTGGGCGCGCCTTACTGGGATTCCTACGCCAGAGGGATCATCGTGGGACTGACCAGGGGCGTGAACAAATACCATATTATCCGGGCGACCCTGGAATCCCTGGCTTACCAGGCAAATGACGTGCTGAAAGCCATGGAAGCGGATTCCGGTATTACCTTAAGCGCGCTGAAGGTAGACGGGGGCGCCAGCGCCAATGATTTCCTGATGCAGACCCAGGCGGATATGATCGGCGCTCCGGTGGAGCGGCCTTCCTGCATCGAGACGACGGCTATGGGGGCGGCGTATCTGGCCGGCCTGGCCGTGGGGTACTGGAAGAATAAGGAAGACGTGCTGAAAAACTGGGCCATCGACCGGACATTTGAACCAAAGCTTTCAGACCAGGAGCGGCAGGAGCGGCTGAAAGGCTGGAAGAAAGCGGTAAAATATGCCTTTGACTGGGCGAGAGAAGAGGACTAAAAGATGTACGACATTTTGATCATAGGGGCGGGGGTCTCAGGCTGCGGGGCGGCCCGGTATCTTGCCAAATATCAGGCGAAAATCTGTGTTTTGGAGCGGGAGGAAGATGTGTGCGAAGGAACTTCCAAGGCGAACAGTGGCATCATCCACGCAGGATTTGACGCCAAGCCGGGCTCGCTGAAAGCCAGGATGAATGTGCGGGGTAATCAGTTGATGGGCCAGGCGGCGGAAGAACTGGATATCCCATTTATCAGAAATGGCTCTCTGGTGGTCTGTACGGATCCGCAAAAGACCGGAGAACTGGAGCGTCTGTTGGAAAATGGAAGGAAAAATAACGTGCCGGACCTTCAGATCCTTGGAAAGGACGAATTAAAGAAGCAAGAGCCCCATATCTCAGAGGAAGCGGTGGCGGCTCTCTATGCGCCGACAGGAGGGATCGTCTGCCCTTTTGAACTGAATCTGGCGCTGGCCGAAAATGCCTGGGACAACGGGGTGGAGTTCCGGTTCCGTGAAGAAGTGAGGGAGATCCAGAAGTGCCGGGAAGGCTACAGGGTCAAAACCAGCGCCGGACACACTTATCAGGGGAAGGTGGTCATCAACGCGGCGGGAGTGTACGCGGATCATATCCATAACCTGGTCTGCGAGAAGAAAATGGAACTGATCCCAAGGAAGGGCGAGTACATGCTTTTAGATAAACGGGCAGGGGGACATGTCTCAAGGACGATCTTCACCCTTCCGGGCCCTTACGGGAAAGGGGTACTGGTAACGCCCACGGTACATGGGAATCTCCTTGTGGGTCCCACAGCGGAAGATATCCAGGACAAGGAAGGAGTAAATACCACAAGAGCCGGGCTGGAGAAGGTGCGAGAGAAATGCCGGGAGGCAGTCCGCGATGTCCCGCTGAACCAGGTGATCACTTCTTTTTCCGGACTGCGAGCCCATGAGCCGGGGGATGATTTCGTGATCCATGAGTCAGAGGATGGATTCTTTGACTGCGCCGGGATTGAATCTCCGGGGCTTACTTCCTGCCTTGCCATAGGGGAACTGCTGGGAGAGCTGGTGAGCGGGAAGCTTCACCTGCCCGGGAGAGAGGACTTTCGGCCCCGCCGAAGAGGGATCACCAGACCGGAGCGGTTGTCTCTGGCAGAGAGAAACCGGCTGATCCAGGAGAATCCCGCATATGGGAATATTGTCTGCCGGTGTGAGGGGATCTCAGAAGGAGAGATCCTGGAAGCCATCCGCCGGCCGCTTGGAGCCAAGACGATGGATGGAGTCAAGCGCAGAGTGCGGGCAGGAATGGGACGCTGTCAGGGGGGCTTCTGCTCACCGAAAGTGATGGAGCTGCTGGCGCGAGAATGGAAGATGGACCTGCTGGAAGTGCGCAAATCAGGACCGGATTCCAGAATGCTGGCGGGACATATCAGAGAAGACTGGTAAGGAGGAACAAGAAAAGTGGAGTCATTTGACATAGTGATCATCGGCGGCGGTCCGGCGGGGCTTGCGGCGGCTCTGGCAGCCAGACGCCAGGGAGTGGAGCGGATCTTGATCCTGGAGAGAGATGAAGTCCTGGGAGGAATCTTGAACCAGTGCATCCATAATGGGTTTGGACTGCATACGTTTAAAGAGGAGCTGACCGGACCGGAGTATGCCTGGCGGTACATCGAGCAGATACAGAAAGAGAAGATCCTGTATCGCCTGTCTTCGATGGTGGTGGAGATCCAGACGGAAGGAAGCAGGAAGACGGTCACCGTCATGAGCAGAACTAGAGGGATGGAGCAGATCCAGGCCAGGACGCTGATCCTTGCCATGGGCTGCCGAGAGCGGCCAAGGGGAGCTCTGAATGTGCCAGGCTTCCGGCCGGCCGGGATCTATACCGCAGGGACCGCTCAAAGGCTGGTGAACATGGAAGGTTATATGCCGGGCAGAGAGATCGTGATCCTAGGGTCCGGGGATATCGGGCTGATCATGGCAAGGAGAATGACGCTGGAAGGCGCGAAAGTAAAAGTGGTGGCGGAAATTCTCCCCCAGTCAGGCGGTCTGAAGCGGAATATCGTCCAGTGTCTGGAAGACTATGGGATTCCATTAAAATTGAACCATACAGTGGTAGATATCCTGGGGAAAGAGCATATCGAAGGCGTCACACTTGCCAGGGTGGATGAAGCGAAGACGCCGATCCCGGGAACGGAAGAATTTTACAGCTGTGATACGCTGCTCCTTTCAGTAGGGCTGATACCAGAAAATGAACTGACCAGGGAAGCGGGGGCAGAAATGGATGAAAAGACCGGCGGCCCGGTGGTGAACGACCGTCTGGAGACGACAGTGCCGGGGATGTTTGCCTGTGGGAACGTGCTGCATGTGCATGACCTGGTGGATCATGTGTCACAGGAGGCAGAGAAAGCAGGAGAATGGGCGGCCCAGTATCTGCGGGAGATAAATTAGCAGATCCTTAAGAAGCGTAAGGAGGAGAAAATATATGGAAAAAACGCGGATGACCTGTATCATCTGTCCCAATGGCTGTCAGATGACAGTAGAGGCCGAGGACGGCGAGGTCGTGGATGTAGAAGGGAACCGGTGTATGCGCGGATATATTTACGCACGGAAAGAGCTTACAGACCCTACCAGGACAGTAACGACCACGCTGGAAGTGGAAGGCGGCGCACTGCCCAGGGTTTCTGTCAAGACAGCCGAAGAAATCCCCAAGGATAAGATCATGGCCTGTATGGAGCAGACCCGAGGTGTGAAAGTCCAGGCGCCGGTGCGGATCGGAGATGTGCTGATCGCAAATGTGGCCGACACCGGGATCGACCTGGTGGCCACTGTGAA
>DXGF01000183.1 GCA_019114065.1 Candidatus Dorea gallistercoris
GGCGATCGCGAGAGCGCTTGCTTCCAGGCCGGCCATCATCCTGGCGGATGAGCCCACCGGCAATCTGGATTCCCGGACGGAGATGGAGGTCATTTCCATTTTGAAGCGCTGTGTGGACAAATATGGACAGACTCTTGTCATGATCACTCACGATGAGACCATCGCCCAGATGGCGGATCGCATTATCGTGATCGAAGACGGTAAGGTGGTGGACTGACATGAATATCATTACAAGAACAGCGATTTCTAATTTGAAGAGCAATCGGAGCAGGAATATTTTGATCGGAATCGCCATCGCTCTTACAACGGTTCTGTTGACAACGGTGCCCACCGTGATCTTTGGGATGATAGACCTGCAGTTTTTCGCGGCCAATGAGGCATATCCTACCTACCATGCGATGTTTCGTCAGGTCAGGGAAGAAAACGCCAAGAAAATGCAAGAAGACCCGGATCTTACAGAAGTAGGTGTGCGGGAGGATCCGGCTTACATGGTCTGCCCGGATGAGGATGTTTCGATCGTGATGGTCTATGTGGATGACCAGACGGCCAGCTCAAACCGGCTGGAATTGAAAGAGGGAAGGCTGCCAGAGGCGGCAGATGAGATCGTGGTATCTCCGGGGCTCCTGGAAGCGATGGGACTTAGGGGAGATCTTGGCGGCCAGGTGGAGATCCCCTTCCAGGCGGTGGAAAGAGGCGGCCTTGGATCAGAGCAGAGGAAGACGTTTACCATTGTAGGGATGATAGAAGACGGCAGCTCCGGGAAGGAACAGAAAACGTTTTCCGCCCTGGTGTCGAAAGCTTTTGCCGACGAAGTGATCCCGGACGGAGAGCATGTCTACCGGGTATGTTTCCGGATCGCCGGGGCAGAGCGCATGACGGTGGATGCCATTGAGCAGGCAGTGAAAGACAAGAGCAAGGTCTATGATGTGGCAGAGGGCGATATCGTGGAGAATTCGGAGTATCTGTTCGCCAATTATGTGGATCCGGCGCTATATTCAGGACTTGCGGTGTTTGTAGTGATCATCGTTCTGGCGGGAGCGCTGACCATCTACAGCATTTATTATGTGTCCATGCTCCATAAGGTGCAGGAATATGGAAAATTGCGGGCGATCGGAGCGACCAGGAGGCAGATCCGCAAGCTGGTCTTCCGGGAAGGGTTCGTGGCTGCCGCCATTGCGATCCCCATTGGACTTGCCATAGGAAGCGCGGCCGGCGTCGGCGTCCTTCATGGAATGCTGCGAACGGGCACATTTACAGAGAATCCATTGATGGGCTATATGAGGGAAGCGCTGGAGCAGGGCGAAGTTTCCCTGGTAAACCTTTGGATCCTCGGGACTGCGGCGGCGACGGCGCTTATCACCGTGTATCTTTCTCTTCTAAGGCCCATGCAGGTGGCCGGGAAGATCTCGCCGGTAGAGGCGATCCGGTATGAGGGAGCCTTGGGAAAACAAAAGAAGGCGAAGCTTCGAAAGGGATATCAGGAAATGAGCACCACCAGACTTATGCTGTCTAATCTGGGGCGAAATCGGAAACGGACTGCCATCACCATATTCACCCTTGGGGTAACGGGGATTTTCTTCATGGTAGTGGCGACGGTCCTAAGCTGTATGAGCCCGCAGGTCATGGCGGAGGACGCGGTGCGGGGAGATATTTCCATTTACGTGGACTCCTGGGAAGGAGATGCCATGAACCCGGAGCGGGAGCTTAAGAATATCCAGCGGAACAATCCACTGACAGAAGAATTGAAAGAACAGATCCTGGCGGTGCCGGGGGTGGAATCGATCGAGGAAGAATTGTACGCGGGCGCCGTCATGCCGGAAGTGACGGATCCCTACACGGGGGAAGCGTTCAGCACCGGAGTGACTGGGATCGGGGAAGAAGAAATGGATGATCTGGACCGTTATGTGGAGGAAGGGTCCCTGGATGATCCCAAGCTTGCGGACGGCACGGGTATTATCCTAGGCCGCGGCTATGTGGCGATGGAATTGGGAGTACAGGTTGGAGACAAAGTGAATCTGGAACTGGAAGATGGGGAGCGGATCGTGGCGAAAGAGTTTGAAGTCGTGGCGTACGCGGACCCGCCGGCCAGCCTGGGAAGCGGCTTCATGCTGCCCTCAGAAGTCCTTGAGAGTTTCTGTGAGACGAAGCTTGCGGACACCTGGAATCTGACCGTCTATGAGGACCGGGAGGGAAGCGTGGAGAAAACAATCCGGGAAATCGTGGATGGACAGGAATTTCTGGAGATGGACACCTACCGGGAGCAGTATGAGATGGCGGAAATGACCGTGGGATATCTGCATTATGGTGGTTATGGTCTGCTGGCCGTGCTGGGGTTCATTGGGATCCTGAATCTGATCAACACTATGATCAATAGCGTCTATGTACGACAGAAAGAACTGGGAATGCTGCAGGCGATCGGGTTATCCGGCAGGCAGACCGGAAATATGCTGCAGAAAGAGGGACTGTTCTATACGGCGGGAACCCTGGTCCTGTCGCTGGGGAGCGGCAGTATCGCGGGATATCTCTGCTATCGTTTCGCGGCGGCAGAAGGGATCTTATCGATCAAGACCTATCATTATCCGGTGATCCCGGCCATTGTACTGACTTTGATCGTGCTGGCGGTGCAGCTTTTGATCGCGTTTTTAGTCAATCAGAATTTTAAAAGAACAAGTTTGATCGACCGCATCCGATTTGCGCAGTAATACGAGCAGGGGGAGCTTATGATTCCCCCTGCTCCAGCTTTTTCATCCTCCGAAGTTCTCTTGAGATGACCGCCACGCTGACAAGAAAAGCCATCACATCAGATACTGGAGCGGAATACAGGATGCCGTCCAGGCCAAAGAACAATGGCAGGATCAAGACCAGCGGGATCAGGAAGAAGACCTGCCGGGTCATGGAAAGGAGCAGTCCTTTTATGGGTTTTCCAATGGCGGCGAAGAAATTGGAAGAAAGCAGGGTCACGCCATTGATGATGACCATAAAGAGAAATGTGCGCATAAAACGGATGGAAAATTCATAATACGCGGCATCTCCTGTCCCAAACAGAGAGATGATCTGGTAAGGGAAGAACTGGAACAGGATAAATCCTGCCGCGGAGACGATCAGGTTGCAGGTGATCGCCAGTTTATAGGTACTGCGCACACGGTCGTACTGTTTCGCTCCATAGTTAAAGCCGAGGATTGGCTGGGAGCCCTGGGAGATCCCGATGATAATGGCAAGCAGGATAGCGTTGGTCTTCATGACGATGCCGCAGGCCGCCAGTGGAATGTCTTTTCCGTATTCGGACATGGCTCCGTAGTAGGTCAGGGAGTTGTTCAGAACAATCTGCACAAAGGTGATCGCCACCTGATTTAAACTATTGCTCATGCCCAGAGAAGCGGTGTGGATGCTCTGGCGGATATTGAGACGGATATCTGCCAGGCGAAGCTGGACACTCTGGAATCTTCGGACGTAGACGATCGCGGCAAGGAAGGAAAGAAACTGCCCGATGATCGTCGCCCAGGCGGCCCCGGCAACACCCAGATCAAAGATAAAGATGAAGATGGGATCCAGGATGGTGTTGGCGATGGCGCCGATCAGCATACAGATCATGGAATATTTAGGGCTGCCGTCCGCGCGGATCAGGTTGCTCATACTGGTGGTGACCACCTGAAAAGGCATTCCAAGGGCAATGATCCGGGAATAAGTTTCCGCGTAAGGAAGATTTTCTGCCGTGGCTCCAAAGGCGAGCAGCAACGGGTGGAGGAAGATTTCAATCAGGACCATGTAAAGGATCCCGAAAGTCAGCATCATAGCGATGCCGTTTCCAACTACAGCCTCTGCCTTTTCTTTCTCTTTGGCCCCCAGATAGAGGGAAAACTGAGAGGCGCTTCCGACGCCGATCAGAAGCGAGATGGCCAGACAGATGGTGGTCAGGGGGTAGGAAACGTTGGTAGCCGCGTTTCCCAGATATCCCACGCCCTGTCCGATGAATATCTGGTCTACGATATTATAGAGAGAACTGACCAGCATGGCGATGATGCTGGGGACCGCGAAGGATTTCAGCAGAGAGGGAATACTTTTGCAGCCTAATGGATTCTCTTGTGTCTGAGTTTGCGGCAAGGAAGATCACCTCTTTTCTTATAAGATTTTGACAGATTGAAGGGCCACTTTCTGGATCATTTCAAGAAATTGTTCCTGCTCATCCTGGGAGAGGGGAGAACACAGGATTTTCTGTGTCTCGTCCAGAATAGAAAGAATCTGGTCGTAAATGTCATAGGCCTTCTGTGTGGGATACAGACAGTAGGTCCGCTTATCCTGCGGGCTGGCTTCTTTGGTGAGAAATCCCGATTTGATCAGACCGCCCAGAGCCCGGGTAATGTTGCTGGGATGCAGGTAGAACAGATCCAGGAACTGTTCCTGGGAGATACCTGGATTCTCACAGATTTTTATGATGTACATGTGCTGACTGCTGTTGATCCCCAATGGGGCGAACCGCTGGTCCAGATACATCCTGGTATGGCGGCCGGCAACGGAAAGCCATCGGATCAGGCTCATTTCAAATCCCTCCTATGTTTATAGAAAACATGTCTGATGTAAGCAAAGGTATTATAACCCATAATAATTGTTTGCGCAAGCAAATATTTTCAGATAAAAACTTCTCGTAACTTCCCAGATAAAAGGCGGATTTACAGGAATCCTCCGTCCGCGCCGATGATCTGTCCGGTCAGATAAGCGGGAGAAGCCGCCAGATTCCAGATGATCTGAGCGATCTCATCGGGAGTGCCGAAACGCCCCATCGGAATCTCTTCTTCCAAGGCGCGGCGTTCTTTTGCGTTTAACTGGCGGTTCATTTCCGTATCGATCACACCGCAGGCGATGGCATTGACCGGAATGCCGCTGGGAGCCAGTTCCTTAGCCAGGGCTTTGGTCAGGCCGTTGACGCCGGCCTTGGAAGCGGAATAAGCCGCCTCGCAGGAGGCCCCGGAGGTGCCCCACATGGAAGAAATATTGATGATAGCGCCATTTTTTCTTGCCACCATATCCGGGACCGCCGCGCGGCAGCAGTAAAAGACGGAAGAAAGATTGGTCCGAATGATCTGGTCCCACTCTTCATAGGTCAGATCGCTCAGAAGCCCAATGTGAGAAATGCCGGCGTTATTTACAAGGATATCCAGATGCCCGGCAGTCTTTTGGATTTCCTGAAAGATCTCCTGGACCGCGGATGGGTCGCCAACATCGCCGGGGACCAGGGTACAAAGGCCAAATCCCATGCGCTCGATCTGACGTTTAACCTCCATCAATTCCCGGAGAGAGGTGCGGCAGTTGATAAACACATGATAGCCCCGGGAGGCGAACAGCAGAGCGGCTGCCCGCCCAATGCCCCGGGAAGAGCCAGTGATAAGGATTGTTTTTTGAGCCATAGATCGGTCTCCTTTCCGCCCGCGCCTTTGCTCATAACAAGTCACACCCGGATCACCCCTACATGCGCACTCGTCGCGCTTACGCGCTCCAGTCTCGCCCTGCGGGCTAAGACTGCTTATGTTGGGGTGGTTCCAGGGTCCTCCTGATTCTGGAGAGGGTGTGACTTGTAATGAAGTGTTACAAACATTATATCTTACAATCGTTGCTATTTAAAGTGGGAGATGTTATGATTTATATATAAGCCTGCGGCAGCGCAGGGTACCAGTTGGATGGATAGTTGTTCTGGCTTTTTCTTTTCTGGTGGAGGAAGGGGAGCAGCTGTCACAGGGGTAACACTTCGGGAGGTTACATAAAAGGAAGATGAATATGATCGATAAGGCAATCGAGTTTGCGACGAGGGCACACGAGGGACAGTTCCGAAAGGGCACGAAGCGGCCGTATATCGTCCATCCCATTGAGGTGGGAGATATTGTGTCGAGCATGACCAAGGATGAGGAGGTGATCAGCGCGGCGGTGCTTCATGACACCATTGAAGACTGCGAGGGCATCACCCAGAGACTTCTGGCTCAGGAATTTTCAGAGCGTGTGGCCTATATGGTTGCCAGGGAAAGCGAGGATAAGTCTTTGACCTGGATGGAGCGGAAGCGGTCGACGATCGAGCACATCCGCACGGCTCCAAGAGAAGTACAGATGATCGGACTGGCGGACAAGCTTTCCAATATGCGGGATATCGATCGGGACTATCCGGTGGTGGGAGAAGATCTGTGGAACCGTTTTCGGATGAAAGATAAAAATACCATTGGATGGTATTACAAAGGGGTAAGGGATGCCCTGGTGGATCGATTTACAGGCATTCCGGCCTACGAGGAATATTGTCATCTTATCAGGAAAAATTTCGATTGATGTAAAAAGTACAAAAAGGGACAGGGCTTTTTCAATTTGGGCCGTGGTATTTTTAAAAAGAACACGGCCCAAATTGAAAACAGGAGTAGAAAATGATCATCAGCGCTAGCAGAAGGACCGACATTCCGGCACTGTACCCACAGTGGTTCATGAACCGGCTGAGGGAGGGTGAGGTTTTGGTCCCAAATCCTTACAATCGCAGAAAGGTGAGCCGTATCCGGCTTTCGCCGGATCTGGTGGATGGTATTGTGTTTTGGACCAAAAACGCGGAACCGTTGCTGCCATATCTGCGAGAGCTGGAGTATATGGGCTATCGATATTGTTTTCAGTATACGATCACGGATTACGGGGAGGATCTGGAACCGGGAGTGCCAGGGACAGAGGAAGCGATGGCTACTTTTCTGCTTCTTAGCCAGAGGATCGGGAAGAAACGGATGAACTGGCGGTTCGATCCCATCCTTTTGACGGAGAAATATTCTATTTCCTATCATTTGGAACAATTCGAGATGATGTGCGGCTGGCTGCATAAAGCCGCCGGGCGGTGTATCATCAGTTTTGTGGATGAATATCGGGGAAGCGCCTGTCAGGAATTAGAGATGGAAGAGATTTGGAAACTGGCGGAGGGACTTTCCCGGATAGCCAGGAAATATGAGCTTCCGCTTTGTACCTGCGCAGAGCAGATCGATCTGAGCAGATATGGGATTTACCATGGAGCGTGCATTGACAGAGAACAGCTCCAGGATGTGGCGGGCTATAAGCTGGACTTAAGAAAGGACAAGGGACAGCGGCGGGCCTGCCGCTGCGTGGAAAGCTTGGATATCGGGATGTATGATACCTGTATCAACGGGTGCCAGTATTGTTACGCGGTAAGTGGACTGGAAGGCGCCAGGAAGAAGCATGAGAGACATGATCCCCAGTCTCCGTTTTTGATCGGACATTTCCGGGGAGATGAGACGATCACAGAGAAAGAAACAGCATCTGCCAGGGATGATCAGATTTCCCTGTTTGATCTGCCACAGATGTACGAGAATCTATGATGATCGAAGGCTTGGGAAGGAGAGGCGGATGGCAGAGGTAAGAAAGCGGATGACATTTTATGGAAGAGTGCAGGGAGTGGGATTTCGGTACACGGCAAAGCATTTGGCCAGGTCTCTGGGACTGACCGGTTGGGTGGAAAATCAATGGGATGGGACCGTACTCATGGAAGTCCAGGGCCGGGAGACCCTGATCCATAAGCTGATGGAAGGCCTGAACCGGAACCAGTTCATCTCCATTGAATGGATCGATATAGAAGAAATCCCTCTGGGATCCGAGAGCAGCTTTGAGGCAAGATAGCAAAAAGGGACAGGGTATTTTCAATTGGGGCCGTGGTATTTTTAAAAAGAACACGGCCCCAATGAGAGAGGAGACGACGTAAAAGATGGTGATTCAAGGACTGCAGAAGCTGACTTTGCTGGATTATCCGCAGAAGGTCGCGTGCACGGTATTTACAGCAGGGTGTAATTTCCGATGCCCGTTCTGCCACAATGCTTCGCTGGTGATCGATACATACAAGAATCAGGAGATTCCCGGGGAAGAGTTTTTCGCTTTCCTGCGGAAGCGGCAGGGAATCCTGGATGGCGTGTGTGTGACGGGCGGGGAACCTTTGATCCAGCATGGCATCGAGGATTTCGTGAGGGAGATCAAGCGCTTGGGATATGCGGTCAAGCTGGATACCAACGGCAGTTTCCCGGACAAACTGCAAAGGATCGTAGAGGCGGGGCTGGTGGATTATGTAGCCATGGACATCAAGAATTCTCAGGAGAATTACGGGCGTACCGTTGGCATTGAGGGGTATGATCTGCGCAATATACACAGGAGTGTCCAGTATCTATTAAGTGACCCGATTTCTTATGAGTTTCGGACCACGGTGGTGCGGGAATTTCATCAGCGTTCGGATTTTGAATCGATCGGAAAATGGATCCGAGGGGCCAGGCAGTATTATCTCCAGCAGTTTGTGGATTCCGGGGATTTGATCCGGGGGGGATTAAGAGGGTACAGCAAAGACATCATGAAACAGGCTTTGGAAGTGGTAAAGCCCTATGTAATATCCGCGGAACTTAGGGGTGTGGAGTAGCTGCGGACAGCGGAAATACAGGACTTCTGTCAAAACTATACAATAACAATATATTGTGTGAAAAGCATTTTTGTGCACAATATATTGTTATTTTTATTGACTATAAAATGCAAGCAGTGGTATGATAGAGGAACAGACGAAAGGAACGGATCAGGTATAGAATACAAAAGAAATCCAGGAAGGGGAACGAGGAAATGTATCAGGTAACGAAGCGTGACGGACAGATTGTTGATTTTAATCTGTCAAAAATCTGTGTGGCGATCGAGAAGGCGTTCAAAGCACAGGAAAAAGAATATAATCAGGATATCATCGATCTGCTGGCGTTGAAGGTGACGGCAGATTTTGAGCCTAAGATCAAGGATTCTCTGATTCAGGTGGAAGATATCCAGGACAGCGTGGAAGCGGTTTTGATCAAAGCAGGCTATTCAGATGTGGCCAAGGGATATATCCTTTACCGGAAGCAGAGAGAGAAGATACGGAATCTGAAGTCTACGATGCTGGACTACAAGGAAATCGTGGACAGCTATGTGAAAGTGACAGACTGGCGAGTGAAGGAGAATTCAACCGTTACCTATTCTGTAGGAGGGCTGATCCTGAGTAATTCCGGCGCCATCACGGCCAACTATTGGCTGTCTGAGATCTATGATGAGGAGATCGGCCAGGCTCACAGGAACGCGGACATCCATATCCACGACCTGTCTATGCTGACCGGATACTGCGCGGGCTGGTCCTTAAAACAGCTGATTCAGGAAGGACTGGGAGGGATTCCGGGAAAGATTTCTTCCTCCCCGGCAAAGCACTTAAGCGTACTGTGCAATCAGATGGTAAACTTCTTAGGCATCATGCAGAATGAGTGGGCGGGGGCTCAGGCATTTTCATCTTTTGATACCTACCTCGCGCCTTTTGTTAAGGCGGATAACCTGACTTATCAGGAAGTAAAGAAATCCATTGAGTCCTTTATCTATGGGGTGAATACGCCGTCCCGCTGGGGGACCCAGGCGCCCTTCTCCAACATCACGCTGGACTGGACGGTCCCGAACGACCTGGCGGATCTGCCGGCCATCGTGGGCGGAAAAGAGATGGACTTTACCTACGGGGACTGTAAGAAAGAGATGGATATGGTCAACAAGGCGTTTATCGAGATCATGATCGAAGGAGACGCCCACGGCCGCGGGTTCCAGTATCCGATCCCCACCTACTCCATCACCAGCGATTTTGACTGGTCTGATACAGAAAATAACCGTCTGCTCTTTGAGATGACGGCGAAATATGGAACGCCATATTTCTCGAACTATATCAACAGCGATATGGAGCCAAGCGACGTCCGCAGCATGTGCTGCCGCCTGCGCCTGGACCTTCGGGAGCTGCGCAAGAAATCCGGCGGTTTCTTTGGAAGCGGGGAGAGTACAGGTTCGGTTGGGGTTGTGACCATCAATATGCCCAGGATCGCGTATCAGTCGGAAAATGAGGAAGAATTCTTCCGCCGCCTGGACCGCCTGATGGACATTTCCGCCCGCTCGCTCCATGTAAAGCGGACGGTGATCACCAAGCTGATGGAGGAAGGCCTGTATCCATATACCAAACGGTATCTGGGGACCTTTGACAATCACTTTTCCACCATCGGGCTGATCGGTATGAACGAGGCGGGGCTGAACGCCAAGTGGATTGGCAAGGATATGACCCATGAGGAAACACAGGAGTTCAGCAGGAAAGTGCTGAACCACATGCGGGAACGCCTGTCTTCCTATCAGGAAGAATACGGAGATCTCTATAACTTAGAGGCGACGCCGGCGGAATCTACCACCTACCGGTTTGCAAAGCACGATAAAGAACAGTTCCCGGATATCATCACGGCGGCAGAGGGAGACGGAACGCCCTACTACACCAACAGTTCCCACCTGCCAGTTGGATATACAGAGGATATCTTCGCCGCGTTGGATATCCAGGATGAATTGCAGACGCTCTATACATCCGGGACGGTGTTCCACGCGTTCCTGGGAGAGAAGCTTCCAGACTGGAAGGCGGCGGCTTCTCTGGTGAGAAAGATCGCAGAGAATTACAAACTGCCTTACTATACCATGTCTCCCACCTATTCGATCTGCAAGGATCATGGATATATCAAAGGGGAAGAGTATGTATGCCCGGAATGTGGGGCGGCCACAGAAGTATATAGCCGGATCACAGGTTACTATCGTCCGGTGCAGAACTGGAATGATGGAAAGGCTCAGGAATTCAAGGACAGAAAGGTTTATGATCTGAGCAGATCTCAGTTTCATCCAAGCGGGAAGACGGAGGAACCTGTGGGTGAGACTTTGAGGCAGGATACAGAAGAAGGATCAAAGAAACTGCTGTTTACTACCAAGACCTGTCCCAACTGTGTGATCGCCAAACAGGCGCTGGAAGAGGCTCATATGGATTATGAGGTGGTGGATGCCCAGGAGAATAAGGACCTGGTAAAGAAATACGGCGTCCTCCAGGCTCCCACCCTGGTAGTGATCAAGGACGGGAAGGTCAGCAAGATGGCGAATGCCTCAAACATTAAGAAGTATACAGAAGAAGAGTAGAATATGGATGGCGGCCTTGGATTTGATCCAGGACCGCCGTTTTGTGTGATAAGCCGGCAAGCGGCCGCCGTACCTGCACAAGCGGACATTCGCCGGGCAACAGCCAAACATAGTATAGATAAAAGATTATAATTCTTATATAGATATTAGTATTTGCTTATATCTCTCTGCCAGTCTATGATGTAGACAAAGGAAAAAGATTCCAGAAAGGTGGAGATAGGATGAAAGCAATCGCAACCGCAAAGAAAATGAGCAGTATTCATTCTGATATCCGAGGGCCGCTTTACATAGAAGCCCTGCGTATGCAGGAACAGGGAGAGAAGGTATTGCGGCTCAATACCGGCAATCCGGCCGCATTTGGTTTTGGACTGCCGGAAAGTATTAAAGCCGCATTGGAACATCATCTGGGAGACGGAGTAGGATACTGTGATTTCAAAGGGATGCCCCAGGCAAGGGAGGCAATCTGTGAGTATGAGAGCGGAAAAGGGATCAAAGGGATCACGCCGGAGGACATTTTCATTGGAAATGGAGTAAGCGAAGTGGTTTCCTTTGCGCTTCAGCCTCTGTTGGAGCGGGGCGATGAAGTGCTGGTCCCGGCACCGGATTATTCCATCTGGGCCAATTCCGTATATCTGGCCGGGGGAAGACCTGTATTCTATGTCTGCGACGAAGAAGCAGACTGGCAGCCGGATGTGAAAGATATCCGTTCTAAGATCACGCCTAGGACAAAAGCTCTTGTAGTCATCAATCCCAACAATCCGACGG
>DXGF01000184.1 GCA_019114065.1 Candidatus Dorea gallistercoris
AGGGCCGCATATCCCAGTACAAACCGAAACAAAAGTATCTCCACCGGTTCGATTCCCCTGGTCCGTAATCTAAATTGTAACACGTCTGTCAAAAAAGGCTTGTAGAATATCTTCATGCCGAGTATCGCGCAAAAAAGCCGGAACAGATGGGAAAACTTCTCCTATCCATTCCAGCTTTCTGTCTGAATCCTGCCGCCCTTTATACTCTTTACTGCTCTGCAGCCTTATTGATACACGCAATCGCGTTCAAACTTCTGGGATATCCAATATAAGGCAGACACTGGGACACTACTTTGATCAGGAAATTCTTATCATTTCCCATGTTCATATTCCCCTTGGCGTGGGAAGTAAGCTGAGGTTCACAGCCTCCCTGCGCCGCCAGGAAACAGAAAGTGATCATCTCCCGCTGAGCCAATTCCAGCCCTTTTCTTGTATAGTAATCTCCAAAACAATTAGACGCAAGCCACCGATTGATATGGCCGTTCTTCCAGGCCTCCTTCATCTGGTCTCCAAACATGGTCACTTGGGCCTTTGCGCCTTTCTCCAGACGATCCGCGTAAGTTGTCGTGGCCTGTCCTTCCAGCGGAAGCTTTACACCTCTGCTCTCCAGGATTTCATTTGCCAGTGTCAGAAAGGGGCGCGCCCTTCCGATCCCCAGATAAGCCACTGCCTGATAAATAATCTCTTTTGCCTCTACCGGGGTCACTCCCGCATCCAGGGCCTTGGGCAAGATCTCCTGAAACTCCGCCGTTCCCTGACATCCAAGCAGGGTGGCCAGGATTGCCATATACCGGGTCCTGTCGTCTAACCGCTGCCCCTCTTCCTGGGGTACTTCCTCTTCCGCAAAATGCTCAAAACGCTCCATAAATTCCGGGTCTGTCTCATATAAACTCATTCTTCGTCATACTCCTGTCGATCTTCGTCTTTATCTATTTCAGCTTGCTGTATTCTCCATCAGACACCGGCTCACACCACTCATTGGAAGCCCCTTCCGCCGGCACTTCGATGGCAAGGTGCTGGAACCAGGAATCCGCGGCCGCTCCGTGCCAGTGTTTTACTTCCGGCGGGATATTCACCACATCGCCAGCCTTCAGCTCCTGAGCCTCCCTGCCCCACTCCTGATACCAGCCTCTTCCGCCGGTCACCAGCAGGATCTGGCCGCCCTTGTGGTGGATGTGCCAATTGTTGCGGCAGCCTGGCTCGAACGTCACGTTTCCTACGCCCACCCGCTCAGTGGTCAGCATCTTTAGATAGCTCTGTCCGATAAAATACTGCGCAAATGCCGTGTTAGGCTCGCCAATCTCAAAAACATTTCCTCCGCCTAAGTCCTGTTTCATTTTTTCCATATCCATATATAACGCCTCCTGTTTATCATACAATATTATCTTTTTGTCTGTATATATTGTATAACTGGTTAAAGCCATAGGCAAATGCTTAGTTTACATAGCGGAGTATGCCTGGGAGGTATGATATATCTGATCCAGTTTACTTCCCGTACTTTTCCCGCACTCGCTGCAGAATGAGATAATATTTGTGCATAATCAAACGAATATTCATCATTCAGCGGCATGATGATCCTGAAAACAACTCCTTCAATGACCTCTGGTTTCTGTCCTGAATAATACTTTGTGTATAAACAACAAGAAAAGCCGGCTTCCGGCTCCCGCTCCTTCCGCCAGCTTCTCGCACTCCTATACTATATATCCCTTATTCGCCTTCCTCCAACAACCGGCACAGATCTTCCGTCTCCATCGGCTTATAGAAATAAAATCCCTGTATATAGTCACATTCCGCTTTTTGGATCGCCTCGAATTCTTCTTTGGTCTCCACCCCTTCTACGCAGACTTTCTTTTTGAATTTGTGACAAGCATAGATGACACTCATGATAAAGTCCATCTTCTCATCAGAGGAAGTAATCTCCTGCATCAACGTCCGGTCCAATTTAATCACCTCTGCCGAATACTGGAGCAACAGCTGCAGGCTGGAATATCCGTTTCCAAAATCATCCAGGGCAAGTCTGACTCCGATCTCCTGGCACTGGCGGATGAATTCATCAAACCGCTCCGGCAGCTCGTTGAAATGCGTTTCTGTCAACTCGATCATGAAATTCTTCCCGGGTACCTGACAGGTATTCAGCACCCTCTTGATAAATGGAAAGAATTTCTGGTCTACCACCTGGCGATAGCTGACGTTGAAGGAAAGGCTGAAATCCGGCATGACTGACAGTATCCTCTGGCCAAGCTGCACCGTCTGGGCCGCCACCCACTTTCCGACCGGCACG
The DNA here is from genome assembly GCA_019114065.1 of Candidatus Dorea gallistercoris. Classification (GTDB taxonomy): domain Bacteria; phylum Bacillota; class Clostridia; order Lachnospirales; family Lachnospiraceae; genus Massilistercora; species Massilistercora gallistercoris. Next base: position 2,282 of record DXGF01000184.1, read on the forward strand.
ATCAGATCCGTCTTCTCCAGGATTGGGATAAACCGACAGGGCGCCACGTCCTCGCCTTTATATCTCCATCTGAGCAGAACCTCTCCGCCGAAGATCTTACCGTCCTTGGCCCTCACCTGGGGCTGGATCACGATCCGGAAGCCTTTAAACTTCTGATTGATACATTGATTCAGGGCCATACTCAGTTCAGACTCATCATGATATTTTTTGGCCAGCGACGATGAAAACTCCAGATAAGCTCCCTCCACCGTATCTGCGGCCACATTCATCAGGATTTCCGCGTTTTCCAACAGCTTTGATACCGTACTTCCGTCTCTAGGACTTCTGAGCAGTCCTACAGAGCATGTATAGATAATGGAAATCTGATGCTTCCGGTAAATCTCCTTCACAATCTTGCGTATGATCAAAACAGGCTCATCCGGGTCCAGGACCGTATCGGAGACCACGGCAAAGCGCACGCCGCCCAGACGCACAAAGGAAAAATCATCCCCCAGCTCCTGGGTGATCCGAAGGCTGATATCCCAGATGAGCTCATCCCCCTTCTCCCGTCCCAGCAGCTGATTGATATCAGAGAATCCATGCAGAGAAAAGCACAGGATCATCAATTCCTTGTTCTCTCCATCCTCTCCCCGAATCTTGTCCAGGGCGTATTTCAGGTTTCCACCGCCTTCCTTGGACTCCAGCTTCTCCTTTTCCTTGATCAGCGTCATCGTCCCTGAGAAGAACAGCGGCTTCGTCTGATCCTCATTCCACTTTAAGATTCCCTGACAGTGCATCCAGACAGGCTCCCTGTCCCGGTTATAGATCCGGTAGCGGATGCTGTGCCATACTTTCTTCTTTTCCAGCATGAATCTGGTACTGACCACATGCCTTTCCCGGTCCTCCTCATAGATCCTCTGTTCCAGAAGCGTGATAAAATCCTGGACCAGATTGTCGGGGAAATTAAAATCTTCCTTCAGATTATCCGAAATATAGTAAATATTCTTCTGCATATCACCACAGTAATGATAAACCGGCATGTATTCCGCTCCCGGCGTAACAGACTGGAAGAAAGTCTTCACGTCAAAATAGTAATGGCTGATAAACTCCTGGAAGGGGTCTTTCGTCCTCTTCTTCTGTTCTTTCGACCATTCTCCTCTGTACTTGTTATGGGGTTTCCCTGTCAGAAGATCCGACTGCGCGTAAAACTCCTCCTTTTCTTTGTACATCCTCTCATCCGCCAGCTTTAACAGTTTGACGAAGTCCTTCCCGCCCTCACCTGCCCAGGCGGTCCCCACCGACAAGCTGCAGTTGTTTGCCATGATCTCCCGCCGGAGCAGATCCACCTGGATCTCAAACTCACTTTCCTCCTGACAGTGGCAGATCGCAAGGAATTCGTCTCCTCCGGTCCGGTAGATCTCCTTTGCCGTAAACACTCTGGTCAGTGTATCATACACTTGCCTGATCGCCCGGTCTCCTCCCTGATGTCCCTGGATGTCATTGATGTTTTTCAGCCCGATGATGTCGCACACCACAAGACCCATGGGCTGGTCATCCTCTTTGTCCTCCACCCGCTCTTCCAGGGCATGCCGGTTCAGCGCGCCGGTAAGCTGATCGTGATAACCCAGGTATTCCAGATACCGCATCAGGTCCCGCCGTTCCAGGATGGACACGATAAAATGGGAGAGCATCTGCCCCAGTTGGGCGGCGTTTTTCGGCAGTTCGATCAGTGAATCATCCATTCGTATGATGCCGCGCAGCTCTTTTCTGCACAGAAGCGGGACCAGGATGATCGTCCGGCTGTCATCAATCTGAAAACATTGCTCCAGTTCCGGCGCCTCTACTTTTAATTTATCCACATCTGTGATCAGGATCGGCTCATTATGGTTAAAGGTCTCATACCATTCCTGCAGATAAGCGATCTTATCCGCCTCTGCCAGTTCTGTGTCATCGTCTTCCCTCTCCGGCCATCCGTAAGTATGCTTCAGCCATTTCCCCTGATCCATCTCATAGATGTCCACCCGGGAACAGTTCAGCTTTTCTCCTATAAAACGCAGCATGATCCGGATCGATTCATCCGGGTCAGTTGTTGAATGGGTCTCTATCAGGCAGTCATTGACCAGCGCCTCATAACGGATAAGACCATTCTCCGCAAAATACCCTCTTCCCATATCCACACCGATCTCCATCCGGTAGGTCCTTCCCTCCCAGGTGATCAGTGTATCTTTCAGAAGAAAGGGCTTCTGCAGGACAGGATTTCGGTGAGTCCATTCAATGAATTTTCCTTCTGCCAGCTCATCTGTGTTACAGAAATAGCAGGGCTTAGTGAGGCCCTGCAGAAAATCATAGCATTTCGCCCCAACATATTCTTCTCTGCTCTTCAGCTTGAATTTTTCCATCGCGTACCGGTTCATGTAGACCAGCTCTCTCTTTTCTGTGTCCACCACATACACGATCTCATCCAGATTTTCAAAATATTCCCATGGTGCTTTCATCGGTCATCCTCGCGCATTTTATAACCCTTTTTTATATTTTCGACAAAAACAGGCAAAAATTAATATTCACCACCAGATGAATCCTTGAAACCATGCAGTAATCTTACCGTAATTAACTTTATAATTTCATAATACGGATATACGCCAGATAAAAACGGGAAAAAGGCATATATAAATCCCTGTCTGTCCTCCGCCGTCAAATGAGGGGAAAATTTCTCCAGACAGCCGGCCACCATTCTCAATGATTCATAGACAACAGTTTCAGCAGACGGTCTCGTCTCTCCAGAGAATGGGCCAGCGCATCGGAAAATTGTACAAAGTGCGGGAAAAGGATGTTTTCTTTCCAGTCTCTTTCAGGGTGACATCCTTGAAATTCATCGTCTCGTAAAGCTTGGCGCGGGCATTGATGATCTCTTCTTTTCTTGCCCTGGTCAGCTCCGGGGATCCTTTCGGCATGATCGACACGCTTCTTTTTCTTGGTTTATCAGGATTTTCTGTTTTATTATACCTTCCTCCTGACATTGTGTCTACATACACATTTTCAAAATCTCCACTACATCCTTCTCATCCAGCGGCACATATGCCCCGCTAAGATATCCTACCTCAACCGCCTTTGCCGTCGTTTCCTCCAATCTGGAGTCGTCAATTTTAAATTCCGCCAGCGTCATTGGCAGCCCGATCGATCTGAAAAACTCCTCCGTCGCCTCGATTCCCTCATTTGCCACGGCAAATTTATCCTCTGTTGCCGGAGTCATACTCCAGACATTCACCGCATAAGCATAGAATTTATCTACTGTCGCGTCAGAGCGCACATAGCGCATCCACTTCGGCGTCAGCGTGGCAAGCCATGCGCCGTGGGTAATATCGTAGTTCGCGCTCAGCTCATGCTCGATGTAGTGACAGCTCCACATAAAGTTCTTGCCGGTAGATATCAGACCATTCAGGGCCAGGGAGCTGGTCCACATAAGCTGGCCTCTTGCCTCAAGTTTTCCGGCTCTTTCAGGGCGATCGGCGCATATTTGATCACTGCCCGCATCCGTCCTTCACTGATCGCGTCCGGGGCAAACGCCTCCTCATGATCAAAGTAGCTTTCCAGACGGAACATAATTTTACAAAAAATACTTCCTTCCCCAGCGCGGCACTTTAGATCAGAAGCTGTGGATCCAAAAGTACAGAACTCATCATGAACGCCGCCAGAATGTCGTCTTTGATCCCAAGTTTAGAAAAAGAAGCCGCCAGCGGAATCGTCCCATACATACACAGGGGAGAGGCTGCCCCCAGGATTCCAGCCGAAACGATTCCCAGCACCCCGGCTTTGTCCGCCTGCAGCTTCTTTACCGCTCCATGGAGCGTGTCCTTTGCAAAAACGGGAATCAAAGAGCCGATCCGCATACCGATCATCCAATAACCAAAGAGCTGTTCAAACTGGCCCGAGAAATAATACCAGATATAGATCAATTCGCGTCTTACAATATCCATAATGCCATACTCTCACGGTTATCAATTTGAAACTTTTTCATTGAAATCAGGACGAACAAGGTAGACTCCAAAAATTTTTTGTTGGTCTAAAAAATCTGCTCCCTTATTTTTTATGATCGCCCGAAAATAAAAGAACCCAAAAAACGTTGATTTTTTGGGCTCTTCAAGAGGCGCCAACCAGATTTGAACTGGTGATGAAGGTGTTGCAGACCTCTGCCTTACCACTTGGCTATGGCGCCTTATCGGGCACTCGTTTATTATAGCAAATGCCCGCATTGAAGTCAATATTTTAAAACCCTAATTCTTCATTTACCAGGATAACTTTGATCCTTCCCGGCAGCTTGGAATATCGTGTTATCACAAACTGACAGCAGATTGTGTCCGGGGTCTTGCAGTCAAAGCAGGCTCCCGTCTTACAGCAGGGAGTATCCAGGTCAAACCTCTGGGCATTGATGGGCGCCGCCTCATTCCTTGCCCGGGAAACCGCGTTTTCTACATCCCGGACGATCTTATTCATCCCAACGATCAACAGTACATTCCTGGGACCTGCGCAGATCGCCGACACCCGGTTTCCATAGCCGTCAATATTGACCAGGACCCCATCCTCTGACACCGCATTGGCGCTGGCAAGGAAGAAATCACAGTCATACGCGGCAAGCTCCATTTTCCGCTTTTCCTCCGGCGTCTTCGCGTCATCCCGGTTGTACACCGTATAACCGCCCTGACAGACCGCTTCCTTCAGACCGATCTCCGCGATCGACGCAGAGCCGCCCCAGCCGATAGAACTTCCCTTCGGGATCAGTTCCAGCGCTTTATTCAGCGCTTCTTCCTTCGTCTCCGCGTAAAATCCCTCCATATTACGGGATTCCAGAGCTTTGATCACCTTCTCCCCTAATAGTTTATTCCGTTTGGTGCGATTATTATTCATGCACTTCACCTCCTTCTGATATTATAGCATATTTCAATTGGGGTCGTGGTATTTTTAAAAATACCACGACCCCAACTGAAAATACCCTGTCCCTAATTGAACTTTCTCTCCCGCATTCTCCTTCTTCTTTCCCTCCAGTCTGGCAAAAACCGGGTCATATATGCCTGGAAACGCTGGTCATGGCTTGGTTCGATCAAATGGCACAGTTCGTGGACCACAATATATTCCAGGATTTCTTCTGGGAAAAAGTAGAGCCTGGTATTGATCCTGATCCGTCCTGTGTTCACTGTACAGCTTCCCCAGCGGGTCTTCATTTTCCTTAAGGTCCAGCCAGTGGCCCGTACCCCCATCCTTAGCTCCCATTTTTCCGCATAATACGCTACTTTCTTTCTCAGCACTTCCCTTTGCGCTCTCGTAAGCTCCGGTTCTGCGCTTCTCCGATCAGCTGCTTCCCGTATGGCTTGTTGATGTTTTTTAATCCAGGATTGCTTCCCTTCTACAAATTCCCGAATCCGCCTGATCGGGACCTGCTTCGGCGCTGTTACCAGCACCTGGCCATCTGGCGGCTTTAGATAGAGGTTTATGTTCTTCACCCTTCGATATTCAATTATAACTGGGATTTGATTGATGTAAATTGTCTCTGACATATCTCTATCATAACAGATTTTCCTCAATTTGGGACAGGGCTTTTTCAATCGGGGCCGTGGTATTTTTAAAAATACCACGGCCCCGATTGAAAAAAGGATTGTAACTTTCTTCTTTTTCTGCTATACTTCTTTTCAGACAAAGGTGTCTGAAATCAGAGTGGAGTCTGTTTTCAGGCCCTTTTATTTTTGCTTTTTGGAGGGTAATTTTATGTGTTCTATCATGGGATACTGTTCTGACAGCGCAGACTTGGAGTTATTTAAGGAGGGATTTGACCGGACCATCTCCCGGGGGCCGGACGACACCCGGATCTTGGACACTGGACATGGGATTCTCGGATTCCACCGTCTTGCCATCATGGGGCTGACTGATGAGGGGATGCAGCCTTTTTCCTTAAATGACAATGTTCTGGTCTGCAACGGTGAGATGTACGGCTTCCGGCCTGTCAAGAAGGAGCTTGAGAAGAAGGGGTATGTGTTCCAGAGTGACAGTGACTGTGAGATCCTGCTGCCCCTCTACCAGGAATATGGCACTGATATGTTCGCCATGCTGGACGCGGAATTTGCCATGATCCTCTATGACGGCCAGACCCAGTCTTATCTGGCGGCCAGAGATCCCATCGGCATCCGCCCTCTTTATTATGGATATGACAAGGGCGGCGCCATCATTTTCGCCAGCGAGGCCAAGAACCTGGTTGGCCTATGTGACCGGATCATGCCTTTTCCGCCCGGCCATTATTATAAAGACGGGGAATTTATCTGCTATCGGGATATCACAGAGGTAACGAAGGTCTGTACCGATGATCTGGAAACGATCTGCCGCAACATCCACGACAAGCTCTGCGCAGGCATCGAAAAGCGGCTGGATTCCGACGCGCCTCTTGGCTTTCTCTTAAGCGGCGGTCTGGATTCTTCTCTGGTCTGCGCCGTTTCCGCCAAGCTTCTGGATCGACCGATCCGTACCTTTGCCATTGGTATGAGTGAGGACGCCATCGATCTGAAATACGCCAAAGAGGTGGCCGACTATATCGGAAGTGACCACACCGAGGTCATCATCACCAAGGAGCAGGTGATCGAAGCCCTCCCCGACGTGATCAAGGCCCTGGGGACCTACGATATCACCACCATCCGGGCGTCCATCGGCATGTACCTGATCTGCAAGGCCATCCATGAGACTACGGATGTGCGGGTCCTGATGACGGGAGAGATCTCCGACGAATTATTCGGTTATAAATATACGGATTTCGCCCCATCCCCGGAGGAATTCCAGAAGGAATCGGTGAAACGGATCCACGAGATCCATATGTATGACGTACTGCGGGCGGACCGCTGCATCAGCGTCCACTCCATGGAAGCGCGGGTGCCTTTTGGCGATCTGGACTTTGCCTCTTACGTCATGTCCATCGATCCTGCTAAGAAGATGAACACCTACAATAAGGGAAAATATCTCCTGCGCCACGCTTTTGAAGGCGATTATCTGCCCTATGACATCCTGATGCGGGAGAAAGCGGCGTTCTCCGACGCGGTCGGCCACTCTATGGTAGATTACCTGAAAGAATACGCCCAGCAGAAATACAGTAGCGCGGAATTCGAGGAAAAACGCGCCGCTTACACCCACGCCGCCCCCTTCACCAAGGAATCCCTCATGTACCGGGAGATCTTTGAAGAATATTATCCTAGACAGTCCCAGATGGTGACAGACTTCTGGATGCCCAACAAAAAATGGGAAGGCTGCGACGTGGACGACCCGTCGGCCAGAGTGCTGTCCAACTATGGAGACAGCGGGAAATAAGAACCGTTTTTTCTTCAAACTAAAAGAAGGCGGAATCAATCCGCCTTTTTTCACTTATAGACTCTTTTCTATTACTCCGCCGTCTCTTCTCCTTCTATCTCCTCTTCCACGGCGGCCGCACGGATCTCTGTCACTGTCACTACAGCCGTCTCCGGATCTGTCGTAAGATCGATCTCCGGGTTAGAAGCAATATCCAGATCTGCCACTTTCAGGGAATCGCCCAGCTTCATATCTCCCACATCAATCCGGATCTTATCCACCAGCGCCGACGGATAAGCTTTGTAGGAAACTTCATGTAGAAGCTGTTCCACCAGTCCGGTGTTGACCTTCTCATGGTTCAGGAGAACGATCTCTGCTACAGAGTGCACCTTCTCGTTACTTACCAGAGCCTGGAAATCAATCTCATCAACCCGGCCCTTCATGGTATTGAAGTCCACTTCCTTGATCAGCACATTCATGGTCTTGCCTTCCAGGTCCAGCATGATCTGGCCCCCTTTGCCATGGTTCTTCAGAAGACGCTCTACCGCCGGCTTCTCTATCTTGACCGGAATCGATCCTTCGATATCTCTGCCAAATACATTACCGGTAACGAACCCTTCCCTCCTTAATTTCTTTGCCTTGATGTCCATGCTTCTTTTTTCAGCTTTTAAAGTATCCATTTGTCTCTTCCTCCAAAAATCTGATCGCTTAGCAGCCTCGCATTTGAATGGTCCATAGTCGAATCTCAAACAGGCAGGTCGTTAAGTAGGTTTTCCTGTTACAATTGTATTATAACACTTCTGTCAAGGGGCAGCACATTTTTTATTGTCTCTGTTTTTCGCATCTGCTATAATCATTTTATCCTGACTAAGGACTTGATACTGGAAGACTAAGAAAGAGAGGGACTTGAAGATGAGATGTCCGAAATGTGGAAATGAAAACTGCCAGATTGTAGCTGAAACCACCTCTACAGGCAAAGATTTCTCGGCCAGCAAGGGTTGCTGCGGCGCATTGCTACTGGGTCCGATCGGCATCCTGTGCGGAGCCTGCGGCAAGGGAAAACAGATTAATTCTGTAAATTACTGGGTATGCCCCAACTGTGGGAATAAATTTAGAGTATGACCCGCCGGGACCTAATCTGGATCAAATCTATGGAATGGTGCAAGAAATACTGCCGTTGCCATCAGATGCCAGAGCGGAGCTTTTTCCTAAAAGGATATCAGCTTCCCTTATGCGCCCGCTGCACAGGCATCGCTCTTGGGCATATCGCCGCGTTTCTTGCGGCGCCGTTCCATACGTTCCGGCTTTCTATCGCCATCCTGATGCTTCCCCTGGCTGTTGACGGAACAATACAGCATTTTACCGCTTATCGCTCCAACAACTTTCGCCGAATCGTGACTGGGTGTCTCTATGGATTTGCATTTATGTCTGTTATGCTGCACGGTCTGAAGGCACTCCCGCGTCGCCGCAGAAAATAGCTGTCTTGTCTTAGGACCGCTGCCCGCTTCATTTTGAATGGAGGACGAATATGTCAGCTTTATGGAAAAATTTTAAAAAGACCGCCATGTTCTGGGGACTGCTCCTGGCCCTCCTTCTTCCGGCCGGCTGTGGAATTCCTGTGGAGGAAACCAGCGTTTCCACTTCCGCCGCCTCTCTGGAGGACGTCCCTGCCTACGAGGGGGAACCCTATGTGGAGATCCACAACAATCAGCCTGATTTCACTGAGGATGAGCTGGAACCTGTCTCTTACGAGACTTACAGTGAACTGGATGAACTGGGACGCTGCGGCGCCGCCCAGGCCTGCGTGGGGGAGGATCTTATGCCCACCGAAGACCGGGAAGCTATCGGGCAGGTCAAGCCCTCCGGCTGGCACACTGTGAAATACCAGGGCATCGACGGCAATTATCTCTACAACCGCTGTCACCTGATCGGATTTCAGCTTACCGCGGAGAACGCCAACCCGGAGAACCTCATCACCGGCACCCGGTCCATGAATGTGGACGGTATGCTTCCTTTTGAAAACGAGGTGGCTGACTATATCCACGAGACGGGCAACCATGTTCTGTACCGGGTCACTCCTATTTTTGAGGGGGATAATCTGGTGGCCTCCGGCGTCCAGATGGAGGCGGAATCCGTAGAAGATGAGGGCGCCGGAATTTCCTTTAACGTATATGTCTATAACGTACAGGACGGGGTGGTCATCGACTACTCCAGCGGTGAAAGCCAGGAAGGAGACCCCTCAGCGGATGGACAGACGGACGAGATCCACACCTACATCTTGAATAAGAACACCCAGAAGTTCCATCTTCCTGACTGCTCCAGCGTGTCTGACATCAAGGCCAGGAACAAGGAAGAATATACCGGAACACGGGAGGAACTGCTGGGACGGGGATATGAACCCTGCGGAAACTGCAGGCCCTAGACCGTGCCTGCGGCTGTATCCTCTTAACCCGTAGCTGTAAGGCGCAGGTTTCAAGTGATGACTTTCCTAAGGAGGGAGAAGGCACAACCATGATTCGCAACATTTTCTTTGATCTGGACAACACCTTGTTTGACTTTGACAAAGCAGAAGCCCGTGCCGTAAGCCATACCCTGCGGGAGCTGGGGATCGAGCCCACTCCTGCCGTCATCAGACGGTACAGCGAATTAAACCAGGAGCAGTGGAAGCTCCTGGAACTTGGCAGACTGACTCGCAGGGAAGTAAAACTGCGCCGTTATCAGCTTTTGTTTGACGAGCTTCACGTGGACTGTCCCGCCGCCATAGCCGCCCGGATCTACGAGACCCAGCTTGGCATCGGCCACTATTTTATGGAAGGGGCGCCAAAGCTGCTGGAAGCATTATATGGAAACTATCTGCTCTACCTGGTCACCAACGGCACTGCCAGCGTACAGAAAAGCCGGCTTGAGAGCGCCGGCATAAAACGGTATTTTGAAGCGGTTTTTATTTCTGAGGAAATGGGCGCGGACAAGCCCAGCATCGCTTATTTTGACGCCTGTTTCTCCCGGATTCCGGCTTTTCGGAAGGATGATGCTGTCATCATCGGAGACAGCCTGACCTCTGATATAAAAGGCGGGATCAATGCCGGCATCCGAACGATCTGGTTCAATCCCGGCGGCGCGGAGAATCCCGCAGACATCCGGCCGGATTTTGAGATCCGGTCTCTGAACCAGATCCCAACGCTTTTGGAACGGCTTGGATAATTACAGAAACTCGTTTCCCCTGACCGTGAAGAGAAAGGGAATGTTTATGAACAAAACAGACAGCCCAGAAAAGAAAATCCTCTATATCTCATTTATCCTGATCCAGAGTCTGGTCTATGGCATCGGGAATCCTTTGACTAAGGTGGCTTATCACAGTATTTCACCGCTGTGGCTTCTGGCCGCCCGGTTTTCTCTCGCCTTTCTCCTGTTCGCCCTGCTTTGGGGCAAGCGCCTCCTGGCGGCGGCAAGACAGGTGTCCTGGACATTGTGGATGCCTTCTGCTTTGTGCTGCGCCGGGGCTTATATCTCCTGCAACCTGGCCCTGGATCTGACAGCGGCCACCAATGTGGGCTTCATCATGTCCCTTCCGGTACTGTTTGCGCCGATCCTTTTTTCTCTTGTCTTCCACAGGCCCTATTCCTACAAGCGCCTTCCCCTCCAGCTTGTCACCATCCTGGGACTGTTTCTCCTGTGCTGCAATACAGGGACCTTTTCCTTTGGCCCGGGGGAGGCTCTGGCCCTTCTGGACGCGCTCTGCCTGGCCGGCGTTCTGGTCTTTGGCGAGAAGGCCATGGCACAGATGGATGTGCTGTCCGTCACCGGCCTTCAGATCGGCGTCACTATGGTCTTAAGCCTGGCGGGCGCCCTGTTGTTTGACGATGTCTCTGTTCTTCCGTCTGTGGAATTGGAAGCCTGGCTGGTAGTGCTCTACCTTGCGGCTGTCTGCACCATTGCCGCCTATCTTCTGCAGAATAAAGCGGTGGCGCATCTCAACGCGTCCACCGTCTCTATGCTCCAGTGCACCCAGCCGATCCTGACCGCCCTGGTGGCTTATTTTCTCTTGGGAGAGACCCTGAATGGCCTTGGATTGGCCGGCGCTGTGCTGATCGTCCTCTGCCTCCTGGCGGATGGCCGCTACAGCTCATTGTAGATCAGCGTCAGGATCATCTGGGCAGTCTCCACCATGTTCCGCCCGGAATCCATACTGCTTTTTTGGATATAACGGAAGGCCTCTTCCTCCGTCATGTGGTTCCGCTCCATCAAGACATATTTGGCGTTCTTGATATAATTTTCTTCCCGCTCTGTTCTCTTGGGGCGTTTCTCCTTCTTCCTGTCAAGCTGCCGGTCCAGATTCTCCAGCATCATTCGAACGGTGTCGATAAATTCCACCGCCTTCAGGGGCATGGTGACCGCCACCAGGCCCGCTTCCCTGCGGCTGCTTACATTCTGCCTGGTGTCCAGGAGAAGGACTTCAAAATACCGGGGCAGGCAGTCTGCCAGCTCTGTGTAGTACATGTCCGGCAGACGTACCTTGGTGATCACGATCCCACAGGAGAGCCGCCCGGCCTCCTGGAGGGCCGCGGAGGCGGTGGAGACAGTCCTGACGTCGCTATAGCCATAGCGAAGAAGTATTTCTTTTATTTTTTTTGCTTCTTCTGCTTTTGAAAACGCAAGAATGATACTTCCCATCTGTCTCCCTCCGATGCCTGTCTTCTCCCTAGAACTTATGCAGATACTCTCTCATTTCCCAGTCTGTCACTTCTTTGGCATACCGCTCCCATTCCTTCTGCTTCTCATGGATATACATAGAAGCATAGTTCTGGCCTACGGCATTTCTTAAGAAGGAATCCTCCGCGAAGGCGGCGACCGCTTCCTTCAGGGTACCTGGCAGGGCTCCCGCCTTCTCTTCTACCGGCAGGACTTCTTTCTTCTGCCGCATTCCATCCAGTCCGGCGGCTACCGCCGCCGCAATGGTCAGATATGGATTGGCCGCTCCGTCCGGCAGCTTCCATTCCACACAGATCTCCCGGTTCTCTCCCTCGGTCACCAGGATCGGCGCGTGATAGTCTTCCACAGACCAGAAACGCTCTGTTGGCGCGTAGAATCGGGCTTTCAGCCTTTTATAAGAATTGACCACCGGATTGGAGATGGCCGTGATGCCGTTCATATGCTCCAGAAGTCCCGCGATGAATCCATGGGCCTCCTGGCTCATCCGATCCGGCGCCTCCGGGTCTGTGAAAATATTTTTCCCATCCCGGAACACCGCGATATTCAGAGACATGGCAGAGCCTGGAAGGTCTGTCCTTGGTTTTGGCATGAAAGTCGCGTGCAGCCCATGTCTCTGGGCCACCGTGCGCACCGTGGAGCGGAAGGTCACCACCTGGTCGGCCACTTTCACTCCCCGGGAAGGTTTAAAGTCCACCTCGTGCTGGGCCGGAGCGTTTTCATGATGAGAAGATTTGATCTCGAAGCCCATTTCCTCCAAAGTCAGGATCATATCCCGGCGGGCGTTCTCCCCGCCGTCCAGCGGCGCCACATCCAGGTAGCCGGCCATCTCTCCCGTCTCTGTCGTAGGTTTGCCCTCTTCGTCCGTCTGAAACAGGAAAAACTCACACTCCGGGTACAGATCGATATGATACCCATCCTGCTTCGCGTCCTCCAGCACCCGCCGCAGGATATAGCGGGGACTGTCTTTCAAAAGATTCCCCTGCCGGTCCGTCAGGTCACATAAGAACCGGGCCACCTTCCCCTGCTGAGGCCGCCAGGGAAGGATCGCAAAGGTATCCAGATCCGGCTTCAAGAAGATCTGCCGGTGTCCCAGCTCATTCATCCCCGTAATGTGGAACCCCTCCACCCGGCAGCGGCCCGCGAGAGCCTTCTCCATCTGCCCGGCAGTCACCGCGATATTTTTCAACATTCCAAATAGATCCACAAACTGAAGCCTGATAAACTTAACATCCTCATCCTCGATCATTTCCAGGATTTCCCGTTCTGTATATTTCGCCATTTTTAATTCCTCCGATATATCTGGATTTTCTTTTATTATAACATTTTTTTCAATCTGGGCCGTGGTATTTTTAAAAATACCACGGCCCAGATTGAAAAAGCCCTGTCCCTTTATGACAGATTGGTGTATCCCATCAGGGATTCGTCCACTGCTCTGGCGGCTTCTCGGCCTTCATGGATGGCCCACACGACCAGGGACTGGCCCCTGCGCATATCTCCAGCGGTGAATACCCGGGGCACGGAAGTCTGGTAATCTTGATCGGCCACGGTCCCTCTGGCGGTCTTCTCTACCTGGAAGGCTTTCAGGATCTCGTCCTGGGCGCCTGTGAATCCGGCGGCGATCAGCACCAGATCGGCGGGGATCTCTTTCTCGCTGCCCGGCACCGGCATCATATCCATCCTCCCGGTCTTCTCGTTTTTCTTCGCTTCCAACCCCACGGTGCGGATCTTGCAAAGCTGTCCTTTTTCGTTTCCGATGAATTCCTGGACGGTGGTCTGGTAGATCCTGGGGTCCTGGCCGAATACGGCGATGGATTCTTCCTGGCCATAATCGGTCTTTAACACCCTGGGCCACTCCGGCCATGGATTGGACTCTGTCCGTTCTTCCGGGGGCTTTGGCATCATTTCTAACTGGGTCACGGACTTAGCCCCCAGGCGGATGGCTGTTCCCACACAGTCGTTTCCTGTGTCTCCCCCGCCGATGACGATCACATGTTTTCCCTTGGCCAGTGGATAAGGCGCCTTCTGAAAATCGGAATCCAGAAGGGTCTTGGTCACTTCTGAGAGGAAATCTACGGCAAACCGGATGCCTGTAAACTCCCGCCCCGGCGCCTGGATGTCTCTTGCCTTGGACGCGCCGCAGGCCAGGATCACCCGGTCATATTCTTTGAGCAGGTCTTTTGCTTTCTTGTCTTTCCCGATCTCCACGCCTGTGACGAATGTGACCCCTTCTTCTTCCATCAGCTTCTGCCGCCTTGCGATCACCGATTTCTCCAGCTTCATATTGGGAATCCCGTACATCAGAAGGCCTCCGATGCGGTCACTTCGCTCGAATACGGTCACCTCATGCCCTCGCCGGTTCAGCTGAAACGCCGCCGCCAGGCCGGAGGGTCCGCTTCCCACCACAGCTACCTTGTAGCCTGTGCGCACCTTTGGCGGGCCAGCCTTCACCAGATCATGGGCAAACGCGTACTCGATGATGGTCCGTTCATTTTCCTTGGTAGAAACCGGCTCTGTATTTACATTGCAGGTACAGGCCGCCTCACACAGGGCCGGGCACACCCGCGAAGTAAATTCCGGGAAGCAGTTGGTCTTCTGCAGCCGCTGATAGGCTCCTTCCAGATTGTCCCGGTACACCAGATCATTGAACTCTGGCACCAGATTGTGGAGAGGGCAGCCGGAAGCCATACCCGCCAGCATATTTCCAAACTGGCAGAAGGGAATCCCGCACTCCATGCATCTTGCCCCCTGGAGCTGCTGTTCTTTGGAAGGCAGGCTTTCATGAAATTCGCGGAAATCCTGAATCCTTTCTTCCGGCGCCCGCACAGGCCCTGTTTTTCGCTCATACTCTAAAAATCCTGTCGCTTTTCCCATTTCCTAGTTCCCTCCTGTCCGTTTCTGGCCTGTACTTTCATAGAAGGCTTCCACCTGGGCCTGCTGTGGGTCCATTCCCAACTCTTCGTAATGCAGGCTCAGTTTCAAGATCTTCTTATAATCATCCGGTATGATCTTCTTAAATTTGGGAAGGTAAGCATCAAAATCATCCAGAATCTGCTGCCCCTTCTTGGAGCCCGTCTTTTCTACATGCTCCCGGATCAGAGTTTTTAGTTCTTTCCGGTCCGCTTTCTGGCTGACTTCCTCCATGGACACCATTTCCTTGTTGATGTTTCGGTACAGGGCGTTTTCCTCATCCAGCACATAGGCGATGCCGCCGCTCATTCCCGCGGCGAAGTTCTTGCCGGTAGGCCCAAGGATCACGGCCTTTCCGCCGGTCATGTATTCACAGCCATGGTCTCCTACTCCTTCCACCACTACCTGGGCGCCTGAATTGCGGACACAGAACCGCTCGCCGGCCATGCCGTTGATAAATGCTTTCCCGGAAGTGGCTCCGTAGAAGGCCACATTTCCAATGATCATATTTTCCTCCGCCGGATAGGCCGCCTCCCCGGGCGGCGCGATGATCAGCTGTCCCCCGGAAAGTCCTTTTCCAAAGTAGTCGTTGCTGTCGCCTCTCAGTTCGATGGTCAGCCCCTTGGGGATAAACGCGCCAAAGCTCTGGCCGCCTGTTCCCTTACAGTGGATGCGGTAGGTGTCCTCCGCCAGGCCCTCCGGGTATCGCCTTGTGATCTCTGACCCGAAGATCGTGCCAAAGGCCCGGTTGACATTCTTCACCTGCACATCTACCTCTCCCGGCTCACCTTTTTCCAGTTTTTTCCCGAGGGTCTTTACCAGCACCGTCTCATCCAGAGTTTTCTCCAGCTCAAAATCATAAGTCCCCTGGATATTATTTTCCGCCGTATAGGGGTGGTTCAGCACCGCGCTCAGGTCGATCCGGCTGCCTCTTGGGTTCTCCAGCTCCTTCCTGGGCCTTAAGAATTCGCTTCTTCCCACCAGCTCATCTACCGTGCGCACGCCTAAGCGGGCCATGTATTCCCGCAGTTCCTGGGCGATGAACTTCATGAAATGCACCACATATTCCGGTCTTCCCTTGAAACATTTCCGCAGTTTCGGATTCTGGGTGGCAACCCCCATGGGGCAGGTGTCCTTGTTGCACACCCGCATCATCACGCATCCGATGGCTACCAGCGGAGCCGTGGCAAAGCCAAACTCTTCCGCCCCCAGCATGGCGGCGATGGCCACGTCCCGGCCACTCATCAGCTTGCCGTCCGTCTCCACCCGGACTCTTTTTCGCAGTCCGTTCTTCAGCAGAGTCTGGTGGGTCTCCGCAAGGCCCAGCTCCCAGGGCAGTCCCGCGTTGTGGATGGAGCTTCCCGGCGCCGCTCCCGTTCCTCCGTCGTAGCCGGAGATCAGCACGACCTGCGCCCCGGCTTTTGCCACGCCGGAGGCGATGGTCCCCACCCCCGCCTCAGACACCAGTTTCACGGAGATCCTGGCGTCTTTGTTGGCGTTTTTCAGATCATAGATCAACTGGGCCAGATCCTCAATGGAGTAAATGTCATGGTGAGGCGGCGGCGAGATCAGGCTGACGCCCGGTGTGGAGTACCGGGTCTTGGCGATCCAGGGGTAAACCTTTTTCCCCGGCAGATGGCCTCCTTCTCCGGGTTTTGCTCCCTGGGCCATCTTGATCTGGATTTCATCCGCGCTCACCAGATACCGGCTGGTCACGCCAAACCGGCCGCTGGCCACCTGCTTGATGGCGGAGCACCGATTTTCTTTCGTGCCCTTAGATTCCAGCCGTTCCGGGGACTCGCCGCCCTCGCCGCTGTTGGATTTCCCATGGATCGCGTTCATGGCCAGAGCCAGGGTCTCATGGGCTTCCTGGGAAATGGAGCCATAAGACATAGCGCCGGTCTTGAACCGCTGGACGATGGAATCCACGCTCTCTACCCCCGACAGGGGAATCCCTTTTTCTGGATAAGCGAATTCCAACAGGCTCCTTAAGTATCCCGTCTCTTCCTGATCCACCAGGCTGGTGTACCGCTTGAACGTCTGATAATCATTGTTCCACACCGACTGCTGCAGCAGGTGGATCGTCTCCGGGTTATAGCGGTGATGCTCTCCCTGGCTGCGGAAATTATGGCGTCCCACGCTCTCCAGGGACAGGTCCGTCTTAAGCCCCAGGGGATCAAAGGCCGCCCGGTGCAGCTTCTCCACATCCTCCTGGATGTCCTCCATGGTGATGCCGTCCACCCGGCTGATGGTGTTGGTAAAATATTCGTCGATCACCTTCTGGGAAATCCCGATGGCCTCGAAAATCTGCGCTCCCTGGTAGGACTGGATCGTGGAGATTCCCATTTTGGAAGCGATCTTGACGATGCCGCTAAGGACCGCATGGTCATAGTCCTGGACTGCCGCATAGTAATCCTTTTCCAGAAGTCCCTTCTCGATCATTTCCCGGATGGTCTCGTGGGCCAGATAGGGATTGACCGCGCAGGCGCCGTAGCCCAGCAGCGTGGCGAAATGATGGACTTCTCTTGGCTCCCCGGATTCCAGGATCAGGGACAGAGAGGTGCTCTTCTTGGTCCGCACCAGATAATGGTGGACCGCGGAAACCGCCAGCAGAGAAGGGATGGCCACGTGGGTCTCATCCACGCCCCGGTCGGTCAGGATCACGATGGATGCCCCTTCTTTGTATGCCTTATCCACTTCCAGGAAGATCCGCTCCAGCGCCTTGTCAAAAGGCGTATTCTTGTAACAGA
>DXGF01000185.1 GCA_019114065.1 Candidatus Dorea gallistercoris
GAGCGGAAGAAAAGGCTGAAAGAGCTGCTGGCCATCGCGCAGCTGACGGAATACGAGAACTATTATATCCATGAGATCTCAGGAGGGATGAAGCAGCGGGTGGCGCTTCTGCGCGCGCTGGCCTGTGATCCTAAGATTCTGCTCATGGATGAACCTTTGGGCGCGGTGGATTTCCAGATGAGGCAAATGCTCCAAGTGCAGCTGGAAAATATCCTGCAGAAGAAAAAAGTGACCTCCCTCATGGTGACCCATGATGTGGATGAGTCTGTCTATATGAGTGACAGAGTCATCGTGATGTCAAGAGATCATGGAAAGATCATCGAGGACCTGACGATCGACCTCCCCAGACCCAGAGACAGGACGGCCTCCGAGTACCATGAATATGTGGATCGCCTTACAGAAATTTTAAAATCTGCTCTGTCCGGAGGTGTATATACCCAGGAAGACAAGGATATCATGGAGTTTATCAAAGAGGCGGAGCATAAAAAAGAACTGGAACAGAAGATGGCGGGAGCTGTGTGACAGGAGACAGGAGGAAAAATGACTCAGAATATACACGAGAAGTTCAACGAAAGCCAGAACGCGCTGCGGCTGTATATCATGGAATGCATCATTGACTGGGGACGTCCCTTTCATCTGGAGCGGGATGGGCAGTCAGCCATGGACAAATTAGGCATCAGCAGGGAAGAATACGAAGATATGACGGCATGTCTGATCGAGAGAGACGGAATGGTCATAGACGAAGAGAAGAACGTGAATTTCATCTATCCTGTGTCAGCCCTGGAGACAGGGCATAGGGTGGTGCTGGAGGATGGGAGAGAGTTTTGCGCCATGTGCGCCATCGATGCGATCGGAGCCGCGTTCACCCTCCATCAGAACACGGAGGTGTACTCTTCCTGTGCTGTCTGCGAGGAACCGGTCTTTGTCAAAGTCAGGGACGGAGAGGTGGAAAGCTATTCGCCGGAGACACTGCATGCGTTGACATTTCCTCTTGGAGAGATTGAAAATTGGGCTGGGTCCTGCTGAAACGCTATGAACTTTTTCTGCAGTGGTGCAGAATTTGATCAATACGTTACGGAAATGGAGCTGGACCCGGATACAGTGATCAAAGCGGATATCAAGAGAGCTGTAGAAGAGGCGAAGGCGACATTTTTGACAACGCCTATATGCTGGTAGAAGGCTCAGATATCGCGGCCAGACTGCAGGCGATCAGCGAAAAGACCGGAATGCTCCTGATGGCGTGTGACAGGTGCTGTTATCAGAGAGACATCGCGGATAAGCTGGTGGCGCCGTCCGGGATCGGCTGTTTCCCGAATGTATATGCGGCCCTTGAGCCGGCCGGTGTGGATCAGGTGATCACACTGTAAAAGAGCGGCCAGAGATCAGAACGTGATCTTTTTGAAAGGGTGATGCCCCTGGACCCGTCTGGTCTCCATCTGATACAGCGTTCCATTGAGCGGCGCATCCTTGCAGAATGTTAAGATGCGCTGCTCGTCTGTCTCTAAAAAACGAAGCGCCAGACCGCAGCCGCTGCTTAGCTCACGGGGAACGGGCATGATCGTGGAGGCGATCCTGCCGCTGGCATATTTTTCAGCCTGTATGGCATCGGTGGTAGTGTCAAAGGCCATGATGTAATAAAAATCTGGTTTTGTCATCTAAAGGAGATCCTTTCCTGTATTTTACTAAGATAAGTATAGCACAGGAAGACCAGTCAGAGTAAGAAAAGTAAATGGTGAAAGACTTCTTTCTCAAGCCTTTCACCATTTTTTTGTCATCGTCGTTTGTTCTGTCTGAGTCCCTACTTCATGGAACCGCCGGTCAGGACGGAGCGGACATGGTCGATCTCCTGCTGGGTCGCCTTGGCGGCCGGGACATAATAGCTTTTCTCCCGGGCTACCTGGTAGAGCTTCTCCTGGGACATTTCGCATTCATTGCGCATCTGTTTCAGGCACTGTTTTAATTCTTTGTTCTCTGTCTGAGGAATCATTTCCCCATATCTGACCAGTTCGCCGTTTACACCGGCGAGAGCGTCTGCTACCATTGTTTTGTCGTCTAACATCGTTTTCCCTCCTATAGAAATTTCAAAAGATCCTGTTTGTTTTTCATGGCGCACTGCGCCGCATCCTGAAAGAGTTTCTTTACTTCCGGGTCCTTTGCCTGAGCCGCGTAGTCATTCATTTTGCAGTGAGACGTCTCATAGCCGCCGATCAAGTGGCGCAGATTCTGTAGATCCAGAGTTGATAATTCAGACATTGTTTTTCCTCCTTTATGATGAGTTGTGGTTTTCCAGGTTAGTATGCGCAAAAAGCGGGAAAATATTTTAAATGAGCGTTAAATCTTTCGCTTTTTCTGAACGCTGGACAAAAAGCCGAAACAGATGCTCTGCTTCCTTCTCTTTTCCGCGCATACATTCCGGATGCCACTGGACACCGACGGCAAAAGGGTGGACTGTGGATTCCACCGCTTCGATGACGCCGTCAGAAGCAGCAGCCGTGATCTTAAGTTCAGGGCTAATCTTCTGTAGACATTGATGATGAAAACTGTTTACCTCGTGAGATTCACCGAAAATATTATATAGTATGCTATTTTTTGAGATGATGATCTTGTGACAGGGGTCCGAGCGGTCGAGGGAGGTCTGCATATGCTGCAGGGTGGGAGCGTGACGCAGAGAAAGGTCCTGGCAGATGCTCCCGCCAAGAGCCAGATTGAGCACCTGCATTCCCCGGCAGATGCCAAGAACGGGAAGTTTCGAGGCGAGTACGTGGCGCATGAAACGCAGATGGAACCAGTCTGTGGACCAGTCTGTCCTGCCGTGGCTGGTCAGAAGTTCTTCCCCGAACAGCAGGGGTGAGATATCATCTCCGCCGCAGAAGAGAAATCCGTTGCAGAGCCCGGTATAAGCAGGGAAATTGGCTTTGCCGGAACAGGGGATCACCACAGGGATTCCCCCCGCCTCTTCAATGGCTTTGATATAGGTGTCTGTAACAAATTGTCTTCCGCTGTCAAATCCGCAGGAGACGATCCCGATGGTCGAATTCATAAAAATCCCTTTCATAAAGTAAATTTGAAGAGTATACTGATATTATAGATGATATGTGAAGGAGTGGCGGAATATGAAATTGATCGATATGCATTGTGATACGCTCTGGCAGTTGATGGACTTAAAGGAGCAGGGAGATCTGATGGAAAATCAATGCAGCGTCAGCATCCCCAGTATGAAAAAGGGCGGGACACTGGCCCAGTTTTTTGCGTGCTTTACATATCTTGAGGACTATGGGGCTAAAGGCGCTTATGACAAGGGATATGTTCACATCCTGGATATGATCTGCTTTTTCGATCAGCAGATCCAGACCTATTCCAAAGAGATCGCTCATGCATATTCCAGGAGAGATGTCCTGGACAACGAAGCGGGAGGGAAGATATCCGCTATTCTCGCGGTGGAGGATGGAGGCATACTGAACGAAAAAATAGAACGTCTGGAGACTCTCTACAGGAAGGGAGTCCGGCTGTTGACGCTCCTGTGGAATCATGAGAACTGCATCGGCCACCCAAACAGCAGCAGTTCAAGCGGGATGTGGCAGGGGCTAAAGCCCTTTGGGATCCAGGTGGTAGAGAGGATGGGAGAACTGCGTATGATCGTGGATGTCTCCCACGCATCCGATGGGACGATCCGCGACGTGCTGGAGCACTTAAGAGGACCGGTGGTGGCCTCCCACTCTAACTGCAGGGCGCTGTGCCATCATCCAAGGAATCTGGCAGACGAGACGCTCAGGGCCATCGCCAATTGGGGCGGAGTGGCCGGGCTGAATTTCTACGGGCCGTTCCTCGGGACGGAGAAAGAATCCCGGATTTCAGAGATGACTGCCCATATTCTCCATATGATCAATGTGGGGGGCAGCAGTCTTCCTGCTATCGGCACGGATTTTGACGGGTTTGATGGGATGGAGGCTATGGATATCCCGGATGTGGGAAGCATGGAACGTCTGTGGGATGCCCTGAAGAAAAAAGGGGTATCGGAGCGGCAGCTGGATCAAATCTGGCGTGAGAATGCGCTGCGGGTGATCCCATAGGGAAGAGGAGTTTAAAAAAAATCTATGATTTTAAAAAATTCTCTTTTCTACGGGGAAAAGCTGTGTTATAATAGATAAGTACGCAGATGTAGTTCATCGGTAGAACACCAGCTTCCCAAGCTGGGGAGGCGGGTTCGACTCCCGTCATCTGCTGTGAAAAAGCCGGAAGTGCTCTGTGTTCAGCGTTTCCGGCTTTCTTTATAATTCTGTTTACGGGAAGCGCAAAAATAACGGTGATAGGAGGGAAAGCATGAAAATTGTATTTCTGGACGCTAAAACGATCGGTGACGATATAGACTTATCTGGCTTCGACCAGCTGGGAGAAGTGGTAAAATATGGATTTTCCCGCTCGGAGCAGGTCTCAGAGCGGGCGGCGGATGCGGATGTGATCATCGTCAATAAGGTGGAGGTTAACGAATCCACCATCGGAAACGCCAAGAATCTAAAGCTGGTCTGTGTGACAGCCACCGGCACCAACAATTTAGATAAGGAATACCTGGACCGCCGGGGCATCGCCTGGCGGAACGTGGCCGGCTATTCGACCCGGTCGGTGGCTCAGCATACCTTTGCCATGCTGTTCTATCTCCTGGAGAAGCTGCGTTATTATGATGATTATGTAAAGGATGGCCGTTATGTAGATGACACGATCTTCACCCATTTCGCGGAAAGTTTCTATGAACTGGATGGAAAGCGGTGGGGGATCATCGGACTTGGAAATATCGGAAGAAAGGTAGCGGCGATCGCGGAAGCCTTCGGAGCGGAGGTGATCTACGCTTCAGCGTCAGGGGGCGCGCCCCAGAAAGGCTATCACCAGGTGGATCTGGATACGTTGCTCCGGACTTCGGATATCATCTCCGTCCATGCGCCATTGGATCAATATACGGAGGATCTGATCGATGCCAGGGCTTTTCGGAAGATGAAGAAAAGCTGTATCTTCCTGAATCTGGGAAGAGGACCTATCGTTGTGGAAGAAGATCTGACAGAGGCTCTGGAATCAGGTGAGATCCGGGCGGCGGGGCTGGATGTGTTGCGGAAGGAACCTATGAGCCCGGACAATCCGCTCAGGAGGATCCGGGATAGCAGGCGTCTGTTCATCACACCTCATATCGGCTGGGCCAGCATTGAGTCCAGGACAAGGCTCATGGAGATCATTCTGGGACAGGTTGAAGAATTCTTCCGCCAGGGATAACGGCTTAGTCCTGTCCGGCGATTCTGAGAAATTCTGCCATTGCCCGGGTCATATATTTGGTCTGCTTGTGGTAGAAGAAGATGCTCCGCTTTGTCTGCGGATTGTCCAGCTTGTAGAAACAGCATTCATCCACATTCGGGATATGCCGGATGAGAGTGTCACCAACAAAGGTGATACCCATGCCGTACCGACAGATATTGAAGGCGGTCACCTGCTGGTCCAATTTCAGGATCACATTGGGGGAGACCCCTTCCATCTGGCAGATCTTCTCTGCCCGGGAGCGGGTGTCATTGCCGGAGCGCAGGAAGATGAAAGGTTCCTGACGGAATTCCTGCAAAGAGACATAGGGAAAGGCGGGATCCAGATGCTGCCCGCGCTGAATGTCCTTTTGTGTTAACTGAAACGCGGCAGTCTTCTGATTAGAAGAGAAGGACTTAGGCACTGCCAAAAGGAGCGTCTCATCCGCAAGAAAATGAGGGTGATAGACAGCTTCCGGGAATTGGCAGTTATCGATCACTAAATCTAAAGAACCCTGGAATAACAGCTCCATAAGCTGCGGGGTATCAGCCTCCGTAAGATGGATCTTGACCAAGGGATATTTCTGTGTAAACTGTGCGATCATGGGCGGCAGGATATAGGAGGCGAAGAGGTTGCTGCCTCCGATGGAAAGCTGTCCGGTCTTTAATTCATTCAGATCATTCAGATAATTTTCAAAACGTTCCTGGATACCCATGATCTCCTCTGCGGACCGGATATACTGCTCGCCGCATTCTGTCAGTTGGATGGGACTGACGCTGCGGTCGAAGATGGGCGCGCCAATCTTCTCCTCCACTTTTTTGACGGCGGCGCTCAGAGAAGGCTGACTGATATACAGGTTGGCCGCGGCTTTGGAGAAGCTTCGCTCTTTATAAACTTCATAGACATAATGCATAGAATGGAACATTTCTATCCTGCCTCCTGGCTCTTGGATTTAGTCTTATTATAGTATTTGACGGAAGGAAACGCAATGGATTTCCCTGGCTTGCGGCTGATTTAAGAATACCTTAAGTTGCCTCCTGCGGAAAAGATATAGTATAATAGAATTCCGTAAGGAGAGGTCTATATGACGAAAGATAAGAAATACTCCAGGAGAAAGCAGCAAGTAAAAAGGCAGGTCCTTATCATCACAGGTTTGGCGGTATTGCTGGTGGCAATCTCGGTCACATATATATTAAAGTCCTCTGCGGGAGAACAGGAGACCAGCGGGGCTGTAGTTGAAGCAGAAGGATCGAAAGGGGCGCTTCAGGACGCTGGGAGCGCGATTCTGGAAGAGACACCGCAGGAACGTCTGGCTAGAGTAAAGGAGACTGCGCTGGAAAGGGGCTATCCCGCCGGAGTTGTGGAACTTCTGGATAAAAACCAGGAAACGGTAGAATTCGTAGAAAACTATGAAGTCAAGAAGGACACGGTCCCTGCCCAGACGATCGGCGGGGACCTGGTGAAGGGACAGATCCCGGAGCTGATCCAGTGGGATGAGCGCTGGGGATACGCGTCCTACGGGACGAGTATCGTGGCGGTCAGCGGCTGCGGACCCACCTGTCTTGCCATGGTTGCCAGCGGCCTGACGGGCAATGCTTCCATCACGCCGGCCAGTGTAGCCTCCTATGGGACGGAGAACGGATATGTGGATGAGGAAAACAATACCTACTGGAAGCTGATGAGTGAGGGCTGTGAAGCCTGGGGGATCACCTGTTATGAAGGCGTGATCGATGAGGCGGCCATTACCAGTGAACTCCAGGCAGGACATCCGATCATCTGCAGTGTGGGGCCGGGAGATTTCACGGATAAAGGACATTTTATCGTGTTGGCCGGGTATCAGGATGGAAAGATCAAGGTAAACGATCCCTTCAGTGTGACGAATACGCAGAAGCTGTGGGAGTTTGAACGTTTGGGCCCGCAGATCAAGGCACTCTGGATTTATTCATTGAAAAATTAAAGCCTCTATTATAATCATACGCCTGTAAAATGAGTATTGACGATTGAGAAGGCGGTTACCGAAAGCTGTTTTCAATCACTCCCGGAAGCAGTTCATAAATGGAACCGCCGATTTTTTCATCAAACAGTTCTTTGATCTCCAATATCTTTTTCCAACGATCTACAGTGACGGGCGGCGTCCCATAGCGGATCGCGACATCCACAAGTCTTTTTTCTAAAAGACAAAAACCAGTCGGAAGCACCAGTGCGTCGCACAACTGTACAAGACGGTCATAATCGTCATAAACCGCATTTTTGATAAAATGCTCCATGAACAGGTAATCGTCATCGGACACATCGAATGTTCCGATAGACGTTTTGATATCCTGTATCATAAAGGCGTGGGAAATACAGATTTGCGCCGCTTTTTCCCAGCCCCGCTCCATACAGAAGCGATGCCTATTATGCTCTTAACAGGCAGTTGGATGAAATCGTATCTGCCGGGGAAGAATTCTTGAAGGAGAGAGGCTGGAAGGCGTTTGCCAATACAACAAAGGTTGTAAAAACAGACGATGACTGGAGAACAACCCTTCCTCACAAAACGGTGGCTACAAGAGCGGGGCTTGGTTGGATCGGGAAAAACTGTCTGCTGGTCACGAAAGAATATGGAGGGGCGGTCCGTCTTTCCAGTCTGGTGACGGACGCTCCCCTCACGGCTGACCTGCCTGTCAAAGAGAGCCGCTGCGGGGAATGTACAATCTGCGTCAGCCGTTGTCCGGCGGGAGCGTTGACAGGGGTCCTCTGGAGGCCGGAGACGAAAAGAGAGGAATTGTTTCATAAAGAGGACTGTAAAAGGATGCAGATACAGCGGATGAAAGAGGCTGCCGGGATCGAGACGGATCTTTGCGGTCTTTGTTTTGCGGTCTGTCCGTATACACAGACCTATATTGGATTTAGGAAATGTCTTACAAGCAACGGGTAACAGATTGACCGCACTGGAGATATCTAAACCAAAGTCGCTAAATAAAGCCATGGCTTGTTGTTTACAGAGCCAATCAAAATAGTAATGAAATTATTTGCAAACCCTTGATTTTACTGGGTTTGCAAAAAACAAAGAAATTAGCACTCGAGGCTTGACCTGGCTAACAAAACATGATATTGTTATAGTGTTAATAGAACAAACAAGAATTTCTCTCTGAAAAGGAGGACGACACTATGAACATAAATAAATTTACACAGAAATCATTACAGGCTGTCCAGGATTGTGAGAAGACAGCCATGGAGTACGGCAATCAGGAAATTGAGCAGGAGCATTTATTTTATGCGCTGCTGACCCAGGACGACAGTCTGATCCTGAAGCTGATGGAGAAGATGGGGATCGACAAGAATCTGATCATTAACCGTGCGGAAGAAGCCTTACGGAAACGGACGAAAGTACAGGGAGGAAGGCAGTATGTAGGCCAGGACCTGAATAACGCTTTGGTCCATGCGGAGGATGAGGCAAAGCAGATGGGAGACGAGTATGTATCGGTGGAGCATCTGTTTCTGTCCCTGATCAAATATGCCAATAAGGAGATGAAGACCATCTTCCGGGAGATGGGAATTGACCGGAACGGGTTCCTCCAGGCATTGTCTACCGTCCGGGGCAACCAGCGGGTGACCAGCGACAACCCGGAAGACACCTATGACACTTTGAATAAATATGGTTCCGATCTGGTGGAGCGGGCCAGAGAACAAAAGCTGGATCCCGTGATCGGCCGGGACGCGGAGATCCGAAATGTGATACGGATCTTGTCCAGGAAGACGAAGAATAATCCGGTGCTGATCGGCGAGCCTGGCGTTGGAAAGACGGCTGTCGTTGAGGGCCTCGCTCAGCGGATCGTCCGGGGCGATGTGCCGGAAGGGTTAAAGGACAAGACGATCTTCTCTCTGGATATGGGAGCCCTGGTGGCGGGAGCCAAATACAGGGGAGAATTCGAGGAACGTCTGAAAGCGGTCCTGGAAGAAGTGAAAAACAGCGACGGCAGGATCATCCTGTTCATCGATGAGCTTCACACCATCGTGGGAGCAGGAAAGACGGATGGAGCCATGGACGCGGGCAACATGCTGAAACCTATGCTGGCCAGAGGGGAACTGCACTGTATCGGAGCCACGACCCTGGATGAGTACCGCCAGTATATCGAGAAAGATGCGGCTCTGGAACGGAGATTCCAGCCTGTTATGGTAGACGAACCGACGGTGGAGGATGCCATCTCCATCCTGCGTGGATTGAAGGAGCGTTACGAGGTGTTCCACGGAGTGAAGATCACAGACGGCGCGCTGGTGGCAGCGGCAACGCTGTCAGACCGGTATATTTCCGACCGGTTCCTGCCGGATAAAGCGATCGACCTGGTGGATGAAGCCTGCGCCCTGATCAAGACGGAGCTGGATTCTATGCCTACAGAACTGGATGAGCTGCAGCGGAAGATCATGCAGCTTGAGATCGAGGAAGCGGCATTGAAGAAAGAGGAAGACCGGCTGAGCAAAGACCGGCTGGCTCACTTACAGCAGGAATTAGCGGAGCTGCGGGAAGAATTTGCCGGCAGGAAAGCCCAGTGGGATAACGAGAAGGTTGGCATTGAGCGGGTACAGAAGATCCGTGAAGAGATGGAACAGGTGAATAAAGAGATCGAGCGGGCTCAGCAGTCCTATGATCTGGAGAAGGCCGCCCAGTTACAGTATGGAAGACTTCCAGAGTTACAGAGACAGTTGGAAGAGGAAGAGGCGAAAGTCAAGGACGAAGACCGGTCTCTGGTCCATGAGAGTGTGACTGATGAAGAGATCGCCCGGATCGTATCCCGGTGGACGGGAATTCCGGTGGCGAAGCTGAACGAGAGCGAACGGAACAAGACCCTGCACCTGGCAGATGAACTGCACAAAAGGGTCATTGGTCAGGACGAGGGTGTGGAACTGGTGACAGAAGCGATCATCCGTTCCAAAGCCGGGATCAAGGATCCAACGAAGCCGATCGGTTCCTTTCTGTTCCTTGGGCCAACCGGAGTTGGTAAGACAGAGCTTGCCAAGGCTCTGGCGGAAAGTCTGTTTGATGACGAGAATAATATGGTGCGGATCGACATGAGTGAGTACATGGAGAAATATTCCGTGTCCAGGCTGATCGGAGCGCCTCCGGGATATGTGGGCTACGATGAGGGCGGTCAGTTGACCGAGGCAGTCAGGAGAAAGCCTTATTCGGTTGTATTGTTTGACGAGATCGAAAAGGCCCACCCGGATGTGTTCAACGTGCTCCTGCAGGTGCTGGATGATGGCCGGATCACCGATTCTCAGGGCCGGACGGTAGATTTTAAGAACACGATCCTGATCATGACCTCTAACATCGGTTCCGCCTATCTGCTGGATGGGATTCAGGAGGACGGAACTATCCGCCCGGACCGGCAGGAGGCGGTAATGGAAGAGCTGCGTGCCAACTTCCGCCCGGAATTCCTGAACCGGCTGGATGAGACGATCATGTTTAAGCCATTGACGAAAGAGAATATTTATGACATTATTGACTTGTTGATCGCGGATGTGAATAAACGTCTCGCGGACAAGGAGATTTCCATCAAGCTGACGCCGGAAGCTAAGAATCAAGTGGTAGAAGGCGGATACGATCCCACTTACGGGGCAAGGCCACTGAAGCGTTACCTGCAGAAGAATGTGGAGACGCTGGCCGCAAGGCTTATGCTGAAAGGCGATATCGGCGCGGGAGAGACGATTCTCATCGATGCGCAGGATGGGAAATTAACCGCAAGGAGTCAATGATCGTGACTGTTATTTTTCATATAGACGTGAATTCTGCCTATCTAAGCTGGACGGCAGTAGAACAATTGAAGCATGGGGCCAAGACGGACCTGCGAGAGATCCCCTCCATCATCGGCGGTAATCAGAAGACCCGCCACGGGGTGGTGCTGGCAAAGTCTGTCCCGGCCAAGAAGTATGGCATTCGTACCGGGGAACCGGTGGCGAATGCCATTCGTAAATGTCCAAATCTAGTGATGGAGCCGCCGGATCATGAGCTGTATCATCAGTACAGCAGGAGGCTGATGGAATTCTTGAGCACCTACACCGACCGGATCGAGCAGGTCAGCGTGGATGAGTGCTTTCTAGATTTCAACGGGATCGCGTCCCAGTTCTCCTCACCGGTGGCGGGGGCTTTTGAGATCAAAGATGAGATCCTGCGCCGGTTTGGGTTTACCGTCAATGTAGGAATCTCCACCAACAAGCTGCTGGCCAAGATGGCCTCGGACTTTGAGAAGCCCAACAAGGTACACACCCTGTTTCCGAAAGAGATCCAGGAGAAAATGTGGCCCCTGCCCATCCGGGACTTGTACATGGCAGGCGCTTCCAGCGCAGGTACCCTGGAGAAGCTGGAGATTCGCACCATTGGAGATTTGGCCCGGATGGATCCCAAACTCATTGAACTGCATCTGAAGAGCCATGGCCGCAAGCTGTGGGAATTTGCCAATGGGATCGATGACTCCGAGGTGGAGCCGGAGCCGGGGGAGACCAAAGGGATCGGCAATTCGCTCACCCTTCCAAAGGATGCGGTGACAGAAGAAGAAGCCGTAAAGATCCTGGCTGACCTGGCCGAGAGTGTGGGAGGAAGGCTTAGGAAAGCCGGATATAAGGCGGGGATGATCAGCGTGGAGATCAAGTATCATGATTTTACCACCCGGTCCCATCAGAAACAGCTGATCAGGGCCTCTGACCAGGACCGGGAGATCCATCAGGCGGCCGTGGAACTGTTCCGGGAATTGTGGAATGGACAGCCGGTGCGGCTGCTGGGGATCCGAAGCTCCAAGCTCTTAGAACAGGGAGAGCCGGAGCAGATCAGCCTCTTTGAATTCCAGGCAGATCAGGAAGAACGGAAGAAGCAGAAGATAGAAGAACAAAAGCAGGAAAAGCTGGATCAGGCATTGCGCAAACTCCGTCGGAAATACGGGGAACAGGTGATCCAAAAGGGGTGTCTGTCAAAGGGAGAAAAAAAGAGAGATTCTTAATTGAAATCTGGAGATCATTGTGTATAATAGCAGGTAAAGAAATACGAAGAAGCAGGAGGTACGTAGTGATGAGCGTAGAGAAAAGTATTCGAGTATTTCAAAGAGATTTCCAGGATTCCCAGAGATTCCGGAGATGAGCAGGCAGTCAGCGATCAGTTAAGAGATTTTGCGTCCGCCCGGGGCTTATGGGTGCGTCAGGAGAAGGACGGAAGCCTGATCATCAAAAAGCCGGCCTGTCAGCGGAAAGATGGAACTCCGGTGATCCTGCAGGGACATCTGGACATGGTATACGTGAAGGATCAGGACAGCGGCCACCAGTACCAGGACGGGATCCAGGTGTTGGAGGACGAGAAGGATCTGTATGCGAAAGGGACGCCCCTTGGCGCGGATAACGGGATCGGAGTGGCGTTCTGTATGGCTTTGATGGACAGTCAGGACATCCCTCATCCTGATCTGGAATTTATCTTTACCATAGAAGAAGAGGTGGGGCTGGCGGGTGCGGCCCGGCTGGATATCTCTGATCTGCGGGGGAGGCCATCTATGCGGGACTGGAATGCGAGTACTGGCGTCACAAGAAGCCGGATGCGGATATCCTCTCTCTCGGACCGGACCTTTCCCAGGTGCATACCACCAAGGAACGGACGTCCAAAGAATCCATCGTCCAGACCTGGGATTACCTGAAAGCACTGCTGAAGGAACTGGATTGACAGAAAAATTTTTTCCAAGATATACTCATAGATAGAAGAGCGGCTGCGAATCATATTCTATATGGTTTTCAGCCTTTTTTTGGACCTGTGAGAAGGGAGAGATATATATGAAAAAAGAGATTAGAAAGGAATTTTGGATCGATCTTCTGGCAGACCTGGCGGCGGGAGCGCTGATCGCGGCGGGGATCTACAACTTCGCCCTGAATGCGGATTTCCCGGTGGCTGGATTCTCCGGGATCGCGGTGATCTTGTATCACTTGATCGGCCTGCCGGTAGGAGCGGGAACGGTCCTGTTGAACGTGCCGGTGGCCGTCTTCTGCTATCGATATCTGGGGAAGAAATTTTTTCTCAAATCGGTCAAGACTACGTTGATCGTATCGATCCTGACAGACTACGTGGCGCCTTTGTTTCCAATCTATACAGGAGAAAGGTTTCTGGCCGCGATCTGCACCGGGGTCTTGTGCGGGCTGGGTTACGCACTGGCTTTTCTGCGGGGGTCCTCCACCGGAGGACAGGATTTCATCAGCCTATCAGTCCGAAAAATGAATCCCCACGTGCCTCTGGGGACGATCACCTTTGTCCAGGATGCGGCCATTATTTTCCTGGGATTTATCCTGGTCTTCCGGGATATGGACGGCCTGATCTATGGGGTGATCGTGACCTGGCTTCTGGCAAGCGTCATCAACAAGGTGCTCTATGGAAGCGGCCAGGGGAGGCTTGCGCTGATCGTGACGGAGCAGGGCGGGCGGATGGCCCGGCAGATCGGCCAGGAGTTTGACCGGAGCGCTACGATCCTGGAGGGGACCGGAGCCTACTCTGGGAAGAAGAAGGAAGTAGTGGTCTGTGCCTGTGAAAGCAAACAGATCCACGGATTGAAACGAATGGCTCACCAGCTAGACCCAGAGGCGTTCACCATCGTCTTGGAATCTAACGAAGTGGTGGGAGAAGGATTTCAGGGCAAGGCGTGATCCGTGGCGAAAATAGGCTTTGCCCCATATTGGATTCCGTGGTATCATAGATGCGGAATGGAGATATGAAAAGAAACAGATGACTGGAGGCCAGGAATATGAAACTGACAAAGCTGTTGGAGCGGCTGAAATATGAAGTGGTACAGGGAAGTGACCAGATCGAGGTAGGGGAATTGATCAACGACTCCCGGAAGGTGTCTGAGGGGAGTGTATTTGTGTGCATCAGAGGTGCTGTCTCAGACGGTCATGCTTATGTAGGAGAAGTGGCGGCGAAGGGTGGGGCGGCCGTGATCGTGGAGCGGGAGGTAGAAACACCGGAAGGCCTTACGGTGATCCGGGTGGAGGATACCCGCTATGCTCTGGCGCTGATGTCGGCCGCGTATTTTGGCTATCCGGCAGAAAAGCTGAAAGTGATCGGGATCACAGGGACCAAGGGAAAGACTACCACCACCTACATGGTCAAATCGATCCTGGAGGAAGTAGGACATAAAGTGGGACTGATCGGGACGATCGAAGCCCTGATCCAAGATCAGGCGATTCCGGCAAGCAACACTACCCCGGAGTCCTATACCATCCAGAAATATTTTGCCCAGATGGTGGAGGCAGGCTGTGACAGCGTAGTGATGGAGGTGTCCTCCCAGGGACTCATGCTCCATCGGACAGCGGGGATCCCCTTTGAGATCGGGATCTTCACCAATCTTGGGGAGGATCATATCGGTCCCAATGAGCATAAGGATTTTGAAGATTACAAGCGCTGTAAGGGCCTGTTGTTCAAGCAGTGCAGGATCGGCATCGGAAATATTGACGATCAGTGGTTTGACGATGTGTTCCGGGGTGCCACCTGCCAGATCGAGACATTTGGGTTTTCCCCGGAAGCAGATCTTAGAGCAGTAGACGTGGAGCATGTCTCAAGGCCGGGATATCTGGGAGTGAAATACCATGTGACCGGGCTGATGGATTTCGATGTGGAGATCGATATCCCGGGAGAGTTCAGCGTCTATAATTCCCTGACAGCCATTGCGGTGTGCCGGCATTTTGACGTGCCGAAAGAGAAGATCCAGAAGGCTCTGAAGGCAGCCAGAGTCAAGGGACGGATCGAGATGATCAAGGTGTCGGATGATTTTACCTTGATGATCGATTACGCTCACAATGCCATGAGCCTGGAGAGCCTGCTCCACACTTTGCGGGACTACGAGCCGGGGCGGATCGTCACTGTATTTGGCTGCGGCGGCAACCGGTCCAGGACTAGACGCTATGAGATGGGTGAGGTGGCTGGAAGGCTGTCAGATTTTACGATCATTACCTCCGACAATCCAAGATTCGAGGAGCCTCAGGCGATCATTGACGATATCATCACCGGGATTAAGAAGACGGACGGGAAATATATTTCCATCTGTGACCGGAAGGAGGCCATCAAGTACGCCATCTCCCACGGTCAGCCAGGCGATGTGATCATCCTGGCGGGGAAAGGCCATGAGACTTACCAGGAGATCAAAGGCGTCAAGTATGATATGGATGAGCGGGTGCTGATCCGGGAAGTGCTGGAAGAATTGAAGGAGGAACATGTACGCTGATATTATCATAGATATTACCCATGAAAAGCTGGATAAGATCTTCCAGTACCAGATTCCCAAAGAATTGGAACAGGAACTGGCGGTGGGGATGGAAGTGGTGGTCCCTTTCGGAAAGAACGACAGGGAGATCTCAGGGTATATCGTCGGATTTTCAAAGGAGACGGATTATGACCCGGGGAAAATCAAAGCCATTCTTCGCAAATCAGAAGGGAAAACTGCCATTGAGTCAAAGCTGGTGGCGCTGGCGGCCTGGATGAAGGAAAATTACGGGGGAACCATGATCCAGGCGCTGAAGACGGTGCTGCCTGTGAAGAAAAAGGAGAGAATCCGGAACCTGAGGACGGTAGAGCTTGTGCTTGGACTGGGAGAGGCCAAAGAGAGGCTGGATCTCTATCTCAAGAAAAATCAGAGGGCCAGGGCCAGGCTGCTGGCAGGACTTTTGGACCAGCCAAAGCAGCCTTACGAGCTGGTCACGAGGAAGCTGCATGTGACGGCTTCGGTGATCCGGGCGCTGGAAGAGCAGGGGGTCCTGCGGGTAAGAGAAGAGCAGGTGCTGCGCAATCCGGTGAAATCTTCCAGGCCAGAGGCGGCGGCGCCGGAATATACCAGAGAGCAGAAACAGGCGATCCAGACCTTTCAGACAGACTATAAGAAAGGCCTTCAAAAGACCTATCTGCTCTATGGAGTAACAGGAAGCGGGAAGACGGAAGTCTATATGGAGATGATCGAGACGGTGGTCCGGGAGGGAAAGCAGGCGATCGTCCTGATCCCGGAGATCGCTCTTACATACCAGACGGTGCTCCGCTTCTACGGAAGATTTGGGGAGCGGGTATCTATCTTGAATTCCCGGCTATCTGCCGGGGAGCGTTATGACCAGATGGAGCGGGTGAAGCGGGGGCAGGTGGATGTGATGATCGGTCCCCGGTCTGCCCTTTTTACTCCATTTTCCAATTTGGGACTGATTGTGATCGATGAGGAGCATGAAGGCACTTACAAAAGCGAACAGGTGCCGAGATATCACACCAGGGAGACGGCCGCGGCGCGGGCAGAAATGGAAGGGGCCAGCCTGGTGCTTGGATCGGCCACACCATCTCTAGAAGCCTTCTATCGGTGTGAGAAGGGCAGCTATACGCTGCTGAGACTAGAGCGCAGAGCGGTGGGCCAGGATCTTCCCTGCGTATACGTGGCAGATATGCGGGAAGAATTGAAGAAAGGGAATCGTTCCATCCTGAGTGACCGGTTAAAGGAGCTTATAGAGGAACGTCTCCAGAAGGGGCAGCAGACGATGCTGTTTCTGAATCGGAGAGGCTATGCGGGATTTGTCTCCTGCAGGGCCTGCGGCTATGTGGTAAAATGTCCTCATTGTGATGTGTCACTGTCTATCCACAAGGGCGGAAAGATGGTCTGCCATTACTGCGGCTATGAAGAGCCGGTCAGAGAACGCTGCCCTTCCTGCGGCTCCCCTTATATCGACGGATTCCGGGCAGGGACTCAGCAGGTCGAGGATCTGGTGAAAAGGGAGTTCCCCAGGGCCAGAATCCTGCGGATGGATCTGGACACTACCAGGGAGAAGGACGGTCATGAGAAGATACTGTCCGCTTTTGCCAACAGGGAGGCGGATATCCTGATCGGTACCCAGATGATCGTCAAAGGCCATGATTTTCCGGGGGTCACACTGGTTGGAGTGCTGGCCGCAGATCTATCGCTTTACGCGGACGACTATCAGGCAGGGGAGAGGACCTTCCAGCTCCTGACTCAGGCCGCGGGTCGGGCCGGACGGGGAGAAGAGCCAGGG
The DNA here is from genome assembly GCA_019114065.1 of Candidatus Dorea gallistercoris. Taxonomy (GTDB): domain Bacteria; phylum Bacillota; class Clostridia; order Lachnospirales; family Lachnospiraceae; genus Massilistercora; species Massilistercora gallistercoris. The sequence continues at coordinate 17,293 of DXGF01000185.1, forward strand.
GAAGTGGTGATCCAGACTTACAACCCGGAGCATTACAGTATTGTGATGGCGGCCCGGCAGGATTACGAAGGATTCTATGAGCAGGAGATGAAGTACCGGACGCTCATGGGCTATCCGCCCTGCAGCCAGCTGTTGGCGGTCCTGATGACGGGCCGGGAGGAAGCACATCTGAAGCTGGCTGCGGACTATCTGAAAGAATTTGCTCTGCGTGTGGATAAAGGGAAGCAGCTCCGGGTGATCGGCCCGGCAAGCCCCTACGTGGGAAAGGTGGGGGACCTTTACCGCAGGATCCTGTATATCAAGAGTGAGGATTACCAGGCGTTGGTCCGCTCGAAGGACCTTCTGGAACAATATATTGAGATCAACCGGGGATTTCAGGCGATCCGGATACAGTTTGATTTTAACCCGATGCATACATTTTGACAAAATTGGATCAAAGGAGAGATGAAAAATGGCAATTCGCAAAATTCGTGAACTTGGAGATGAGGTATTGACCAAACCCTGTAAAGAAGTGACAAAGGTGAATCTTCGGACGAAGATCCTGATCGGAGATATGCTGGACACCATGTACGAGGCTATGGGAGTGGGTCTGGCGGCGCCCCAGGTAGGCATCCTGAAGCGGATCGTGGTCATCGACGTAGGAGAAGGGCCGATCGTGCTGATCAACCCGGAGATCCTGGAAACGTCCGGGGAGCAGACGGGGGAGGAGGGGTGCTTAAGCGTCCCTGGGAAAGCCGGTACCGTGACCCGGCCCAACTATGTGAAGGTGAAAGCTCTGAATGAGGACATGGAAGAGATCGAACTGGAAGGTGAAGAACTTCTGGCCCGTGCGCTCTGCCATGAGATCGACCATCTGGACGGCCGTATGTACGTGGAATTGGTGGAAGGAGACCTCCATGATGTGCAGGCAGAGGAGGAAGAATAGATGAGAGTGATATTTATGGGAACGCCGGAATTCTCGGTGGGGACACTGGAGGCCCTTATACAGGCGGGATATCAGGTAGTCCTTGCGGTGACCCAGCCGGATAAGCCTAAGGGAAGAGGGGGGAAGATGCAGTTTCCCCCGGTCAAAGAGACGGCGCTGCGGCATGGAATCCCGGTATTTCAGCCGCAAAAGGTCCGGGAACCGGAAAATATAGAAGAACTTCGGAAATACGAGGCGGATGTGATCGTGGTAGTGGCCTTTGGTCAGATCCTGCCCAAAGAGATCCTGGAAATGACGCCCTATGGCTGCATCAATGTACACGCCTCTCTGCTCCCCGACTACCGGGGCGCCGCGCCGATCCAGTGGGCGGTGATCAATGGAGAAACAGTGTCTGGCGTGACGACCATGCAGATGGACGAGGGGCTGGATACCGGAGATATGCTGCTCAAGACAGAGGTGCCTCTTGAAGCGGACGAGACCGGAGGGAGTCTTCACGATAAGCTGGCCAAGGCAGGAGCCAGTCTCTGCGTGGAGACTTTGGCCCGGCTTCGTGAGGGGACGATCACCCCTGTCAAGCAGGGGGAAAGTCCCACCTCATACGCTTCTATGCTGAAAAAAGAGATGGGCAAGATCGACTGGGCCCGGCCGGCCGGGAAGATCGAGCGGCTGATCCGGGGATTGAATCCCTGGCCCAGCGCCTATACCGATTGGAATGGCAAAGTGATGAAGATCTGGGAGGCCAAAGTCCGGGAAGGCGGAAGAGACGCGGAACCGGGGACGATCGTGAAGGTAGAAAAGGACGGCTTCTTTGTGCAGACGGGAGAGGGGCAGCTGAAGGTGATGGCCCTGCAGATTCCAGGGAAAAAGCGGATGGATGCCGCCGCGTTCCTCAGAGGATATTCTATGGAAACAGGGATGAGACTTGGATAAGGGAGATGGGGAGCCAGTTCAGGAGCGCCCATTCGCAAAACGCCCCTGCGGGGCTTCTCCGCCGCAAAGCGGCTAATTTTGCTCATAAGAGGGCACTCAGCCCATACATGAGTCCGCTCGCAAAATCATGCAAGCATGATTTCTGCTCCCGTACTATGTATGGCTGAACTGGGGAAGATTATATTTTTATTAAATATTGATGAATTTTAGGTTTTTTGGTCCGTTTTCATATATAATATATATGATGTGTCTGGATTGTGAGAGTGCGCGTCAGGTCACGATCCGCAGGCATCATATGATCGATATCTATGTAGTAGTTGGATAAGGAGGAATGGATATGTATTTTCCAATGTATTTTGACCCCACATATGTGCTGGTGATCATTGGTGTTATCATATGTCTGGCGGCCTCGGCCAAGATGAGGTCTACCTTTAACAAATACTCCCGTGTGCGCAGCCGCTCGGGGATGACAGGCCGGGAAGCGGCGGAGTATGTTTTAAGGAGCGCCGGCATCTATGATGTCCGGGTGGAGCATGTATCAGGGAATCTGACGGACCACTATGATCCGCGGACTAAGACGCTGCGGCTGTCGGATGCGACTTATAATTCTCAGTCGGTGGCGGCTATCGGTGTGGCGGCTCATGAGTGCGGACACGCGGTCCAGCACGCTACCGGGTACGCGCCGCTCAGATTCCGGGGAGCTCTGGTCCCCATCGCGAATCTGGGGAGCACCATCGCCTGGCCTTTGATCATCATCGGCCTTTTGTTTACCGGGCAGTCCTCTATGATGTTTTTGAATCTGGGGATCATTGCCTTCTCGCTGGCGGTCCTGTTCCAGATCGTGACGCTTCCGGTGGAGTTTGACGCTTCCAACCGGGCGGTCCGCGTCCTGGGGAGCACCGGTCTTCTCTATGAGGATGAGCTCAGAGACACCAGGAAGGTCCTGTCCGCGGCAGCTCTCACCTATGTGGCGGGAGCCGCGGCCTCGATCCTGCAGCTTCTTAGGATCATCCTGCTGGCCAACAGCAGAAGAGACTAGAAGATCAGAGGAAGGACACGGGGAGAACGAGAATGGGACGAGGGGAAAATATCAGAGGGCTGGTCCTTGACACCCTGCTTTTGATCGTCAGGGATGGGGAATACAGTCATATCGCGTTGAAACAAGTTCTGGACAAATATCAGTATCTGGATAAAAAGGAGCGTGCGTTTATCACGAGAGTGGTAAACGGCACGCTGGAACGCATGATCGAGATCGACCATATCATCAATCATTTTTCCAAAGTGAAGGTCAACAAAATGAAGCCGGTGATCCGGATGCTCTTAAGGAGCAGTGTCTACCAGATCAAATATATGGACAAGGTCCCCAATAGCGCTGTGTGCAACGAGGCGGTGAAATTAGCGGGACAAAAGGGATTCGCGGGTCTGAAGGGATTTGTGAACGGAGTCCTCAGAAACATCAGTCGGGGCATCGGCTCCGTAGGATATCCGTCCAGAGAAACCGATCCCAAGACCTGGCTTTCTGTCTGTTGTTCACTTCCTGACTGGCTGGCCGGCCAGTGGATCCAGGAATATGGAATGGAGACGGCGGCGCGCGTAGGAGAAGCATTTCTGGAAGAACGCCCCTTATGTGTCCGATGCAATGAAAGCCGGATCGATAGAGAAGAACTGATCGAAATCCTGGGTCGGGAGGGAGTGGAAGCCCGGCCGGACCAGACGGTCCCCTGTGCGCTTTACCTGACCGGATACGATCATGTGGCGGGACTTAAGAGCTTCCGGCAGGGCCTGTTCTATGTGCAGGATATTACGTCCATGCAGGCGGCCCTGTGGGCAGGGCCAGAGGAAGGCGACTATGTCATCGACGTGTGCGCGGCGCCAGGAGGAAAGGCCATCCACCTGGCAGAGATGCTAAAAGGCACCGGGCATGTAGAGGCCAGAGATCTGACAGACTACAAGATCGGGCTTTTGGAGGAGAATATAGCCCGGACCGGGTTTACGAATATCCGGGCAGTCAAATGGGACGCCACTGTATTTGACCAGGAGGCGGAAGGGAAAGCGGATATCGTGATGGCAGACCTTCCCTGCTCCGGCCTCGGTGTGCTGGGGAAAAAGCCAGATCTGAAATATAAGATGACGCCCAAGAAGCAGGAAGAACTGGTCCTCCTGCAGAGGAAGATCCTTTCCACGGTGGAGGCTTATGTCAAGCCAGGAGGAACACTGGTCTACAGCACCTGCACCATACATAAAAAGGAAAACGAAGAGAACGCCGCCTGGTTTCAGAAGGCGTGTCCCAACTTCCGGCTGATAAAGGAGAAGCAGATGCTGCCGGGGATCGACGGTGGAGACGGTTTCTATATCGCGGTATTGAAGAGGGAGAGCCATGGATAAGAAAGATATTGTCTCTTACGACCTGGAGGAATTGACAAGAGAAGTACAGTACCTTGGCGAGAAGCCTTTCCGGGCCAGACAGATTTATGCCTGGCTTCATGAGAAACTGGCCGGTGATTTTCAGGAGATGACCAACCTTTCCAAAAGTCTTCGGGAACGCCTGGATAATGGATATAAGATCCGGAAAATGGAACTTGTGGCCCGCCAGATTTCACGAAAGGATCCCACGGAGAAATTTCTGTTTGAACTGGATGATGGGAACCGGATCGAGAGTGTTCTGATGAAATACGATTACGGAAACTCTGTCTGCATCTCTTCTCAGGCGGGCTGCAGGATGGGCTGCCGGTTCTGCGCCTCTGCGATCGGCGGGCTGGAACGTTCTCTGACGCCCTCTGAGATGCTCCGGCAGGTCTACCAGATCCAGAAGATCACAGGAGAGAGGATTTCGAACATTGTGGTGATGGGGACAGGGGAACCTCTGGATAATTATGAGAATTTTGTCAGATTCATCCATATGATCACAGATTCCCACGGGCTGCATATCAGCCAGAGGAATATCACGGCTTCCACCTGCGGGATCGTTCCCGGAATCTATCGTCTGGCAGAAGAGGGCCTGCAGATCACCCTGGCCCTGTCCCTGCACGGCTCCACCCAGGAAAAGCGTCAGGAACTTATGCCGATAGCCGGGAAATACCCTCTTTCTGAGGTGCTTGCCGCATGTGATGAGTATTTTAGAAAGACAGGCCGCAGGATCACCTTTGAGTACAGCCTGGTCAAAGGCGTCAATGACAGGGATGCCGATATCCGGGAACTGACGAAGATCTTAAGGCCCAGGAACTGTCATCTGAACCTGATACCGGTGAATCCGATCAAAGAACGGGATTTTCAGCGCCCGGATGGTAAAAATGCCCAGGAATTCAAAAATAAACTTGAAAAAAACGGAATTAATGTTACTATAAGAAGGGAAAGAGGCTCCGATATTGACGGAGCCTGTGGCCAGTTGAGGAGACGGTATCAGACCGTACAAAAGGAGTACTAGATGAAATTATACGCAAAAACCGACGTAGGAAGAAAGCGGGAGATCAATCAGGATTATGTATATGTGACGGATAAGCCCATCGGGCCGTTTCCGAATCTTCTTGTGGTCGCAGATGGAATGGGCGGACACAAGGCGGGAGATTTCGCTTCTAAATACACGGTAAAGATCTTAAGGGAAGAACTGGAACATACCTCACTGGACAAACCGGAAGAGATTTTGCGGGGGGTTGTCACAAAGGCCAACCATGAATTGATCAGAGCGGCCCATTCAGATGTGAAGCTGGAAGGGATGGGGACGACCCTCGTGGCAGGGACGATCGTTGGGAATACGCTTTATTTCGCAAATGTAGGAGACAGCCGTCTCTATCTGATCAATGACAAGATCCGCCAGATTTCCAAAGACCATTCTCTGGTGGAGGAGATGGTAAGACTGGGCGGAATCAAGGCGGAGGAGGCAAAGAACCATCCGGATAAGAATATCATCACAAGGGCCATCGGTGTGAAAGAAGAGGTGGAGGCTGATATCTATGAATACCGGCTGAAGAAGGGCGATATCATCCTGATGTGCACAGATGGACTCAGCAACATGGTAGAAGATGAAGATATGTTTGATATTGTAAAGGGCGCCAGGGACATTGTGGAAGCGGTGCTGATGTTGATCGAGAAAGCAAACAGCAATGGCGGAAGAGATAACATAGGGGTTGTTATGGCAGAGCCGCTGGCAGATGAGGTGAGTAGTACATGGTAAAAGACGGGATTTTTCTGGGAAAAAGATATGAGGTGCTGAGTAAGATCGGCGCGGGCGGTATGGCGGATGTGTATAAGGGGAGAGATACCAAGCTGAACCGTTACGTAGCCATCAAAGTTCTGAAGAAAGAATTTCGGGAGGACGAGGATTTCGTGCGGAAGTTCCGTTCCGAGGCCCAGTCGGCGGCAGGGCTCATGAACCCGAATATTGTAAATGTATATGATGTAGGAGAAGACAGGGGCCTTTATTACATGGTAATGGAACTGGTAGAGGGCATTACCCTGAAAGAATATATCGAGCGGAAAGGCAGACTGTCCCACAAAGAAGTGATAAGCATCGCGATCCAGATGTGTACAGGCATCGGAGCGGCTCACGCCGCGGGGATCATACACCGGGATATCAAGCCTCAGAACGTGATCATTTCCAAAGACGGGAAAGTGAAGGTGACGGACTTCGGGATCGCCAAGTCGGTGACCTCCAATACCATCAGCTCCAACGCGATGGGGTCCGTCCACTATACCTCCCCTGAACAGGCCAGGGGAGGATTCAGTGATGCCAAGAGTGATATCTATTCCATCGGCATCACACTCTTTGAGATGGTGACGGGGGAAGTGCCTTTTGATGGCGATTCTACTGTATCTGTCGCCATCAAGCATCTGCAGGAGGAGATCACGCCTCCGTCAGAACTGGTTCCGGACATTCCATACAGCCTGGAGCAGATCATTCTGAAATGTACCCAGAAGAACGCGGAGAGAAGATATAAGAGCACGGACGATCTGATCAGGGATCTAAAGCGCTCTCTGGTGGACCCGGACGGTGATTTTGTTGTGATCCCCCCTCTTCGAAACGCAGATACAGTCATCATCACAGACGAAGAACTGGATGATATCCGGGATACCTATGGGGATGAGGATGAAGATGAGTACGGCGACGAGTATGATGAGGATGAATACGGGGATGAGGATGAGGACGAGTATGGTGAGGATGAATACGATGTAGATGAATATGGGGAGGACGACGAAGACGAGTACGGCAAAGGCCGGAAAGGCGGTGAAGATGTCAACCCCAGGATGAATAAAGTCATGAAGATCCTGATGATCGTGGTGGCTGTGATCATCATTTTTATCATTATCTTTACCATCGGCCGGGCGGCCGGGATTTTCCAGACGTGGGGTTCCGGGACTACGGCGGAAGAGTCCGAGAGCCGGGTCAAAGTGCCGAATGTGGTAGGCATGACAGAGGAGGAGGCAAAGGAGGCCCTGAATGAGAAAGGGCTTGGCTATAAAGCGACCTACGCGGAGTCTGAGAAATACGAGAAGGGAATCGTCTGTGAGC
>DXGF01000186.1 GCA_019114065.1 Candidatus Dorea gallistercoris
GCTCGGTCTCCTCTTCCCCATGGACCGTCACCCGCATGTGGGTTCCCGCGATCCCGCAGGTCTTTCCCTGGGCCGCCTCCAGCCTTACGCCGGGCAGGCCCAGGCTGTTCATCTTTTCCAGGAATCCTTCCTGATCTTCCAGAAGCTCATAGAGAGCCGCCATCAGCATGTCTCCGGCCGCTCCCATATGACACTCTATGTACAATGTTTTCATCGCTTACTCCTCCTTGATCCCTTCCATTTGGTTGATCCGGCTGGCCAAGAATCCGGCGCCGAATCCATTGTCGATATTGACCACGCTGCAGCCAGAGGCGCAGGAGTTCAGCATGGACAACAGCGCTGACAGGCCTCCAAAGCTGGCTCCATATCCTACGCTGGTGGGAACCGCGATCACCGGGCAGTCCACCAGGCCGCCTACCACCGAGGCAAGAGCTCCCTCCATCCCGGCCACCGCGATCACGCACCGGGCCTGCATGAGTACATCCAGGTTCGCCAGTAGCCGATGCAGCCCCGCCACACCCACGTCATAAACCCGGGTCACGCGATTTCCCATAGCTTCCGCCGTCAGCGCCGCCTCCTCAGACACCGCCATATCGCTGGTCCCTCCTGTCACTACTACGATATTGCCCCGCTTTTCCTGCTCTTTTGGAAACGCGATCCCAAGCCGGGGAATCTCATAGTAATCTATGGGCACTGCCTGAGTCAGGTAGTCCGCCGTCTCCCGGCCGATCCGGGTCACCAAAATGTTGCGACAGCCTCTTTCTCCCATTTTCTCCACGATCCCAAGGATCTGCTCCGGCGTCTTTCCCGCGCCGTAGATCACTTCCGCCGCTCCCTGGCGGACCCCGCGGTGAAAATCGATCTTTGCGTAATCCAGATCCTCAAACGGCGCTTCCTTCAGATCCAGCAGCGCCTCCTGGGGCGACACCGAACCGTCCGCCACCCTGCGCAATAGTTCCAGGATCTCCTGCTTATTATCCATGCTCTTTTCTCCCTTCTTTAGTGGCTGTGAGCCACAATCTCTCCATCCTACCTGCTTGGTTCCCGGGCATTCAGATCCAGCAGGATCTCCGAAAACCATGGCTGTAACCGCTCCAGGGCCGTCTCTCGCTTCTCAAGCAGAAGGGGAAGCTGATCTTCTGTCACCTGGATCTTCGCGGCCTTTTGGAACAGCCGTACCCGAAAGTCCGCGAACCCAAGTTCTGCCAGCGCCGCCTCTGCCTTTTCTACCTTGTGCAGATCTTCTCCGGTGATCTTAGTCCCCGTGGGGATCCTGGTTGCCAGACAAGCATACGCCGGTTTGTCCCAGGTAAACAGTCCCCCATCCTTCGACCTCTTTCTGATTTCTTCCTTGGTCAGGCCGCATTCCCGCAGGGGCGAACGGACTTCCAATTCCCGCAGCGCTTTCATCCCCGGCCGGTCCTTGGCATCATCGGAGGCGTTGGTCCCGTCCAGGAGGACGGTATGTCCATCCCTCTCTGCCGCTTCCCAGATCCTGGAAAACAATGCCCGTTTGCAGTAATAACAGCGCCTTGGGCCATTTTCTTCCACTTCCGGGACTGCCAGGATGTCCGCCGGGATCACTGTCAGGGGAACTTCCAGTCTCTTGGAAAGTCTCCTGGCGTCCCAAAGCTCAAACTCCGGCTGAAACGCCGTTTTTGCATAATAGGCTCGGACCTTACAGCCATACTTCTTCGCGGCCCACAGAAGGAAGGCGGAATCTGTCCCGCCGGAGAATGCCACGGCCGCTTTGGGGACCTGCCGAAAAAATTGTTGCAATGTCATAAATCTTCCCTCCAAAACAAAAAGAAAGATACCTGTCTCCTTCTGAAAACAGATATCTTCCTGATATCTCTATTGCTTCCTAGTATCCAAAAAGTTCTGATCAATCTATTCTCTGCCAGTGGCTTCAGCCATTCTTCCGGCTTCCTGCCGGATTCCGTCTTCTATATTAACATACTGCCTGCATAGACGCAAGAGAATCTATTATCCTTCTAACTGTTCCAGAGCGTACAGCGCCGCTCCCGCGGCCCCCACGATCTCCGGCTCTTCACAGATATAAAGCCCTGCTCCCAGCTTCTGTTCCACGGCCCGCACCACTCCCGGGTTCTTGGCCACGCCGCCGGTCATCATGAAATCCGGTTCCAGCCCCACCCGGCGCAGAAGGCCGTAGGCTTTGTTGGCGATGGCGCCGCAGACGCCGTTGGCGATATCATTCTTCTCTTTATTATTTGCGATCAGAGAGATGACTTCTGACTCCGCGAAGACCGAACACATACTGGTAATCTCGATATTTTCCGTGGAAGTAAGAGCGATAGCTCCCAGTTCGTCCAGACTGATCTCCAGGGTCCTGGCGATCATTTCCAGAAACCGCCCGGTCCCGGCCGCGCATTTATCATTCATGACAAAGTCTTTGACTTCCCCGTTTCCACTTAAGCGGATCGCTTTGCTGTCCTGCCCCCCAATATCCAGGATCGTTCGGATCCTCGGGTTAAAATAATGGGCTCCCTTGCCATGACAGCTGATCTCCGTTACGTTCTCATCCGCAAAGGGGATACTGACCCGCCCGTATCCGGTTGATACGATCCAGGAGATATCCTCCCTGGAAAGCGATGCTTTCTCAAGAACCTCCCGTAATACTTTGTCCGCGCTCTCCCCGGATTTGGCTCCGGTCCGCACCACCGAAAACGCCGTGATCTTTCGATCCTGATCCATGATCACCGCGTTGGTAGACGTAGATCCACTGTCGATTCCAAGTACATACATGCCGCCTTCTCCCTTCCTCTTTTTCACCGGTTTTCTCACTTCCCCGCCCAGGGATTCCAGAAATGCCTCGATCCTCGTCAATATCTGCCCGTAGCTCTGCTTGGTATAGTCTGTCTCCAGAAGCAGCAGAGGCCTCCCCAGCCATTCCTTCAGCCAGGCATACTCATAGGCGTAATTGTCGCAGAACTGTACCGTATGGTAGATGATCCCGTCCACGCTGTCCCCGTAGCGCCGGATCAGCTCATCCCTATTTGCCGCCTGCTCCATCCGCATACAGGGGAACTGGCTTAAAAGCCCTCTGGCATATTCTTTCAACGGTTCCTGACGGCTGTAGAGGATCTTTCTCCCAAGGCCGGTACAGGTCAGGTCAAAGGCCACATTGACCTCCTTTTCTTTCAGGATCTTCTTGATGCTGTCGTTGGCCCTTGCGCCCAGGATCCCGATATTCAGGCTCCCTTTCTTGATCCCCACTTGCCGCTGTTCTTCTTTTTCCTCTATATATTGCAGAAATACATCTTCCTTAAATTTCTTTCCCGAGAATTCTTCATATGCCTGGATCATTGCCCGGATCCGCTGTTCATACAGCGCGACCCCGGCTTCCTTTACCAGGCGGGGTGTATCCAGCATATAGATGAATTTCTGAGGATATTCTTCTTTCAGCACATCGTAGAGCCGCCGGATGCTGTCACAGCAGGTGGTCAGGATGATCCCCTCATAGTCCTTCTCCGTGACTTCTTCCAGCACTCCCTTGGCAAAACTGCAGATATTGGGATGCATCTTGATATCTGCCTGATTAAAATTCGTCACATCCGGTTCGATCCGCTCCATCCGGGCGCCCATGGCCTCAAATACCTCGATGGGAGCGTATTTACAAATATATCCTATCATACCGCTTCCTCTTTCTTTTCTTCCGCATCCAGCATTTCCAAAAACGCTTCCAGTCTGGTCTTGATCTGGCCGTCGTGGCTGTTGCGCTTATCGATGCCATCCCCGTCCAGGATCAGCATAGGGATTCCCTTCTTCTGCATTTCTTCTTTTAATAAAACACTTCCGCCGGAAGACTGTTTACAGCCCCAGTGGCAGAACTGGATCACCGCATCCGGCTCCAGGGTATCCGCCAGATCCCCTACCATCCGCGCTTTATGGGAATAGGACCCGTTGTACATATTGCGGATGATCTTCTTGGCCAGAGCGTGGAATGGTCTGGATGGGTCCAGCTCTTCCACCGAATCGATGATGATATCGCTGGCAATGATCTGATATTTCTGATTGGCATTGAAACATTGCTGCAGGCTTTCCTGGTAAAAGGGGAGCAGATGCACCCATAAGATCTTTTTCCCCTGGAATCTGGGATACGTCTTGATATCCTCGATCATAAAGCGGATCAGATCCAGGAATTCCTGTGTCCCGATCAAAAGATGCATTCCCATCATCATATAGAGATGGCTGATCAGTTCTCCCGGATAGTAATATTCGCTCTGCATCTGGAAGAACCGCATCAGTTCCCTGCGGGTCTCATTTTCAATCTCCAGTGCTTCCCTCAATTTCTTTTCCTCAAACTTCTTTCCAAACCGGTCCTCCAATTCCCGGGCGAATTCCTGAAGCTGGCGGGCCAGATAATCGACAGAAGCTTCATCATCCCCGTATGGCACATCCAAAAATGTAAAGGGCACGCCCCGTTTCTTCTCCAGATACCGGAAGGTATTCAGGTTCCCGTCACAGGAAATGGACGTAGTGACCGCATACTCCGGCACCGGGACGGCGCCGCTGTCGATGGCTCCCACAAAAGTCTTATGATAGGAACACAAGGTAGGAGCGATCCCGGTATTCTGAGCATGATCGATAAAATGATCCTCCAGATGATAACCGCTTAAATAACAAGCCAGACATTCAATGGACAGTGTACTCAGACCGAAACAGCCGATGATCTCGCAGGGAGAAAAGATATTTCCCCACACATAGCTTTCTGAATGACTTAAGGCATCCGCCACGAAGGCCATCATCATCGCTTCCAGTTTTTGATACCCCTTTGCCAGTCCCTTTTTGGGCAGGATCTTTGTCCGCAGCTTATTTGCCTGAAAACCAAGCAGCATCTTTCCCCAGCTTTGCTCTGGATGCTCGATCGCTTGTTCCCTGACATAATCAATATATTTGTCTACAACCCACATGCCGTCTCCTCCATCTCACGCAATCCAAAAGGAAGTGATCAGCCTTTTCTTGAACTGATCCCTTCCTTCGTATCATTCTTGCTATAAACTTTTCTCTTCTATCTGATCTGCTGACCGAGCAGGTCTACCGCCTGCTGGACCATTTTCGCCATAGGCATATCCGAAATTCCAACTACCATGTTATCACACTGGCCCACCGGAAGCAAGATTCTTTTTGCCTGACTCTGTCCTGTCGCCACTGCCATCCCAGGTGTGATCTCCCCCATCATAGCATCTGCGATCACGATCCCTACCGGCCCCATGATCACATCTGCCCTGCGGCAGGCTACCCGCACCGCGTTCTCTCCTGTAGCCGCCTGATCTGCCCCCGCCCGGAGCATAGCGTTCGTGGCCGCGCTGTTAGCGCCTGCCGCCAGCACCTCCACCTCCGGGAAACGCTCTTTTACCGCCGTTATTATCTGGCGGCCAAGGCCTCCGCCCTGACCGTCGATCACCAACACCTTCATATCCTTATCTGGCCCCCTGTCTGTCTTTCGCCAACAGGATCTCCTGATCCGTGACCCCCGTGTATCTCTTGATGTCAGTGGAAGAAAGGCCATTCTCCAGCATTGCCTGATAGGTCTCCCCGTCCACATGTTCAAAATACTCCCGGTTCCTGTCTATATATTCCAACAATTCTTCTTTCCTACTTCTGTATTTTAACATGCCGAACACCTGTTGTAAATCCGTTTGGAACCGCTCAAAATGTTCTAACTTGACAAACTCAGACATATACACTATATTAGTAATTGCTTAATTACTTAAATATCACAAAACATTTTGGAGGACTCTTATGAAACAATCACCTCGTATTTCCCAGATAGGAAAAGAGTGCGTCGCCTGCGGCACCTGCCTGCGCGTCTGTCCAAAAGAAGCGATCCAGATCAAATGGGGCATTACCGCCTATGTTGACGAAGACAAATGTATTGGCTGCGGCAAATGCGCAAAAGTATGCCCCGCGGCGGTCATTGATATCGTAGAAAGGGGTGCGGCGCGATGAAAAATGGAAAGAAAAAGAAATGGTCGGATTATCTTTGGATCGCTGAACTGTGTTACCTGTGTTTAGGTCTTTTTAATATCCTGTTCGCGTGGCTTGGGATGTTGTTTTTCTCGATCCCCCTTCTAATCGCCATATTCGGAGGCAGCAAGGCCTACTGCAACCGCTACTGCGGGCGCGGCCAGCTTCTGGGCCTGCTGGGAGAAAAACTGAAATTATCCAGGAATGTCCCGCCGCCTGCGTTTTTGCGCAGCCCCTGGTTCCGTTATGGATTTCTGACTTTCTTCATGGTGATGTTCTGTCTCATGTTATTTAGCACCTATCGAGTGTTTACCGGCTCGCCGCTTTCCCAGACCGTAACGCTGTTGTGGGTGTTCAAACTTCCGTGGCAGTGGGCGGACGTAAGCTTTGTCTCCCCATGGATGGGACAGTTCGCTTTCGGTTTCTTCGGCGTCATGCTCACCTCCACCGTTCTAGGGTTTGTGACAATGGTATTGTTCCGCCCCCGGTCCTGGTGCGTGTACTGTCCGATGGGAACCATGACACAGGGAATCTGCAGATTAAGGAATGGAAGGAAGGCAAAAGAAGATGGAAGAACGTGCGAAAAAGATTGCGGAACTGCTGAAGCTGTTGGCGAATGAACACCGACTGCTGATACTATGCGCTCTGCTTAAAGGGCGGCTCACTGTAAGCGAGATCCATCAACACACGCCAAACATCACTGCTTCGGCCCTGTCCCAGCATCTCAATCAGATGAAGACGGCTGGCATCCTTTCTTCGGAAAAACAGGGAATGAACGTGTTTTACTGGATCGAGGACAAACGAGTGATCGCCCTGATCGAAGCCATCAAAAAAGAATACTGTCAGGAAGGAGGGGCGTAAAAACACGCCCCTCCTTCTTATCCCAATAGCTTCGCCAGCGCGGGAACAATTTCTTTGATCTGGGTCTGGGTAGTATTGACGCACAGGTCAAAATTCAGCTTGTCTCCCCACTTGTTACCCGTATAGAACTCATAGTATTTCGCCCGTTTCTTATCGATCCCCTGAATCTTCTGTCTCAATTCCCTGTCAGTCAGTTTTTCATCCTCCGGTCCTTTGGCCCGGCAGCGCTTCATCTTGCTCTCCATATCGGCGTAGACAAACAGACGGAACGGATTCTGTTCTCTCAGGACATAATCCGCGCAGCGTCCCACGATCACACAGTCCGATTTTGCCGCCATTTCTTCGATCACCTTGGCCTGCTCCTGGTAGACCGCCATGTTTTGCTCAAACACCGGGTCCAGCGCCGGATAGAAGCTTCTTCCGATATGGATCGGGAAGGAGATCACCGGACGGTGTTCTTCGATGGCCTGCACATATTCTTTAGACAGCGAGGTCCTTTTTACAATCTCGCTTATGATCTCCTGATCATAGTACGCGATCCCCAGCGCTTCTGACAGTCTCCGGCCAAGCTCCCGGCCGCCGCTTCCAAATTCTCTGCCAATCGTAATGATCTTATTCATGCCGCACAACTCCTTCCTGTTATGTTAACTCTTTTGTATATTTTATCATATTTCGCGCCATATAAACAGCCACGATCAGTTCTGTGATCGGCATGGCAAACCAGATCGCGTCCGCTCCTGCCACTACAGGAAGCAGGTAGATCAGGATCCCGCTGACCACCAGTCCTCTCGCCACCGATACGGTAAAGGCCGCCTTGGGCTTCATCAGAGCCTGGAAATAATACGTGGAAAAAATATTAAATGGAAGAAGCAAAAAGGAAATCCCGTAACACCGGAAAATAGCCGGCGCGATTTCCAGCACCTCAGCGGTCGGCGTCATAAATACCCGGATAAACGTATTTGGGATCCCAAGACTGAGGCCGGTCCACAACAGCGCGAAAAATCCTGCCGTGCCAAGAGCATATTTTAAAATCTGACGGATCCTGTCTCCTTTGCCCGCTCCGAAATTAGTGGAGATGATCGGCTGGGATGCCTGGCCCACACTGTAGGCGCAGCACTGGGCAAAGGTGCTGATATTTACGATCACGCCATATACAGCTAACGCGCTTGTGCCCAGATATTCTACGATCTGACGGTTAAAGAGGATCGTAAGGATACCCATAGCCACATCAATAAAGAACGTAGAAAAACCGGTCACCGTGATCTCTTTTAACTTGCTCCCCACTTTCTCCGGTTTTACCAGACGGAGTGTATTTTTCTTCTGGAAGAAATGGGACAGCATGACCAGGAATGTAACCCCGGAACCGATGGCCGTAGCCAGCCCTGCTCCAAAAGCTCCCATTTCACAGGTAAATACGAAAAAGTAATCGCCAAATACATTAAATATTCCTCCGGCTAATACCGCGCCGGTGGCAAGCGCCGGATTCTTATCATTTCTCAGATAAGCCGCCAGCATCTGATTAAACAAGAACAGCGGGATCGCAAACTTGATCGGCCATACATATTCCCTCGCCAGTGTCAGGGTATCATCCTGGGCTCCAAATACCAGCAGGAGCTGGCGGTCGAAGAAAACTACGATCAGCCATATGATCACGGCTAAGATCACAGATCCGATCACGGATGCGGTGAAATATTCATTGGATCTGGTCTCTCCTTCCTTTTCCTTCCCGCGGATCGTACTGAAGATCACGGACCCGCCGATCCCCATCAAAAGGCCGAAGCTGTAGATAATATTCCACACCGGAGCCACAACCGCAAGGGCCGCCGACCCCTCCGGGCCATGATACTGTCCCACCATAGCCATGTCCACGATCGAATAGATCGAAGTGATCAGTGTGCTCCCAAACGCCGCTGCC
This sequence comes from Candidatus Dorea gallistercoris, assembly GCA_019114065.1. GTDB lineage: Bacteria > Bacillota > Clostridia > Lachnospirales > Lachnospiraceae > Massilistercora > Massilistercora gallistercoris. Next base: position 8,768 of record DXGF01000186.1, read on the forward strand.
AGATACTTAAAATAAATGTTCTTGATCTTTCCATTTAGAAAGTCCATTTTCCCATCCTCCTTCTCAAATAAAAAAAGCCGGATAAGAGACGGACATTTCAGTCCGTGCCTTATCCAGCCTATCATTTCCTCGAATGATCTGCCCTCCGAGCAAGCACTCTCTATTATAATACTTATAACTTGAATGTCAACACTTTTATGCTGTCAGATCCGAAGATTCAAATTGTGAGTTATATAGATCCGCATAGAATCCATTCTTGGCAAGGAGCTCTTCATGGGTTCCCTGTTCCGCGATATCTCCTTCCCGCATGACCAGGATCAGGTCCGCGTCCCGGATCGTTGACAGACGATGGGCGATAATGAAACTAGTCCTTCCTTCCATCAGATGATCCATGGCTTTTTGGATCAGCACCTCCGTCCGGGTATCCACCGAACTTGTAGCTTCATCCAAAATCAAGATCTTAGGGTCCGCAAGGATCGCTCTCGCGATAGTAAGAAGCTGTTTCTGCCCCTGGGAAACGTTGCTTGCTTCTTCATTTAATTCCATTCCATAACCGCCGGGAAGGGTCTGCACAAACCGATGCACATGGGCTGCCTTGGCCGCCTGAATGACCTCATCGTCAGAAGCTTCCAGCTTCCCATAGCGGATATTTTCCATGATGCTTCCATGGAAGAGCCA
>DXGF01000187.1 GCA_019114065.1 Candidatus Dorea gallistercoris
TCAAATCTTCCGCCGCCGCCGCAGCACCCTTCGATCAAAATATCCGGGTATCTCTGGATCAGCCGCTCCAGGAATTCATAAACGCCAAGGACATAGTCATAGAGCAGTTTGCCGTGTTCCTCGCCGATCGCTGAGTAAACGTCATTGATGCTCCGGTTCATATCCCACTTGATATATTCTACTCCCTCATCCAGGACTACACAGATCTGGTCAAATACATAATCCCGGATATCCTTACGGGAGAAGTCCAGCACAAGCTGATTTCTTGCCCGGACCGGATTCCGCCGCGGAATCTTCAGCGCCCAGTCTGGATGCGCCCGATACAGATCGCTGTCCTCAGAGATCATCTCCGGCTCGATCCAAATGCCAAATTTCATGCCCATAGCGTTGATCTTCCGAATCAGCTCTCCCATGGTACATCCCAATTTATCTTCGTTCACCTGCCAGTCTCCAAGGCTGGTATTGTCGTCGTTGCGCTTGCCAAACCATCCATCGTCCAGCACCAGCATCTCGATTCCAAGGTCCGCGGACTCCTTTGCCAGACGGCACAGACTTTCTCCTGTAAAATGGAAATAATCCGCCTCCCAGCTGTTGACCAGGATCGGCCGGACCTGATCGCGGTATTTTCCTCTGCAAAGGTGTCTGCGGAAACATCTGTGCAGATTAGAGGAAAGTTTTCCAAATCCCTGGCCGGAATAGGTCAGCACCGTCTCCGGGACAAGGAAGGTTTCCCCTTCCTTCACCGGATAATTGAAAAACGCCTCCGAAAGTCCCATAACAGCACGGGTTTGGTTAAACTGGTCTTTCTCGATCTCCGCCTCAAAATTCCCACTGTAGACGAACACCATCCCGTAGCAACCTCCAGATGTCTCATCCGCCCCCGGCTCCGCCAGGATCAAAGAAGGATTATACTGATGGCTGGAAGCGCCTCTTGAGCTTCCGACCGCCTGTTTCCCGTGATGGATCCGGTTCCTCTGGAAATTCCGCTCCATAGCGTGGCGGCCGTAAAAGGTGATCAGATCATACTCTCCACCCAAGAAATCCAGGCACGCGGAAGCGGCTTTCTTTACATAAATTCTGTCAGGACCACAGTTGATGATCCTGACACTCCTGGTAATGATATCTTGTTCTGGAAGAACCCCGTACAGCAGAACTGCCTGTACCTTGGTCACCGAATCCTCCAACAGGACCTCCAGGGTCTGCGCTTCCGTCTCGGAAGCGTAGACTGCCGGAAGTCCATTTAAGCCATATTTGCCTTTTGTGATCTTATGACTTTTATAACGCAGGTCACAGCACTGGCTCCCATCACCGTTCTGCACCGAAAGGGCAGTAATCCGGAAATCACCGGTTCCCCGCTGCGGAAACTCCTGAGGGAGAGCATCTAAGGAATACGTTCTGTCCCCCTGTACATCGTAAGGGTTTCCAGAAAACCCTCTGTCATAATAGGTCAAGAGATAGTCCATATCTCCATAGACCGTTTTTCCATAATACAAATGTAAGAGGAAACCATAGGCATCCACCTGAAATTGATAGGATGTATTTGCCGTCTGCAGTGTGAAAATTCTTTTTCCTTCGTGATATGCAATTCCCATTTGCGCTCTCCTTGTGATGTCAAATATTTTCTGATTACTTCACTGCTCCGTTTACAACACCATTCAGGATCTGTTTCTGGCAGATCACATAAAAGATCAAAATCGGGATCAAAGCCAGCAGGTAGGATGCAAACGCCAGATTGTAGTTTGTTCCAAACTGGGTCTGGAAATTCAACTGTGCCAGCGGCAGTGTGTTCTGTCCAGTACCCGCCATAATGATCAGCGGCGTCATAACGTCATTCCACACCGCCAAAGCTGTAATGATAGCAACAGTAGCGTGCATAGGCTTCATGATCGGGAAGATGATCTTCCAATAGGTGCTCCAGGTGCTGGCCCCATCCACTTCCGCCGCTTCTTCCAGCGCGATCGGGATGTTTACCAGGTATCCGGAATAGAGCAGGACGTTCATCGGCATATAGAATACCACATATAGGATAATAACGCCAGCCCAATTTGCAAGTCCTAATTCCGCCGTCTGTTTTGCCAGCGGCATCATCAGGATCGCAAAGGGTACGAACATACCGCTGACAATGAATAAGTACACGAATTTATAAAATTTGCTGTGAGCCCGGTTTCTTCCGATGGCATATCCCATCAGAGAATGAATCAGGATCGACAGTACGACCGTAACCACAGTGATCAGGATACTGTTGCTCAAAGACCTCCAGAAATCCGTTACTTCCATGGCCTCCGCAAAATTGCTGAAACTCCAGTTGCTTGGCAGAGAAAGTATCCCCGCAATACTGTTAGTCATCTCAGAAGGCTGTTTAAAAGCGATCACGATCGCCATATATAACGGAAAGATAGTCGTACTCAAGCCCAGGATCAACAGGATCACAACAGGCCAGTTTGTTCTAGATCCAATTTTCGCTTTCATTATAACTGCTCCTCCTTCCTACTGGATATCATCATCTGCGCGGCGGAAAGAGCCACGATCACGATGAAGAAGATTACCGCGTTAGCGCTTTGATAACCAAATGCTCCGCCTTTCATACCATTGTTGTAGATCAGGAAGGAGATGGACTCTGTACTTTGCGCAGGCCCCCCCTGAGTCATTGCCATGATCTGATCGAATACCATCAGGAAATTCTTGACACACAGAACCATGTTGATGGTGAAAAATGGAATGATCAATGGGAATGTCAGGTGGCGGAAACGCTTCCATCCGGTAGCTCCGTCCAGGTCGCCCGCCTCATATACATCTTCTGGAACCGTCTGCAATCCGGAAATGTATATGATCGTGTTCATGGCGATATTCTGCCAGCAGCATACGATCACAATGGCGAACCAGGCCAGATTCTCATTAGAAAGCAGGCTCTGACTCAATACCGGGCTTCCGATCATCTCTCCCAGCGCGGGGATGATATAGGTAAACAAATACTGGAAAATATAACCTACTACCAGCGCTCCAAGAACGTTTGGCAGGAAATATGCCGCCCTAAAAAAGCTTTTAGCCCGAATCTTGCTGTTCAGACCCAGCGCCAGGATCAAACTGATCACATTTGTCAAGATCGTAGCAACGACAGCCAGTTTAAATGTAAACAGATAGGAACCGCCGATACGGGAATCTCCGAACAGATCCATATAGTTCCGAAGGCCTACCCAGTCGTAGGTACCAAATCCTTTAAAGTTAGTAAAACTATACATAATACCCCGGATCAACGGGATGGTGTTAAAGCACACGAACAGTGCCAGGATCGGTATTGTGATCAGCAGGTATGTCCGTTTTTTATTATTTTTCATTCTATCCCCACTCCTTTTCTACTCTGCGCTTCCGTTTTCTTCTTCATACTCCTGTACCGCACGGATGGTGTCACGGTTGTAGCGTGCCCAGTCTTTATCAAACCTTGCCAGGAACGCATCCGTATCCTGATCGATCACATAAGTCTGGAGGATAGCGTCTACAGCCATTTCTGACGGATAATAGTGGTCCTGATAGTCGGTCATATTTCCGGACTCAATGTATTCCGTCATACCATCCAGCATAGGAGCCAGTTCATAATCTCCCTCTTTACAGGAAATCGAGTTCTGGTCGTCAATATATGCCTGGATATTCTCATCTTCATATAAGAAATCCAGAACTTCAAAGGCCGCCTCTTTGTCCTCGCAGGCTGCCGTGACGCAGAATCCAAGGTCAATACCAGAGTTCAGAGTGTTTTCAGCCGGATCATCGCTGGCCGGCATCACAAAGGAGTCAATGTTGATATCTGGATTTACAGACTGAATCTGCGGAACCGCGTAGCTTCCGATCGGATACATGGCGGATTCACCGTTGGCAAAAGCAGTACACGCATCGTTATACCCATACGCTACCGGGTCGTCCGGGCCATACTCCATAAGCTGGATGTATTTCTCCGCCGCTTCTCTGTATTCCTCTGTAAAGGTGGTCTCGCCTCTATTCACCTGCTTGCAGACATCTGCCGGTGCCAGGTCGACCGCGATCGCGTTCCATGGCGCCAGACAGGTCCAGGTATCACGGAATCCAAAATAGAAGGGAAGGATGCCTTCCGCCTGGATATCTTCACACAGGGAGATCAGCTCGTCCCAGGTAGTTGGGATCTCCCAGCCGTGCTCTTCAAACATATCCCTGTTGTAAAGGATACCTGCGGCATTAGCCATATACGGGGCGATATAGGTTCCATCTGTAGGAACCGTCTCCAAACCTTCCGCAATGTCTATATAAGATTCTTTGATATTGTCCATCCCTTCCCAATCGGACAGATCTGCCAGAATCTCCGCATCTACATAGTAGGAATAATTGATGTCTCCGCCGATACCAATGATATCCGGGTAATCCTCACGGATGAACCGGGTCCTCATGATCGTGGATGCATCGTTTGGTGAATCAATCGTCAGATGGATATCATCATGGGTTGCGTTAAATTCTTCTTCCAGAGCGTCAAAATAGTCTGTCGCTTCCATCTTGTACTGAATGATCTCAATCTCAGTCTTGCCGCTGTCACTGCCGTCTCCGCATCCCGCAAGGAGCATAGCGGCCATCATGCAGCCGACTAAAAGTACGCTTACTGCCTTTTTCCCCTTTCCCATGTCATTTCTCTCCTTTCTCTCATCTGCAATCCTTTTTTGCATGATAAGCTTATTATAACATCTCAATATGCCAGCTAAAATACCCGTATTTTTATGTTTTCATTCCTTTATGCTATTTTTTTACTTATAGATTGAAGTAATCTAGCATTTTGGTATATAATAAAACGAGAGGGAGGGAGAGTTATGGATAATTACTTATTTTCTGTCTTAGAAAACGAAAATTTTATTGATCTTGTCCTATATCAATGCGGCTGGGAACAGTGTATTCCCGCTCATTCCTGCGGTCCTATCGCCAAGTCTCATTATCTGTTCCACTATGTGATCTCCGGAACCGGAACTTTGGATGCGCAGGACAGCAATGGGGTCTCTAAGAGATATTCTATCCGGTCGGGACAGGGCTTTATGATGTTTCCGGGACAGATATGCAGCTACTGTGCGGACCGCGATCTTCCCTGGGAATACACTTGGCTGGAATTCGACGGTCTCAGGATCAAGGAAGCTTTGCAGATTGCCGGTCTTTCTCCGAGTTCCCCTATCTACCGCACCCATTCTAAGGAACTTCGCGGCAAAATGGAAGAAGAAATGCTCTATATCGTGCATCATGCTAAAGAATCTCCCTTCCATCTTCTGGGGCATGGTTTCCTCTTTCTGGATTATCTGACCCGCTCCATTGCCCCTTACCAGGTTGCCCCAAGCGGGAAGATCCAGGATTTCTATATCAAAGAAGCGATCACCTATATCGAGCAGAACTTCCAAAATGATATATCTGTCGAAGGTATCGCCCGGCACTGCGGACTAAACCGCAGCTATTTCGGCACCCTGTTCCGTCAGTCTCTGGGGCAGACGCCCCAG
>DXGF01000188.1 GCA_019114065.1 Candidatus Dorea gallistercoris
TTCATAGATCAATTCTCCTCCTTCCCGGTTTATGCTGGCTGGTCGAAGTCTCCGCCGCCCTCGATCTGCGAATTGTAGATCTCCTGGTAAATGGCGTTGGATTCCAGCAGATGTTCATGGGTGTCAAACGCGTCGATCCTCCCGTCATCCAGTACCAGGATCCTGTCCGCGGACTGAACGCTGGATACACGCTGGGCAATGATGATCTTAGTGGTACCGGGGATCTCTCTGGAAAACGCCGCCCGGATGCTGGCATCCGTCGCGGTATCCACCGCGCTGGTGGAATCGTCCAGGATCAGGACCTTCGGTTTCTTTAGAAGCGCGCGGGCGATACACAGCCGCTGCTTCTGGCCGCCGGACACATTGGATCCGCCCCGCTCGATCCAGGTATGATAGCCTTGGGGCATCCGATCGATAAACTCATCCGCGCAGGCCGCCTGACAGGCCTCGATGCACTCTTCCTCCGTGGCGTTCGGATTTCCCCAGCGCAGGTTATCCAGGATGGTGCCGGAGAACAGGGTGTTCTTCTGCAGCACCACAGCGACCTGATTTCTCAGCACTTCTGTGTCATACTTGCGCACATCCACGCCTCCCACACAGACAGAGCCTTCATCCACATCGTACAGCCGGCAGATCAGATTGACCAGACTGCTCTTGCCTGATCCTGTACCGCCGATAACGCCAATGGTCTCGCCGCTCTTGATATGAAGATCGATGTCTGACAGGGCGTTTTTCCCACTGCCATGTTTATAAGAGAAGTTCACATTGTTAAAGTCGATCTGTCCGTCGGCAACGGTCATGACCGGATCCTCCGGGTCTGTCAGATCCGGCGTCTCGCTGAGGACTTCACTGATACGTCGGATGCTCGCCATGGACATACTGATCATAACAATGACCATGGACAGCATCAGCAGGCTCATCAGCAGCGCCATGATATAGCTGAACAGACTGGTCAGATCGCCGGTCGTCAGAGAACCTCCGACGATAAACTTGGCTCCAAACCAGGACACCGAGATGATACAGAAGTAGACGGCCACCATCATAGCCGGAGCGTTGAAGGCCAGCAGACTTTCTGCCTTGACAGAAAGGTCGTAGAGCATCTTTGAGGCCTTCCCGAACTTCACATTCTCATGCTCTTCCCGGACAAAGGCCTTGACCACCCGGATCGCCGTCACATTTTCCTGGACGCTGGCGTTCAGATCGTCATATCTGCGGAAGACTTGCCGGAATATCTTCAATGTCACCACCATGATCGCGCCGATCACGATCACCAGGAAGACAACGGCGATCAGAAACATCCCGCTCAGATGAGGGCTGATGATCAGACACATGGCAAAGCTGAACACCAGATTCAAGGGTGCCCGCACCGCCACACGGATCACCATCATAAAAGCGTTCTGCACATTGGTGATATCCGTCGTCATACGTGTGACTAGACTGGGCACACTGAATTTGTCAATATTGGAAAATGAAAATGTCTGGATGTTGGCGTAGATCGCCTCCCGCAGATTGGCCGACAGGCCGGAGGCTGCGCTTGCCGCGTTCTTTCCTGCCAGCCCGCCGAATGTCAGGCTTAAGAACGCCATGAGCACCATGACCGCGCCATACCAATAGACAACTCCAAGATTGCCTGCTTCCAGGCCTTGGTCTATGATGATCGCGGTAACAAAGGGCAATAGTATTTCCATGATCACTTCAAGAGCGGTGAGGCCTATACACAGAAAGGTGTCCCGCTTATAAATTCCTAGCTGCTGTATAACTTTTCTCACTGTAAGGTAACCTCCTGTCTGTTTTTATTTGTCCGCGCTCTCCCCTGGCTAAATGCAACAGAAGCTTCCGCTCAAGCTTCCACAACTGCTTTCTTTCCTCCGGATCCAGCGCATCGCAGATCTCTGTTTCCATCTGCCCGGCCTTCTGCAGGAATTCCTCCCCTTCTTCCACAAGCTTCGGCGTAGGGATCAGTTCTTTCCTGCGGATGTCATACGGATCCTCCCGGAACGTGATATAACCTGCTTTTCCCAATTTCTTGATCAATGTAGAAAGTGTAGATTTTGATACCCCGATCTCATGGCACAATTCCGTGAGATAGGTTCCTTCCGGGTGGTGTCTTAAGATGTATACCATGAAATAGACCTGGGCTCCGCTCATGTTCTCATGCTTCAGACTTGCTTCCAACCGCGCGGTCAGATCCAGGCCGATCTTCTTCGTCATGAAGATCAGTTCTTCCGCCTTAAAATCTTCTGTCATTCTGTGATACACCTCCTGCTTTTCTTCATGGGATTGTTCATCTTCAAACAGTTCACAGCCTAATTATTTACCCAAAGAAGATTTTATCTCTGAATCTGCCAAATGTACAATTGAAATTTGTTATCTTCTATAAATATCTTTTATAGATCAATTTATATTTCTAAGTGTTTTCTTAAACTGAACGGCAAACAGAACCGCAGTAAATGTTACCGCGACCGTATCCGCCAATGGTTCTGCCATATATACCGCCATCGTCTGATCAGCCTGGAAAACATGTGGCATAATGTAGATCAGTGGAATCAGAAGGACAAATTTCCTCATGACAGCCACGATGATGGATTCCGCTGCTTTCCCCAGGGCATTAAAAGTCATCTGGCAGGCCATCTGTATGCCAAACAGGAACATCGCTCCCATATAAACGCGCAGGGCGGCCTTCGTATACTCCATCAACTGCCCGTCCGAGGTAAACATGGCGGCAAATCCACCCGGAAGTAGCATGACCAGGATCCACAGCATGATAGAATACCCCAGACTGACTTTGAGCAATAGCTTAAACGCGCTCCGCACTCTTCCAGGATCTCCGGCCCCATAGCAGTAGCTGATGATCGGCTGAGCGCCCTGCCCAAGTCCCTGGAGCGGCAGCATCGCAAACTGCATAACGCTTGTAAGGATCGTCATTGCGCCGACCGCGATATCCCCGCCATATTTCTGAAGAGAGCTGTTAAAGCACACAGAGATTACGCTTTCGCTGGCCTGCATGATGAATGTCGCCACTCCCAGCGCCAGACAGGGAAGGATGATCTTCGGCGTCAGTCTAAGATTCTTCTTTCTTATTTTAAGAAACGTCTTCTTCCCGCACAGGAACCGCACGACCCAGGCGCAGGAAAGGGCCTGGGACAGGATCGTCGCCAGCGCGGCCCCTCGTACATCCATATCAAAGCCAAAAATAAAGATCGGGTCCAGGATAATATTGGCGACCGCGCCGATCAGCACAGAAAGCATTCCTGTCTTCGCAAATCCCTGGGCAGTAATAAACGCGTTCATTCCAAGGGTGATCTCCACGAAGATCGTCCCCAGCGCATAGATATTCATATAATTGACACCGTATTCGATGGTGTTCTCGCTGGCCCCGAAAGCCATCAGGAAATCTCGGTTCCAGATCAGCAGGACCACAGTCAGCAGGATGGATATCAGGATCTGGAGTAAGAAGCAGTTTCCCAGAGTCTGCTCCGCGGATTCCTTATCCTGCTTTCCCATAAAAATGGACGCCCTGGGCGCCCCTCCATATCCCACCAGCGCCGCGAACGCCGAGACGATCATGATCAGCGGCATACACACCCCTACGCCGGTCAGCGCCGTCGCCCCGATGCCAGGAATATGACCGATGTAAATCCTGTCCACAATGTTATACAGCATATTGATCAGCTGGGCCGCCACCGTGGGCAGCGCCAGCTTAAGGAGCAGTTTCCCCAGCGGTTCTGTCCGCAGGAATTCTTTGTCCGTGTCGTTCTGTATCTGCTGCTCTGTCTGTGTCTGTTGTTTTGTCTGTCTCATGCCTGCTCACTTCCTTCCATCGCTTTTCTCGTATTCGCAAATAACCTGCGCAAAAATTCTGTGTACGTCTCCAGTTCTTCTCTGGTGAAGCCTTCCAGGACGGTACTCAGGAACTCTTCTCTCACTTCGTTGATACTCTCTGTCACCGGTCCTGCCTGAGACCGCAGCTTCAAGTGGATCTTCCTTCTGTCTTCCGTATCCGGCTCCCTTTCCAGAAGGAATTTCTGTATCAGAGACTCTACCGCCTTTGATACAGCCCCCTTGGAAAGCATACGCAGTTCCACGATATCAGCCGCCGTGTCTTTTCCCGGGTTATTCTGCAGGAAACTGACAATATCCGCCTCAATGACGGTAAGGTCATGCTCTGTGCAGACCTTCTTCAGCATCTTGTCATACAGACGGAACAGACTTCGAAGTCCCATAAATAGTTCTGTCGTCTTTTTCATCTCTATACCTCGTTTCTGTAAATAGTTTCTAAAAAAACCGTTTCCAAAAAAACA
>DXGF01000189.1 GCA_019114065.1 Candidatus Dorea gallistercoris
AATTATGTTTGCGAAAAAAGTAACACCCTTTAAAAAGGGACAGGGTATTTTCAATTTGGGCCGTGGTATTTTTAAAAATACCACGGCCCAAATTGACATCCGCACACGGCACGGCCGCTCATTGGATCATTCCAATAATACAGTCCTTCCGGTTCTGTCACCCGGAACATGGAATACAAGGGCTCCATGTCCGGGCAGATATCCGGAAACAGGTTTTTGGAATCTGCGAATAGGTCTAGCTGGTAGACTTTGGTCCGGTGGTCATTCCAGATGGCGCAGTAGAAGATGTCTGCTTCGATCAAATCTTGGAACATGTGGCTTCCGTAGCTTAACTCCGGCAGATACCCGGCCCGGCTGTCGGAGACCTCACAGATGCCACGGAAGCCGGAGATATCCGCAAATCTTACGGGAACGCCCAGTTCCGGGGAGGAAGTGCCTAGACGGCCGGGTGACAGCAGGAGAAGATTCTTTCCCTTCTTCTGGTAGAAACGGTTGATTCTTCCTACCGCCTCGGCGGCCTGGGATTTCAGGCTGTAGGGGTAGTTGTAATAGGCGATGGGATCGATCTGTACCACCACATCGATCTTTTCTTTGGTGGAATTCCCCATGGAGGAATCCTGGAGGGAGAAGAAGATGTCTTTATCTTCCAGAGCAGGGATCTCTACGGCCTTCCCCTGCCGGCCGGTGTACAGCGGCCGGCACTGCAGGAGGTTTACAACAAAATGTCCCTGCTCATCCAGGTTGACGGTATACTCAATGTCCACGGGATGTTCGTAGACCTGTTCCAAGATGTGCAGCATTTGTTGCATCAAATCAGTGAACTCCCTGTTTTCCAGTAGCTTCTGGCAGGTGATAAACCAGACCTGCCTGCGCCGGTTCATCCGTTCCAGAGCCGCTTCTGCCTCATAGTCCCGCTCCATGACTGCTTTCTTATACCACAGAGGAAGTTGGTCCATCAAGGTGTCCGCGGCCACGGTGATCAGAGCGTTTTGATCTGTATCCAGAGCATCGATATTCCGTTGGGAAAACCGATGCCGGTCTGCCGGGGTGGCCTGCATGGAGACAGCAGGGCGGTCCAGGCTGGCCAGCCGGGGATAATCATTTTCCGTCCGGTCTACCGCCCGTGTGCCAAGACCCGCCACGATCCGAAGAAGGCCGGCAGAAGGATCCATGTCCGGATTCCACCGATAAACACTATAACTGTAGCCCACTCCGGCGGCGGAGGGGAAGAACAGGGAACCGTGGTAGGATCCGGAGACTCGCTGGACCAGCACAGCCATCTGCTCGTCGTGCTGTTCTAATCCGCGCTGTCTGCGGTATTCCAGGGCGGATATATCCATGGTGCTGGCGTAGACGGTGCGGACCGCATTTTCAAAAGCAAGAAGACGGTCTTCCGGGGAACCCTGGTTGACGCAGAAAACAGACTCGTATTTCCCGGCAAAGGCATTTCCAAATCCATCCTCCAGAAAGCTGGAGGACCGCACGATGATCGGGCTCTGGCCGAAATATTCGATGACAGTCCGGAATTTCTCCCGGATGTTGGGCGGAAATTTCCCGAACAACAGTGTCTCTTTCAAATCCTGGGCCTTCTCAAAATACCCGTCTTGTGTCCGCTGGGCGATGCGCGTCTCCCAGCAGTTGTTGGAAACGATATAGGTATAGAAGACATCCGAACCAATGTAGAAGGAATCATGAGGTTCCTGATGGACACGGTATTGGGGGAGATGATGCTGGATGATCTTGCGGGCAAGAAGCATTCCGCAGGCCTTTCCGCCGATGGATCCGCTGCCCGCCATCCGGTCCCGGATCTGGAAATAATCTTTGGGTGTAAAGTATTTCCTGATCATGTTCTGGAGACGGGGATCTCTGGTCAGGGTGCTCTCCAGAATCTGCTGTTCCGTGTCCTCATCAAAGGTGCCCTGCCGGTATGCCTCCCTTGCCATGGAAAAGAATCGGTCGTGGCTGTCATAGTTCTGGTCGGTAACCTCTGTTTCTTCTTCCTCTAGCAGCTGATAGTATCGGCTTAAGGCGACGCCATCCTCCACCGATCTGAACGTGCCGTCTTTCGCATCGTAGGAGTGGGGGAGGAACATCTTGGCAGAATACCGGTTCCATACTTTCAGAGGATGGAGATAAAGCCCGTCTCCGGTGTGCACGTCCAGAAGGAGCTGGGTAGTGTCCCTGATCCTTGCCACCGCCTCATAGGAATGGCGGCCGCGCAGAAGAGGGAAATAAGCCACTGTGTCCAGGCGGAACAGGAAGGGACAGGTGACCTGAAAGAAGTTCCCCATCATCAGATCTGTATACCAGGCGGACTGAAGGGAGGACAGGCTGTCGAAGACATAGAACGCGTCCCGTCCTTCTCTGGCGATGCACTGATAGATATCCACAGTAAATGCTTCAAACCCTTTGTCAGGATCGAATTCATAGATCTTAAGCCCAGACTGGGGATCAAGCAGCGGCTCGTGACTGGCGAACCGCATATAGATGAGGTTGCGCCCATCCCGGATCGCCTGCCGGGCAAAGGGCTCCGCGAAAAATTTGAATTCCTCCAGCGTAGTCACACGCCACACCACATTGTCCCCCATGCGGATGTGATCTAACAAAGCGTCCATCCCGGGGAATCCGCTGTTGATTTTTTCAAATGCACTCATGGAAGATACGCCTCCTTTTCTTCTTGAGATAAGAACGTTTGATACGGACATAAAAAAGGACGCGCAGGAATCCTGCGGCGCCCGTGCCGATCGCATTTTTATCATTATACCAGATTTTTTAATAATTTCCAAGCTCTTCCAGGTATCGGTCGATCTTTTTCAGCCGCTTCTCGATGCCCTTGCCCTTGCGGCTGATCACATCCAGCAGTATCTCCGCCGCAAATTGCGGGGCGACCATCGAATTGAAGAAGGTGCTGCTGTCCACAGGGACAGTGATCATCGCGGAAGCGTAGGGCGCCAGCAGAGCGCTGGGTTTGTCAGTGAGCAGAACGATCCTGGCGCCGGCCTCCCGGGCCATCTCCACAGCGCTCCGGTCCACAGAAGAGTATCTGGGAAAGCTGAACACGATCAGACAGTCGTCTTTGGTGATGCTGCAGATATGGTCGATGGGACTGATGGAACTGGAGGCGGTTGTCTCCACATTAGGAAGCATATGCTTCAGATACAGAAGAAAATAATCGCCAAGGCAGGCGTTCCCCCGGCTGGCGACGATATATCTGCGTCTGGCCTTGATAATCAGGTCAGCGGCCTCTTCAAAAGAAGCGCTGGTGTTGTTGAGGAAAACAGTCTCCAGGTTCTGGGCGGCATTGTTGAAATGAAGCTGGATATACTCCGAATCCTTGCCCAGCTTAGAGGCTTTGGCGGCCCGCTGAGAGGGGACGGTGATCGAACTGGAAATACTCAAGACTTTCCCCTGATAGCTTTTCCGCAGAGCCTTCTGGAAATCCATAAATCCGGCGAAGCCGAGAGAACGGCTGAACCGGATTACAGAGGATTCACTTACCGCCAGCCGCTCCGCGATCTCTGTGGAAGTCATGAAGCAAGCCTCGGAAGAGTTGTCGAGTATGAATTCCGCGATCGTTTTCTGTGTTTTGGTCAAATTAGCGTTATGGATCAGTTCCTGTAGTTCTTTCATAATTAAGCGCCTCCAATGATGCTGTTCTACGATAATTTAATCACGAAACCAAGAAAGATGCAAGATAATTGTAAAGACAATTTGGAACACTTAAGGATATTTAAAAGAATTTGTGAAAAAAATAACTTTTATTGAATAATAGAGAACCTTGTGATACTATAATTTTAAAGACAAATGAATAATATTCTTCACAAAAATATGTTTGTGAAAAATATTGTTCATTTAGTTTCTGTAATCAGAGAAACTGAACGGAAAAATTTGAAGGAGGTAATAGTAAGTGAAGGTAGGATGTGTAAAAGAAATCAAGAACAATGAATTCCGTGTAGGTATGACCCCTGATAATGTAAAGATCTACGCTGGGGCGGGGCATGAGGTTTACATCGAGAAGGGCGCCGGGATCGGGTCCGGGTTTACCGATGATGAATACGCGGCGGCTGGAGCGAAACTGATCGATTCCGCAAAGGAAGTATGGGATACAGTAGACATGATGGTTAAGGTAAAAGAACCTCTTCCGGAGGAATATCCATTGTTCCATGAAGGGCTGATCCTTTATACATATCTTCATCTTGCGGCAGATAAACCGCAGACAGATGCATTGTTGAACGGAAAAGTGAAGGGTGTGGCTTATGAGACGTTGTTCGATCCGAAACAGGGCGGGTTGCCGTTGCTTGCGCCGATGAGTCAGATCGCTGGGCGTCTGAGTATCCAGGAAGGCGCCAAATATCTGGAGAAGACATTTGGCGGAGAGGGAGTTCTCCTGTCAGGAGTTCCTGGAACACCGAAGGCCAACATCGTGATCCTGGGCGGCGGTAATGTGGGAACAAACGCATGTAAGATCGCGGTAGGAATGGGCGCGAATGTAACGATCATGGATATCAGCCTGCCAAGACTGGCTTATCTGGATGATCTGTTTGGGGCTCGGGTGCAGACCCTTGTTTCCAACGACGCGAATATTGAGAAAGCAGTCAAAGACGCGGATCTGGTAGTTGGATCTGTTTTGATTCCAGGCAAGGCCGCTCCGAAGATTTTCAAGAAGAAATATCTCAAAGAAATGAAACCGGGCGCTGTATTTGTTGACGTTGCGGTTGACCAGGGCGGATGTGGCGAGACCACCAAAGTTACCTATCATGATGATCCGATCTTCGTAGAGGATGGCGTAGTTCACTATTGTGTAGGAAATATGCCGGGGGCGGTTCCGAGGACTTCTACGATCGCGCTGACCAACGCGACTGTATACTATGGACTGCAGATCGCGAACAAGGGACTGGAGCAGGCCTGCAAGGAGAATGAGGTCATCTACTCCGCGATCAATACCTATGACGGCAAACTGACCTGCAAGAACGTAGCAGACAGCTTTGACTGCTATGAGTATGTAGATATCAAAAGCCTGTGCTAATGATCGGCGTGAAATGAAAAATTTCCAAACTTAATTCCTTCAAAGTTGCGAGAAGGGGTCTGCGGTGTAAAAACTGCAGGCCTCTTTGCTATGTTAAAAACCGCTTGCTTTCCTATGCCACTTGTGCTAATGTGTATATAACAAAAGAAAAAGGTGATTTTATGATTATAGAAATCGATTTTAACAGTGATGAGGCAATCTATGTACAGCTCCAGAATCAGATCATCATGGGGATCGCCACAGCCACGATCCATGAAGGAGATGCGCTGCCTTCTGTTCGACAGCTTGCGGATATGGTAGGCATCAATATGCATACCGTAAATAAGGCATATTCCGTGCTGAAGCAGGAAGGATTCATCCAGCTTGACCGCAGGAGAGGAGCAGTGATCGCAATAGACGCCAATAAGGCCCAGGCGCTTCTGGAGATGAAAGCCCAGCTTCGCATCCTGTTGGCGAAGGGAAGCTGCAAAAATATTTCCTGTGAGGAAGTGCATGAGCTGGTGGACGAGATTTTTGATGAGTATAGAAAGGGAAAGACAGAATGAATTTTACAGAACAGGCAAAAGAAGCTCTGAGGATCGCGGGCGCTGAGGCAAAGGCGTTGAAGCATCCCTATATTGGAACAGAACATCTGCTCCTGGGACTGCGCAAGGTCTATACCGGCGTGGCAGGGCAGGTTCTCGCGGCAAATGGAGTGGATGAGGAGAGCATCCTGAAGATTATGGATGAGCTGGTATCCCCTGTGGGTGATACGATCGTGAGAGAACGGGCGGGGAACAGTCCCCGATTGGAATATATCCTGGAAGAAAGCCAGGCGGAGGCGGTGCGTTTCCGCTCAGAAGAGACAGGGACAGAGCATATGCTTCTGGCCCTTCTGCGGGATGTGGATTGTGTGGCCACGAGGATCCTGCTGACTCTGGGGATCAGTCTGCAGAAATTATTCCAGGATATCCTGGAGGTCCTGGGGGCGGATCCCAGGGAATACCAGGAGGAGGTCAGTCAGGAAGGGGCGCGGAAGAAAGAAGGCGTGCTGGATCAGTATGGAACAGACCTTACCGCCCAGGCAGAAGAGGGGAAACTGGACCCTGTGATCGGGCGGAAAGAGGAGATCAGCCGTCTGATGCAGATCCTGAGCAGAAGGACGAAGAATAATCCATGCCTGGTAGGAGAACCAGGGGTGGGCAAGACAGCGGTGATCGAGGGCCTGGCTCAGCAGATCGCGGCCGGCGTAGTGCCGGACAGTATGAAGAATAAGCGGATCCTGACTATGGATCTGGCGGGAATGGTGGCCGGTTCCAAATACCGGGGAGAATTCGAGGAGCGGATGAAGCGGCTGATCCAGGAAGTAAAAGCGGCAGGCAATGTGATCCTCTTCCTGGATGAAGTCCATACGATCATCGGCGCCGGGGGAGCGGAGGGAGCCATCGATGCCTCCAATATCCTGAAACCTTCTCTGGCGAGAGGGGAACTGCAGCTGATCGGCGCGACCACCATAGTGGAATACCGGAAATACATCGAAAGAGACGCGGCGTTGGAGCGGCGGTTCCAGCCGATCATGGTGGAAGAACCGACCCGGGATCAGTGTCTGGAGATCTTGAAGGGGCTGAAGAAAAAGTACGAGGCCCATCATCATGTGACGATCGGGGAGGAAGCGCTGGAAGGCGCGGTGTATCTGGCTGATCGGTATGTAAGTGACCGCTTTCTGCCGGATAAGGCGATCGACGTGCTGGATGAGGCATGCTCCAAAGTGAGTCTGCGGGGATTCAAGGCGCCGGACTCCATCTATGACCTGGAAGAACTGATCACCCGTCTGCGGGGAGAGGTGGAGGAAGCGATTCGGAAGGGCGATATGGCGGAGGCGGCGCTCTTGAACAGGGAGAAGGAAGCCGCGGCCAGGAAGCTGGAGAAAACAAGGGAGCGTTTCCAGAAGAAAAATACAGGAAAACAGATCTGTGTCACAGAGGTAGATATCGCGGATGTGGTGTCTGAGTGGACCAAGATTCCGGTGCAGAGGCTCCAGGAGTCAGAGGGAGAGCGGCTTCGAAAGCTGGAATCCACACTCCACAAGAGAGTGATCGGCCAGGATGAGGCTGTATCGGCGGTGGCTAGAGCGGTCCGGCGAGGCCGGGTGGGATTGAAAGACCCCAGGCGCCCCATTGGTTCATTCCTGTTCCTGGGTCCCACCGGAGTTGGGAAGACAGAACTTTCCAAAGCTCTTGCGGAAGCTCTGTTTGGAAATGAAGATTCTATGATCCGCGTGGATATGTCTGAATATATGGAGAAGCACAGCGTGGCCAAGATGATCGGCTCTCCGCCGGGATATGTCGGGCACGAGGATGGGGGACAGCTCAGTGAACAGGTGAGAAGACATCCTTATTCGGTGGTCCTGTTTGACGAGATCGAGAAAGCCCACCCAGATGTGTTCAACATTCTACTCCAGGTCCTGGACGACGGACACATTACGGATTCTCAAGGCAGGAAGGTAAATTTCGCGAATACGGTCATTATCATGACCTCCAACGCGGGAGCCCAGGCGATCATCGATCCTAAGAAGCTGGGCTTTAATGCCAGGGAAGACGCGGCAGACGATTATAAGAGGATGAAGAGCAGTGTCATGAATGAGATCAAACTTATCTTCCGGCCGGAATTTTTAAACCGGATTGATGAGATCATTGTTTTCCATCCTCTTGGGAAAGAGGAACTGAAGAAGATCGTGAGTCTGATGTGCAGAGAATTTGCGGACAGAGCAAAGGAACAGCTTGGAATCCACCTCACGATCCGGGATTCGGTGAAGAAACATATCGTGGAAAAAGGGACAGATCAGAAGTATGGAGCCCGGCCCTTACGCCGCGCGATGCAAAATCTCCTGGAAGATAAGCTGGCGGAAGCCCTGCTGTCCGGGGAGATTCGGCGGGACAGTGAAGTGGTTGTCGGAATGTCTAAAAAAGAAATAAAATTTATTCCAAAGACTACAAAATAAAAAGGAATTGATATATAATAGGGAATACAAAAGAAGAACCTAGGAGGAAATGAAATGGCGGCAGTGAGAGAGCTTTTGAGAGCTGAGGCAGACGGAACACTCAGTTTCGGGGATTACACGTTAGAGAGTAAGACCAAGCTGGATGGATTTGAATTCCAGGGCGATCTCTATAAGGTCAAAACCTTTTCCGAGATCACGAAGCTGGAGAGAAATGGAATGTTTGTTTATGAATCGGTTCCGGGGACGGCGGTGGAGCAGTTCCAGGCCACGGAAAAAGAGATTTCTTTCCATGTATCCGGAGCTTTAGATGCCCAGTTTACTTTAGAGCTTGAAGCAGACAGCGAATACACAGTTTATCTGGACGGAGCCATGGTGGGTGACATGAAGACGAATTTAAGCGGAAAACTTAGTGTCAGCACAGAGCTGGCAGAAGGAACAAGTGTTGCTGTAAAGATTGTCAAGAAATAGACGAATAAGGGCGGAAGGGCTGCTTTTTAGCAGCCCTTTTTGCGGCATAGGAGAAGAGAATGGCAAAAGGGAAAAAGACGATATTTTTCTGTCAGAATTGTGGGCATGAGGAGACGAAATGGCTGGGACAGTGTCCCGCCTGTAGAGAATGGAATACATTTGTGGAAGAAAAAGTAGCGGTCAAAGCTTCTGTGAAGCCTGGCAGAGCACAGGAAGGACAAGAGAGCCATCCTGTTGCTCTGAAAAGTGTTTCCACAGATGAAGACGAGCGGATACAGACGAAAATCGGCGAACTGGACCGGGTGCTGGGCGGAGGGATCGTGCCAGGCTCCCTGGTCTTGGTAGGCGGAGATCCCGGCATCGGGAAATCCACCCTGTTGCTGCAGGTGTGCCAGGCGCTTTCCGGGATGGACAAGAATATCCTCTATATTTCAGGGGAGGAATCTCTAAAACAGATTCGGCTCCGGGCGAACCGGATGGGCGAATTTTCTGAGAAACTATATCTCCTGTGTGAGACAAGCCTGGATCTCATCCGAGCAGTGATCGAAAAGAACAAGCCGGACCTGGTTGTGATCGATTCGATCCAGACGATGTACAATGAAGAAGTGGCTTCCGCGCCGGGAAGTGTGTCTCAGGTCAGAGAGTCTACCAATATTTTTATGCAGCTGGCAAAGGGACTGAATATCTCGATCTTCATCGTGGGACATGTGACGAAAGAGGGGACAGTGGCAGGCCCCAGGGTATTGGAGCATATGGTGGATACGGTGCTGTATTTCGAGGGAGACCGTCACGCCTCTTATCGCATCCTGCGGGCGGTCAAGAACCGGTTTGGGTCTACCAATGAGATCGGAGTATTTGAAATGCGAAGAGAAGGTCTTGTAGAAGTAGAGAATCCATCAGAATTCATGCTGAGCGGCAAGCCGGAGAATGCCTCGGGTTCTGTCGTGGCCTGCGCTATGGAGGGGACCCGGCCTATGCTGATGGAGATACAGGCGCTGGTGTGCCGCAGTAATTTCGGGATGCCAAGAAGGACGGCGGCAGGCCTGGACTACAACCGGGTCAATCTTTTAATGGCGGTGCTGGAGAAACGGGCGGGCCTTGCCCTTTCGAATTATGATGCCTATGTGAATATCGCGGGCGGGGTCAGGATGAATGAGCCGGCGGTAGATCTTGGGGTTGTGATGGCCATCGCTTCCAGCTACCGGAATAAACCGATTCCGGATGATATGATCGTATTTGGCGAAGTGGGATTAAGCGGTGAAGTCCGGGGAGTGACGATGCCGGAACAGAGAGTGGCGGAGGCGAAGAAGCTGGGATTCAAAAGCTGTATTGTGCCAAAAGTATCTGAAGATGCGCTGAAGGGAGCAGTGGGTATCCGTGTCATTGGAGTCAGTTCTGTCAATCAGGCGATCAGCGTGCTGTAACAGCGAGGCGTTCTTAAGCGGACGCCGGTCGGTTATTCGTTTGATCGCGGGGGATTCGCAGATCCGGCTCTGGGAAATCAGATCCGCTCTCTCCCTCGAAGATTCTTAAACGTTTTTTTGTCCATCATATGACACCACCTATATCAAAGGATTAATAGGTGGCCAAAATGAAGTTGTCAGAAATCATTTGGTGGTATAAGATGGAGTAAATAAGCCATGTGTGGGGGGTGTTTTTATGGGAGATATGAAAGAAAAGATGCATACAGGCGAATTATATCTGCCGGGAGACGCGGCAATCCTGGAAGAGCAGACGATGTATCTGGAACGGTTATATGATTATAACATGACCCGTCCGACCGAGGGAGAAAAACGGGAAGCGATGCTGCGAGACATGCTTGCTGAAGTTGGGAAGGACTGTTATATTGAGCCGCCCTTTCACGCAAATATGGGCGGCAGAAACGTGCATTTTGGGAAATGTGTTTATGCCAACTTCAATCTTACAATGGTAGACGACACGCATATCTATGTGGGTGATTATACCATGTTTGGCCCAAACGTCACAGTGGCGACGGCCGGTCATCCGATTCTTCCGGAATTGAGAGAAAAGCTGTATCAGTTCAACATGGCGGTCCATATAGGGAAATGTTGCTGGATCGGCGCGGGCGCGATGATCCTTCCGGGAGTAACGGTCGGAGACGGCACTGTGATTGGGGCTGGAAGTGTGGTGACAAAAGATATTCCAGCAAATGTGGTGGCGGTTGGGAATCCATGCCGCGTTCTGCGCAAGATTGGGGAATACGATAAGGAATATTATTATAAAGACCGGAAGATCGATTACGAGAGTATTGTTTGAGAGAAAAGTAAAAAAGTGAAGAAAAAAGTAAAAAATCGGTTGACATCAAAAAATGAATGTGGTAAATTGATATAGCTGTCGTTTGAGACAGCAGAACGGACCTTGATAACTGAACAATAGACACCAACCCTGAAAGATTCTTAAGAGAA
>DXGF01000190.1 GCA_019114065.1 Candidatus Dorea gallistercoris
TTTGCCCTGATTGTATCACGACTCTCTACAATGCAGTTTTCAATGTAAGTGTTATCTCCGAGGTAGACATCGTTAAGAATGATTGAATTCTTGATGACACAATTGTTACCGACAAATACTTTCTTGAACAGGATGGAATTCTCCACCATACCGTTAATGATACAGCCGCTCGCGATGAGGCTGTTCTTAACGACCGCTCCCGGATTGTACTTGGCCGGCGGCAGATCGCTCACCTTTGAATACACATCCGGATGCTGCTTAAAGAAGTAATTTCTTACCTCCGGCTTCAAGAAATCCATATTCGTCCTGTAATAAGCATCCACCGTCGATATGTTGCTCCAGTAATCTTTTATTTTATAACCATATATCTTCTTCAGATTCCTGTACCTGATCAAGATATCGGTTACAAAATCATGTCTCTCTTCCTCCGCGCAGTGTTCGATCAGATCGATGAGCTGTCTTCTACGGATCACATAGACTCCCGTGGAGATCGTGTTGGAGTTGGCCACCATGGGCTTTTCCTCAAATTCTTCGATCCTCATGGATTCATTCATCTTCACTGTGCCAAAACGGCTGGCATCCTCGCCTGGCGAAAGTTCCTTGCAGACCACCGTAATATCTGCCTTTTTTGCGATATGGTATTCCAACACCTTATTGTAATCCATCTTATATACCGCATCTCCGGATGCGATGATCACATAAGGCTCATGACATTTCTTTAAGAAATCCAGGTTCTGATGGATCGCGTCCGCGGTCCCCCGATACCAGTACCCGTTATCCGCGGTGATGGTTGGCGTAAATACAAACAGTCCTCCCTGTTTTCTGCCGAAGTCCCACCATTTAGAAGAATTCAGATGCTCATTCAGAGAACGGGCATTATACTGAGTCAGCACCGCCACCTTCTGGATATGGGAATTGGACATATTGCTCAACGCAAAATCTATGGCCCTGTAGCTTCCGGCCACCGGCATCGCCGCTACCGCGCGCTTCTGAGTCAGCTCTCTCATTTTATTACTGTTACCGCCCGCTAAAATAAGTCCTACTGCTCTCATGAGCGCTCACCTGCCTTTATCAATGTTTCTCCGCTTTCTAGGAGTCCGTTCTGGTAATCTTCCTTTACGGTAACCCCGCTGATCGCGGTGTTCTTTCCAATCTGTACTCCGTCTGGAATGACAGAATTTTCCCCAATCGTAACAAGACCAAAGGCGTAGATATCCGGTTTCAGACGATTCGGCGCCTCTCCGCCGATCCCCAATGTCACCTGTTTCCCTATTTCCACGCTCTCAGCGATGATCGCCTTGTCGATCACACAGCCTTCTTTGATCACAACATCTTTCATAATGATCGAATCCCTGACAACCGCCCCCTCTCCGATCGTTACGCCGGGTCCGATCACACAGTTGTGCACTTCCCCGTATATCTCCGCTCCATCGCCGATAATACTCCGGTTGATCACAGATTGTCCGGAAATATACTGAGGCGGGATGATATCGCTGTTGGTATAAATCTTCCAAAACTCTTCATATAAATTAAATTCAGGGATGATATCGATCAGCTCCATATTCGCTTCCCAATAAGATCCCAGGGTCCCTACATCTTTCCAGTATCCATTATACTCGTAAGCAAACAGCCTCTCCCCCTTCTCATGGCAGTAAGGAATGATATGTTTGCCAAAATCACAGCCCGGCTCATCTTTCAGCGCCACCAGCGCCTCCTTGAGAGCCGGCCAGCTGAAGATGTAGATCCCCATCGAGGCCAGATTACTCTTAGGTTCCGGCGGCTTCTCCTGGAATTCCGTGATCTTGCCGTCCCCATCAGTGATCACGATCCCAAAACGGCTGGCTTCCTCCATCGGAACCGGCATCGCCGCGATCGTCACGTCTGCCTTATTCTCCTTATGGTAATCCAGCATCACCTCATAGTCCATCTTATAGATATGGTCGCCGGAAAGGATCAATACGTAATCTGGATGGAAGCTTTCCATGTAATCCAGGTTCTGGTAGATCGCGTTGGCGGTCCCCGTATACCACTCGCTGTTGCTGCTCCTCTCATAAGGCGGCAGGATCGTCACTCCCCCGATATTCCGATCCAGATCCCACGGGATTCCAATCCCTATATGGCTGTTCAGCCGCAGCGGCTGATACTGCGTCAGCACTCCTACCGTGTCTATCCCCGAATTGATGCAGTTGCTGAGCGGAAAATCGATGATCCGATATTTGCCGCCAAAAGCGACGGCCGGTTTTGCTACTTTCGCCGTAAGAACTCCAAGCCTGCTGCCTTGTCCCCCTGCCAGCAGCATGGCAATCATTTCTTTCTTGATCATATCATCACCCCTTCTTACGTAGTTCATTGTCCACATTATAACATAGAAATTATCTTTCGTGAATAAATTTCACAAATATTATTCGCTTTTTGTAAACTTTTTATATAATTATACCAAAAAATTCGACTTGGTTTTTTCCACATATATGTTTATAATAATATGATAGGATTTTAAAATTTATGACTAAAAATCAAAGAGGAAGGTAATCTATGTATCAGATTCAATTTGACACCCCCATACATGTACATTTTATAGGTATTGGCGGCATCAGCATGAGTGGGCTCGCCCAGATTCTCCTGAAAGAACATTTCACTGTATCTGGTTCTGACGCCAAGGAGTCGCCCCTCACCCGGCAGCTGGAGGAAAATGGCGCGCGTATTTTTTACGGTCAGAAAGCTTCCAATATTATGGACGGCATCGATGCCGTCGTCTACACCGCCGCAATCCATGAGGATAATCAGGAATATCAGGCCGCGCTGCAAAAGGGGCTGCCGATGCTGAGCCGGGCGGAACTTTTGGGCCAGATCATGGCCAATTACAGGACACCGATCGCCGTCTCCGGCACTCACGGGAAGACCACGACCACATCGATGCTGTCCCACATCTTCCTGGCCGGGGATCTGGACCCCACGATCTCTGTGGGCGGCATCCTCCAAGCCATTGGAGGGAATATCCGGGTGGGCGATTCGGATCTCTTTGTCACGGAAGCCTGTGAATACACCAACAGTTTCCTTCATTTTCTTCCTAAGATCAGCATCATTTTAAATGTTGACGCTGACCATCTGGACTTTTTCAAGGACCTGGATGACATCCGCGCGTCATTTCGGAAGTTCGCCCAGCTTCTTCCGGCAGACGGAGCTCTTGTGATCAACGGGGCGATCCCGGATCTGGATTTCTTTATCGACGGCCTCCCCTGCCGCGTCTGCACCTATGGCATGGACAGTTCTTTTGATTACGCCGCCGTAAATATCGCTTATGACAGGGACGGCCACGCTTCTTTCGATTTCGTAAAGGAAGGGATTTTCGCGGACCGCGTCAGTCTGTCTGTCAATGGAGAGCACAACGTGCAGAACGCTCTGGCTGCTCTGGCCGTGGCGGATATCCTGAACATTCCTCTGGAAACCTCTAAGAAAGGGCTGAAAGCTTTCAAGGGCACGAATCGACGCTTTGAACACAAAGGGGAATTCAGGGGCGTCACCGTGATCGACGATTACGCCCATCACCCGGCGGAGATCAAAGCCACCCTGGCCGCCGCCAGGCACTATCCTCACCAGGAGGTCTGGTGTATCTTCCAGCCCCACACTTACACCCGGACCAAAGCACTGTTTTCCGATTTTGTGGATGCCCTTGCCGGCGCGGACCACGTGATCCTGGCCGATATCTATGCCGCCAGAGAGACCGATACCCTTGGCGTATCTTCCAAGGCTCTAGCTCTCGCGCTGAAAGAGAAGGGCACCGATGCGTATTATTTCCCCACGTTCGAAGAGATCGAGGATTTCTGCCGGTCACACTGCGAGAATGGGGACCTGTTGATAACTATGGGGGCAGGAAACGTTGTAAATATTGGGGAATCTCTTTTGAAGCTTTAGTTTTCCACATTTTCCACAGGATTTTATCCACAAAAAAGCCGTTTTTTTGCTCAAAAATTTCTTTTTTGCTCGTCCTTCCGATGTTATAATAACTCTACGAGACACAAGATCCGCCTGCCGGATCACAGAACATGGAAGGACTGGCACACAATGAGAAAACTAACGCTTACGAACCATGCGCAGAGCAATACCACTGTGCTGGAAAATGAATTTATCGACTGTTATATGGCAAAGGCCAACGGTGAATATGTAAAGGTGTACCTCCTTCTTCTCCGTCACCTGAACGAGCCTTCCGGGACACTGACTGTATCCAGGATCGCGGACCTTCTGGAGATCACGGAGAAAGATGTGATCCGCGCATTAAATTATTGGAAAAAACAGGGCCTTCTGGATTATGAGTCCGCTTCCGACAGCGCTCCCGCCCAGGGAGAGGTCCGCGCAGAGACCGTTCCGGAGAAGGCTCCTGCTCCTGCGCCCTCCGATGTCCCGGATATCCAGAAGTACCGCAGCCGTAAGGAATTCAAGGAACTTCTGTTTGTCGCCGAGCAGTATCTTGGTAAGACTCTTTCCGCCACAGATATTGAAGCGATCACCTATTTCTATGAAACCTTGGATATGTCCGCGGACCTGATCGAGTATCTGATCGAATACTGTGTGGAGAATGGCCACAAGAGCATCCATTACATCCAGAAGGTTGCTCTGTCCTGGCACGAACAGAAGATCCAGACGGTGGAGGCCGCCAAGGCCTGTACGATCCTCTACAATAAGAACTGCTATTCTGTGCTGAACGCCTACGGCATCAAGGGGCGGGCTCCTGCTGCCTCCGAGATCACTTATATCCGGAAATGGAATGAAGAGTACGGTTTTTCCCTGGAGATCATCCTGGAGGCCTGCAAGCGGACCATGAACAAGATCCATCAGCCCAATTTTGAATATACGGATTCTATTTTGAAAAGCTGGCTGTCCGGCAATGTCCGCAACCTGAAAGATATTGAATCTCTGGATGAGGCTTATTATAAAGAGAAAGAACGAAAAAAACGGCCATCCGCCAAGGCCCCTTCCAACAAATTCAATAATTTTGACAGCCGCTCCTATGATATGAACGATCTGGAACGGAAACTGGTTCAGCAATAATTCTATGGTTAAGGAGATTTTTATGGCTCTTTCCAATTCTCAATATGACTTATTGATGCGCGGCTACGAGCAGCTGCGGCAGGATGATGAATCGCTTCTGCGCCGGCGCCGCCAAGAGGTATACTCAAAGATTCCCGCTATGCGGGATGTGGAGACCGCGATCTCTTCTGTCGGCGTCACCCAGGCTCGAAAGCTTTTGGATGGGGACAGCCGTGCGCTTGACACTGCCAGGACGGAGCTTGCGGATCTCTTCGCGCACAAAAAGGAACTTCTTGCTTCGGCCGGTTTTCCCGAGGATTATCTGGAGCTCCATTATACCTGTCCCGATTGTCAGGACACCGGTTATATCGGTACGGAAAAATGCCACTGCTTCAAAAAGGCGATCATAGATCTTCTGTACCAGCAGTCCAATCTACAGGGAATCCTTCAGACGGAAAATTTCTCTTCCTTCCGGCTGGGGTACTATTCCAGCAATCATATCGACCCGCTGACCGGGCGGTCCTCTCTGGAAGCGATACAGACCGCTCTGAAAGTATGCCACGGATTCGTGGATACTTTTTTCGATGAATTCCACAATCTTTTATTATATGGAGATACCGGCGTAGGGAAGACGTTCCTGTCTCACTGTATCGCCAAAGATCTGATCGACCGGGCGGTCCCTGTCATTTATTTTTCTGCCGTCCAGCTGTTTGATCTTTTCGCGAAAAATACGTTCGGTTCCAGACGAGAAGAAACTTCAGATATCTTTACCCATATCTATGAGTGTGATCTTCTGATTATCGATGATCTGGGCACGGAACTTACCAACACCTTTACCGCTTCACAGCTGTTTGCCTGTATCAATGAGCGGATTCTGCGCAGGAAATCGACCATCATTTCCACTAACCTGGCGCTGGAAGACATCAAATCCATTTATTCTGAGCGGATCTTCTCCCGCCTCAGCAGCGCTTACACCATGCTGCGTCTGACAGGGGATGATATCCGCATCCAAAAAAAATTATTAAACCTGGGAGGTACAAAAGATGTTACGCCGTAATGAACGCAACCTGGAGAATGTACCGGTAGGCGCCCTTGGCATCATTGCCCTGGATGGCTGCCGGCAGATGGGGGAACGGGTAGACGATTATATTGTAAAATGGCGCCGGGAGGACGGACATGCCCACAAGGACGATGTTGCGTTCAGCGGTTATGAGAGGGATACCTATCTGGTCAGCGCCAAGGTTCCCCGCTTTGGCTCCGGAGAGGCCAAAGGAATCCTCGGCGAATCCGTCCGCGGAAAAGATATCTATGTCATGGTGGATGTCTGCAACTACAGCATCACCTATTCTCTTACAGGGAATACCAACCACATGTCGCCGGACGATCACTTTCAGAATCTAAAACGGGTGATTGCCGCGGTGGGCGGCAAAGCCCGCAGGCTTAATGTGCTCATGCCCTTCTTGTACGAGAGCAGGCAACATAAGCGCAGCCGCCGGGAATCCCTGGACTGCGCCATCGCTCTCCAGGAGCTTGTGCGGATGGGAGTGGACAACATCATTACCTTTGACGCTCACGACCCTCGTGTCCAGAACGCCATCCCCTTAAGTGGATTCGAGACGATCCGACCCACCTATCAATTTGTCAAGGGACTGCTCCGCACCTTCGATGATCTTCAGATCGACAGCAGACATATGATGGCTATCAGCCCGGATGAAGGCGCCACCGAACGGGCCGTCTATCTGGCCAATGTGCTGAACCTGGATATGGGCATGTTCTATAAACGGCGGGATTACACCCGGATGGAAAATGGCCGCAACCCCATTGTCGCCCATGAATTCCTAGGTTCTTCTGTAGAGGGGAAAGACGTGATCATCCTAGATGACATGATCTCTTCCGGTGACAGCATCTTGGACGTAGCCAGACAGCTCAAGCAGCGGAAGGCCCGCCGGATCTTCGCCGCGGCAACCTTCGGCCTGTTCACAAACGGCCTGGAGAAATTTGACAGGGCTTATGAGGAAGGAATCCTGGATGCCATCCTCACCACCAATCTGATCTATCAGACGCCGGAGCTACTCTCCCGGCCCTATTATATCAATTGTGACATGAGCAAGTATATGGCTCTGCTGATCGACACGCTCAATCACGATGGCTCCATCAGCAGTATCCTGGATCCCAACGAGCGGATTCAGGCCGCTGTGGAAAATTATAAAAAGGGGATCACAGAAGAGGAGGTCTAAAGGACCTCCTTTTTGTATGGGATATTTAATTTCTGGAGTATCTCTTCCTCCCGCTTCTGACAGGTAAAGATGACCACCTGCTTCCTTTGTTCCCAAAGCCAGGCCAGCGTGCGCGCAAGCCGCTCATCGTCATAATAGGCAAAGGTATCATCTAAGATCACCGGGTACTCTTCTTCATACAACAGTTCTCCCGCCGCCATCCGGAGGGCGAAATAAATCTGTTCAACAGTACCCCTGCTCAATCTTTCCAGCCCGACCTTCCGTCCATCTGACAGGATCAGGCTCATCTTCAGGGGTTCCTCCACCAGGAGCCGGGTATACTTTCCTCCTGTGATCCGCGTCATGATCTCGGAAACACGCCCATCCAAAGCATCTTCCAGCTTGTCCTGCTGTTGTTTGGATACTTGGTCCAGCTTCCGTACCGCCAGGAGCACCGCCTCCTTCTGATGGTCCAGTTCTCTGGACTCTTTCCCCACTTCCTCCAGTTCTTCCAGCTGTTCCTGGAGATTTTCATACTGGATCTGCTTCTCCTTCTCCTCGCCTCGCAGATGCTCCCGTTTCCACACCAGCTGGTCCAAAGGTTCTTTCTCCTCTTTGGACGTGATCTCCTCCAGCAGCTTCTCCGGCTCTGTTTTCTCTTGTTTTTTCCCCACTTTTAAGCGGTTCCACACATAGATGCCGCAGCACAGGAACAGCACGATGGCCACAAGGTAGTTCCAGGGTCTGTGGAGTATGATAAAGGAAAATGACACGATCAGGATAAACAGCACGATTTCTA
Organism: Candidatus Dorea gallistercoris; assembly: GCA_019114065.1. Taxonomy (GTDB): domain Bacteria; phylum Bacillota; class Clostridia; order Lachnospirales; family Lachnospiraceae; genus Massilistercora; species Massilistercora gallistercoris. The sequence goes on from DXGF01000190.1 coordinate 8,041, forward strand.
TCGGATGGATGCGCCACTTGGGAGGCCTGAGTTCATCCAGGACCCTGCGTTTCTCCTGGTCATCTCTGACAACTGTCTCCTTCCTGGAACGGATCTCTGCTTCCAGCACATCCTCTTCCTCCTGAAGCTGATGGATCTCCCTCCAGATGTAGGAGGCCTCCTGCTCAAGCCGCTCCCGCCGCTTCTGTCGCTGCTTGGCCAGTTGCTTTTTCTGTCGGTCAATGTCTTTTAGCCGCTCCTTTAGCTTATCAAAAGCCGCCGGCAGATCCAGATCACTGGCCCCGGCCGCGTAATAATTGGTGGCAAAATTTTTGAGACGGTCTGCCAGGGGCTGGGAAGGCTCCGCTTTTAACTGTCCGATGGAGACGGTATTATCGTAGATGCTCTCGTCCATTCCCGAAAGCAACATCTTAAGATCTCCTTTTTCAACAGAAAATTCTTCCCCGTCTTCCTCGCAGATCAACTCCGCTTTCCTGGAGTATTTATCAAAATTCCGATGGATCCAAAAGTGCTTTCCCCCGGTTTCAAACTGGAGAGATCCACAGTAGTGGGAAGGATCCTCCCAGGGCTCATAGACGCTGAACGTGTCATTGACGGATGCCCGTCCTCTTCCCCTTTCCATACCAAAAAGCATCCCCTTGATAAAGGTATGGATCGTCGATTTCCCGGATTCATTTTCCCCATAGAAAAGCTGGATCCCCTCTGACAGATCAAAGTCTCTGTCCTTCATCTTGCCGAAATTCTTGATGCGCAACCTGCAAATCTTCATAACTAGCCTCTTCTCGTCTCCATCAGTGCCTGTACTCCCTCGCACAGAGCCCTGTATTCTACGGTGTCCTCCCCGGAACCTTCCAGTTCTCTGATAAAGGCGCCAAGGATATTGTCCTGATTCTGCAGCTTCAATGTTTCAAAACGGTAGGCCGGTCTGGTTTCATCGGTCAGTTCCACTAGATTGCCATAGACATCAAAACTCGTCAGATCAAACAGGATGTCCGGATCTCGAAATCCTGTCAAACTAGCTTTATACATATGATCCCTTCCCTGCTCTCGGATCATCCGACAGAGCTGTTCCTTTACCTGGTGTCCCGTCATTTCCTCCGTGACTTCCACATCCAGCCGTCGGTACTCTCTGCCTGCCGTTGGAACAAATTGAATCTGGCATCCTTTTTCATTGATCTCTCCCTCTATGCAACCGTGAGGACCGGTATCGTTCTTATCGATCGGTTCCACCGCGCCGCTGTACGCGATCCTGCCGGGTACGATCTCCTGGGGTTTATGGATATGTCCCAGCGCCACATAATCGTACCCCAGGTCAAGAAGCTCCCTGCTGTCGATCGGCACATGCCGCTCGTCTCCCCCATGGAGCAGCAGGATCTCATGCTCCTGTCTGCCCGGCGCAAAGGCAGAGGCGTAGGGCCTGCCGCTGATTTCCCGCGTGTGATAGCTACAGCCGTACACCGCTGCGGCGATCTTGGGAAACTCTACACATTGGATCTCACTGTCCAGGAGAGGATGGATATTCTCCGCCCAGCGGAACGTCCGGTAATAGGAATCCGGCTTCAGATAATCATGATTTCCGATGATAAGCACGACCTGGGTGGACGGCAGCTTCCCCAGACAGGCATTTACCTCCTTCAGTTCCCGAAGGAGAGGCTGTCGGTGGAACAGATCCCCCGCGATCAGAAGCAGATCTGCTTTTCTTTTCTTACACAGCTCCGCCGTCTTCTCCAGACTGGTCCAGATCTCTCTTGCCCGATCTGGGGTGTACGCGCTTCCTGCGTCCGGTTCTGCTCCCAAATGCACGTCTGCGATGTGGATGAATCTCATCTTGCTCTCCCTCTTCCTGTTCCTGTGTATTTTTTGACGGCAATGTAACGATAAACCTCGTCTTAACGTCATCACTTCTGGCCTGGACGCTTCCCCCGTGCAGTTCCACGATCTCTTTAGCGATAGCCAGTCCAAGACCGGCGCCGCCGGTGCCGCTGGGTCTGGAACCGTCTACCCGGTAGAACTTCTCGAAGATCGTCTGGAGCATCGCGCCCGGAATCTTGTCCCCTTCATTTGTAAAGGTGATCTCAATGTCTTTCCCCTTCTGCCTGGCCTGGATCTGGATAACAGTATCTTCATAACAATAAGCCACCGCGTTCCGCAGGATATTATCAAACACCCGGGCCAGCTTGTCGGGATCTCCGTATACCTCCAGGTTCTCCTCCACATCCACCTCACAGCAGAGTTTCTTTTCCTGCAGCACCCCGTAAAGCTCATCCGCCAGCTGTTCCAGCATCATGGTCAGATTGATCTCCACCGGCTCCAGCTCAATGTTCTGAAGGTTATAGCGGGTAATGTCGAAAAATTCATTGATCAGCTCTCCCAGGCGGACCGATTTCTCCAGAGCGATATGGATATATTTCTCCCGCTCCTCCGCCTCCATCTCCGGGTAATTGTCGATCATGCTCAGGTAGGCCACGATAGAGGTCAGGGGCGTCTTCAGGTCATGTGCCAGAAACAGGACCAGATCGTTTTTCTTCTTCTCCCCTTCTTCTGATTCCAGTTCCTGGCGCTTGAGTGTCGCTTTGATCTCATTTAACCGCAGTTCGATCGGCTTTAACTCCGTGATCAGGTGGATTGGCTCCGTGGAATCAGACACAATATTTTCAATTCCCTCTCCTACCTGATCCAGATACCGGGTCATCTTAGAGAGCGCCGCGTAGAAAAACAGCGAAAACAGAAGCAGAAATCCGACGATCATGAAAAACTCCTTGTTGTCGCCGATCAGGCTCCAGTACAGATCGATCGCGGTCTGCTCCTCCACATCCATGGATGTCAGCACCTTCACAAAGATCCGGCCAAAACTCTCGTTATAGACTCCGTCGATCACATAATTTAAGAGCACGCCGCCTACCAATACCGTGACGGCTGTGACCAGCACCGTCTGAAGAAGGATACTGAACTTTAATTTCCGGTAATTACTCTTCAACCTTATATCCCACTCCCCACACCGTCTTGATAAAATCTGATTTTCCGGTAGGCGCGTTCATTTTCTCACGCAGATGCCGGATATGCACCATCACCGTATTGTTGCTGTTTTTGTAGTATTTTTCATGCCAGACCTTCTCGAACAGTTCTTCAGAACTGATCACCTTGCCCCGGTTCTCGCACAGAAGCCATAAGATGTCGAACTCGATGGGGGTCAGTGTCAGCGGGACCTCGTTATAGACGCACTCGTGGGAAGTCCGGTCTAAAAGCAGGCCGCCGAAATCTATCACATCTCCCGTATCTCTGCCTCCGTCATTATACTGGGTGTACCTGCGGATCTGTGCCTTCACCCGGGCCACCAGTTCCAGCGGATTGAAGGGCTTGGGTATATAGTCGTCCGCCCCCAGCGTAAGACCTGTGATCTTATCCATGTACTCGGTCTTCGCCGTCAGCATGATCACCGGAAACGTATATTTCTCCCGGATCATCTTCAAGATCTGGAAGCCGTCCACGTCCGGCAGCATGATGTCCAGGATCGCCAGATCCACTTTGGTGCTTTTTAGGAAATCCAGCGCCTCCTGGCCGGTATAAAACTTGTGTACATCATACTGGTCATTCTGGAGATACAATTCAATAACGTCCGCAATCTCCTTCTCGTCATCTACCACTAAAATATTCATACGAAACCTCCTATTGGGGACGGGGGAAAATTAATTTTCCCCCGTCCCAAACTGAAAATTCCCTGGCCCTTTTCTTCTATAATTCGCAGTTGTTTACCGTTCTCGGGAACGGAAGCACATCGCGAATATTTGTCATTCCTGTCAGATACATGATACAACGCTCAAAGCCAAGTCCGAATCCTGCGTGGCGGGTGGAGCCATATTTCCTGAGATCCATGTAGAACTGATAATCTTGTTCCGCCATTCCCAGCTCCTGGATCCTCGCTTTTAATTTCTCATAGTCATCTTCCCTCTGGCTTCCGCCGATAATCTCCCCAATCCCCGGTACCAGGCAGTCCACGGCCGCCACCGTTTTCCCGTCCTCATTCTGCTTCATATAGAAGGCCTTGATGTCCTTGGGATAATCGGTCACGAATACCGGCCGCTTGTAGATCTGCTCCGTCAGATACCGCTCATGCTCGGTCTGCAGGTCAATGCCCCATGATACTTTGTATTCAAAGTTGTCATTGTTCTTCTCCAAAAGTTCTATGGCATCGGTATAGGTTATTCTGGCAAATTCAGAGGAAACCACGTTGTTGAGCCGCTCCAGAAGCCCCTTGTCCACAAAGGAGTTGAAGAAGTTCATCTCTTCCGGAGCTTCTTCCAGCACATAATTGATCACATATTTCAGCATCGCTTCTGCCAGATCCATATCATCCTCCAGATCCGCAAACGCGATCTCCGGCTCGATCATCCAGAATTCCGCCGCGTGGCGGGTCGTATTGGAATTCTCCGCCCGGAAGGTAGGGCCAAAGGTATACACATTCCGGAATGCCTGGGCGTAAGTCTCCGCGTTGAGCTGGCCGCTGACGGTGAGGCTGGTCTCTTTCCCGAAGAAATCCTGTGTATAGTCCACCTTCCCCTGGTCATCCTTCGGCACATTTTCCATATCCAGGGTGGTCACACGGAACATCTCGCCAGCCCCCTCACAGTCACTTCCGGTAATGATCGGGGTATGCACATAGACGAAGTCCCTCTCCTGGAAGAATTTGTGGATCGCATAGGCCGCAAGAGACCGAATCCGAAAGACCGCCTGGAACGTGTTGGTCCTGGGCCGCAGGTGGGCGATGGTCCGCAGATATTCAAAACTGTGACGCTTCTTCTGCAGAGGGTATTCCGGCGCGGACGCCCCCTCCACTTCCACTGTATCGGCCTGGATCTCAAAGGGCTGTTTGGCCTGTGGCGTCGCCACCAGTGTCCCGGTAACGATGATCGCCGCTCCCACATTCAGCTTGGAAACTTCTGCGAAATTCTCCATTGTATCATGATAGACCACCTGCAGAGGCTCAAAAAATGTCCCGTCATTGACAACGATAAACCCGAATGCCTTGGAGTCCCGGATGCTGCGGACCCAGCCGCCCACCGTTACTTTCTGGTCCAGATAGTCTTCTCTGTTCTTATATAAATCTCTGATCTGTGTAAGTTTCATCTTTGTTTTCCGCTCCTTTTCTTTTCTCTTGGCAAATACTTTTCGCCCATTATACCATATTGTCTGGGATTTTAAAAGCACAGCGGACACGTCTGCGCAAAACCGCTACGTACAGTGCCGGAAGGCCCGGTCTGTGAGGATACGGGCAAAGATCAGACCTGTAGGCAGAGCAAAGATGATCAGCAGCGCGGAAGCCAGCCAGGATGCTGACGGCGCCAGGGCCATCTCCCCCAGATTGTAGACCGCCCGATACAGGTACATGCCCGGCACCATGATCACGATCGAAGGCACTGTGATCGATATCCGGGGATATCCCAGCCGCCTGGTAAGAAAAGAGGCCAGAAGACCGGCCGCGAGCGATCCAAGGAAAGCTGCCGCCGCTGGCGGAAATCCGCTCAGTCCCGCCAGTTCCAGGCGGAGCGTATTGGCTGCCGCGCCGATCAGTGCCGCTGTCGCCGCAAGAGGCACCGGACTGTTGAACATGATTGAAAACCCAAAGACACCGCAGAAACTGGCGATCAGCCGCAGGACAAAAAGCAGCGCCGGCCCCAGAGACAGCTCAATAAAATCTTCCGGCGCAAGCTTTAAGACAATCGCCAGGATCCACGCAGTAACCGTGGCCACCACGATGATCATGACCGCGTATGCCAGCCGCTCCAGACCGGAACGCATGTCCAGCTTCGCCAGGTCGATCCCACTTGTGATAAAAGGAAACCCTGGGATAATGAACAACATGGCACAGATATATCCCGCCTCATGCTGGACAGGAACCGCAAACAGCGCTTCCGCTGCCCGCAGCGCCGCCGTGTAGGCCAGACACGCCACCGCCACGGAAGATACGATACATAAGAATAATGTATAACGCCTCCGCAGCAGTTTACACCGCAGATAGTTCCCGATTCCGGCGCCGATAAACGCGCAGATCATCTCGATGATCCCGCCGCCCAGCAAGAAGGTGAACGCACTGCAGGCCAGTGCGGAGGCAAGCCCCAGCTTAGCCGGCGTGTACAGGCTTCCACTCTGTTCGATCTCATCCAGGCGGGAGTGCAGCTGCTCCGCCGTCATCTTCGTCCCTTCTTTGGGAAACGCCTTCACGAACCTCTCCAGACGGTCCAGCTTGGAGGTGTTGACTCCTGTATTATCCAGACTCAGAGAATGAGAGAAGGAGCGATTTCCATCAAAGCAGCTGAAGTCAATGGACATGAGGCCAATATTCACGTTGCAGGTCAGTCCCAGCTGTTCTGCCACTGTATTCATAGAACTCCTGACCCGCCAGGCCCCTGTCCCGCAGGACAGCAGCATAAGTCCGATGCGCCCTACCAGAGTAGATTTTTCGATCATACTGGCCTCCGTAATGGGCGCATCTTTTGTTTTTCCGGCATAGTCGTGCCAGTAGATATCCATATGGTTGGGAATGATTTTCTCTTGTGACATGGTATACCCTCTTTTGATCCTCATTTTTTCTAGTAACAGTATAGTGAAAAATGAGGAAAAGTCAAGCTTTCGGTCATGCCAGGAGAAATGTAAAGAACGAAGAATTGGAGATGTCGTCTCAGCAGTCTCACATTTTTTGGAGCAGCATCTCCATAGATCCATTATAATGGCTGCTAACCGAGCAGCGCCTTACCTGGAATCCCGTCTGCTCTGCCAGCCAGGTCAGACTCTTCTTTGAAAAATATGTGATGTGGTAAGGTTCCCGCCACATCGGGTCCTCCATCTTTCGCAGGTGAGAGAATGCGCTTTCATAATTAGGTGTGGACAGCCACAGCACGCCTCCCTCCCGCAGCAGGCGATGCGCCTTGCGCAGGCCTTCCGCCGGATCCTTTAGATGCTCCAGCACATCTCCCATTGTGATCACATCCACCTGGTGTTCCTCTGGCATCTTCAGAAAGTCCCCGCACAGGATGGGACAGCCCAGCAGGTCTGCTGCTCCCTGAGCCATCTCTCTATCAATCTCCACCGCTGTCACCTGATATCCCATTTCCTGGGCCACGGCGATCAGATATCCGTTTCCCACTCCAACCTCCAGTAGATCTGTTCCATCTTCTGGGAGCAGCGCCTGAGCAACGTTTAAAACCTCATTCCAGGAACGCAAAAGGGTACTGCTGGCATCCTGCACCGCGATCCGGTCCTCACGCGGATATAGCAGGATAGGTTCCTGTCCGAGGGCCAGAAACTCCTCCGGAAACCAGCGGGTATAAAGAGTCTCGCAGTCTTGGCAGCGCATCCACAGCTTGACCGGCAGGAACATAGGCGCATAATCGTTGATATAACAGGAACAGGCCGTGCGGTACGCTTCCCCTTTCCCACCACACACGGGACAGCAACGAAATTCCTGCTGGGGATGCTGTTCCGGCTGATAGATAAATCCCTTCAGATGATCATCTTTATCCTTGAGCAGTTCCGGAACCAGTTCAAAGGCCCGCAACATGATCCGGGCGGAAAGTTCCGGAGCCGTGCTCCCACAGCGCAGGGCCAGTTCCAGCAGTATCATACCACGGCTGTTCTGATTCAGAGGAAAGACATTCTCCGCCATGGCTACGGTTCGCTCCGCTGCCGCCGCGGAAAGCTGGAGACAGCCCCGCAGACGGTTAAAGAAATGTTGGTTCACCAGAGTGACAAAAGAAATCCTCCATGCCTGAACCGCCTCCAGAAGTCCCTCTGTCCGAAAAGCAACGTTCAGAGCGACAAGGTGTCCCCTCGCCAGTTCTCCATATTCCTTCTCCTCCTGGAATAATGTTCCCGCCTTTTCTCCCAGACTCTCTACAGCCTGCAGGATAAGATCCTGTAATTCCTTTTTCTGGGCCGCAGATACAGAGTTGATCTGGACTGCCGCCTCCTGCACCGTACCCCAGAGGGCCATCATCTTCTCTGTCTCTTCTACAATAGGATCAAACCCCGTGATCTGTTCAGTTCTCATAACATATCTCCTCATCACATGTATTCCGCCTTTTCCGCATCCCCTCTCACTTTCGAAGCTGCCGAAAGAACTGTTCTCCGGCCTGGTCGCCCAGCGCCCCGCAGACGCACTCTCCCACCTGGCAGAATACATCTACCTTCTCATCCGGCACCTCGTCCAGAGACAGAAGCCAGGACCGGACAAACTCCAATATCTCCGGCATAAGCCTTCTTACCTCATCCGCCATCACCCCCTGCTTCTGTGAGGGCGCTGCCAGACTCAGCAACATAGGACGGCTCCCGAAGATCAGCGCCAGGCTGTCCAGCTTTTTTCCTACCGGATCCTCTGCTTTCAGGATGATCCGAAGAGCATCTTTCGTATCGTTGAGATACACACAGGTCAAAAAATCTCGGTTACGGTCTGTGATCCGGCCACATTTGGCCTCCAGGAGAGTCTCCGGGACGTTATACAGCGGTTCCAGTGCCTCAGCCCGGCCTTCGCCGGATTGATAGGATACAGATGTCGGCGACATATAATACTCATGCAAAGTGCCGCTTTTGATCCCTATCCGGCTGGCCCGGAGGAATGCTTCTGATGTGATCAGGGTATCCGAGCCATATGTGAAGGGAAGGAAATGCGTGTACTCCATATCCTGAAACAGAGACATCCTATACAGCTTCCCCCACAACGTCCGCATATACTGGTGATATTGGGGAAAATAATAGGAGAATCCATGGCCACGAATCAACAAGTCTGATTGTCGGCTCCTGGCGCCGATTCTCTCCCCTGTTGCCGCATTCAGAAAATCACTTCCACATACAGCAATATCCAACTGTTCTTCTTCCAGAAACTCCAGCATCGTCTTCAGAAAATAAGAGTGATAAGTGTCGTCCGCATCCAAGAAACAGAGCACGTCGTCCGGATCATGCTGCCTTGCAATCTCCCACCAGATCACGCCAGGCTCCCAGACCTGATTTTGTCGGTTCCTGAGGGGAATGATCCTGGAGTCTTCTGCCGCCAAACGCTGGATCATCTCTCCGGTCTTCTGATCTGTAGAGCCGTTGTCCATCAGGTAGTAGACAAAATCCCCCTCCTGGGCCAGCACGCTGCCCACAGCCCGCTCCAGAGTCTTCTCCGCATTATATGCATAAGTATAGAAAATACACTTTGCCATCGTCTATCCTTCCTACTCTTCTACGTTTTCCTATTTTTTTCCTTGCTCCACATCTTAATAGCTGTCTGATAAAACTGTGGCATAGAGGACTGTTTCATCTTGTATTGCGGAATAGTGCCGGAGCCAGAAGCGATAGTCCGGGACCAAGGTATGAAGATAGTCCATGATCTCCAGCACGTCGCCAGGCTTATGGTAGACGCAGACGGCCAGAAAAGGCTTGTCCCGTAGCAGCGTTTTTTCTGCTCCTTTGAGGGCGGACATCTCAAATCCTTCGATGTCCAGTTTGATAAACCCGATCGTCGTGTCTCCCGCTATATCATCCAGAGCCGTCACCCTTGTCTGTTCTTTTCGCTGTTCTCTCTCCGTGGCATTGCCAGCGATTCCTTCCTCGCCTTCGCCAAGGATTCGGCTCGACCCGCCGCTTCCGCCTCTCAGGACAACTGCATCTCCCGACTTTTCACTTAATCCAGCCGAGATAAGATGAAATTCTTTGATCTGGTATTCTTCTGCGGTCCGCTTACATTTTTCCTGATTGAGACGGTCCGGCTCGAAGGCAAAAATCTGCGAATATTTCCCCTCACACCACTGCGCAAAATACAGGCTGTCTTTCGCATCAAGGCATCCCCCGTCTACAAAGGCAGTCCCACGGGGATAGAATTCCGGGAATTCAAAATACTGCTTCTTTACCGTCTTCAGCTGATCCGTCCTGAAATAGGGAAGAATATGATCCTGCGGGAACTGATTCTCCCGGAGAAATTGTATGATTTCCTGTGCATGATCGATAGTCGTGATCGATATATAGCAGTCTTCTGCATTCGTGAACAAATATTCCGGCGGGAATACCGGCTTTCCCTCGTAATCTTTTAATTCTCTATATCTTTGGTCGCAGAACCCGTCAAACTCGATTCCGCTGTTGCGAAGCAACTGTACCACTCTCCCTGCGCACACTCCAGCTCCATAAAGAAGCACTTGTTTCCCCTCTCTGCGCAATTGGGCAAGTGTTTCCGCGATATCTGCCTGGGAACTTTTTAAAATCTCTTCTTTTTCTTTAACCGCAATCCCATCTAAATAGAGTTCAAACGCCCGCTCAGCTGTTGGCTGTACATCACATGCCAGACGGTCCCAGAATATTTTTTGAGACTGGTTGTCTTGAAGGCGGTCGTACAGTTCTGTCATCCGCCTGATTACTTCACCATAAGAAAACATTTCATTCTCCTCCTACTGTCCTTCTTGTTCTGCCGCCCCATACCGTGCCGCTGCCTCTCCGCTCTTCCAGCTGCAGTAATGACAGGATT
>DXGF01000191.1 GCA_019114065.1 Candidatus Dorea gallistercoris
GCCTCTCATAGATTATTAGGGAGAATTCCTTCTCCCTAATAATCCCTTCATTCTTGTTTCAATAACTATTACTGACTGAGTATCGATGTGTAGGAAGACGCATTATCTGTCTTGACCATGTTGATGGCAAACGCATCATACTGACTTGGATTTCCAAGGCGGTTAGTGATGTTGGACTCTGTCTGGCCGTCGCCGCCGATGTATTCAACCTCAAGATTCAGAAGATCGTCATAGTTCTGAAGAAGCGGCTGATAAGTTGAGCTTAAGAAGTTATCAGAAGCATTGTAGATATTCAGCCATACCTTCTTCACCGGAGATGTGCTCTCATCAAGCTGTTTGGAAACAGGCTCGTAAACTTTGGTGGAGTCTGTGAAGTCCTGATAGTTGTCCGCGGTAACGGCAACGTTCAGCGCGTAATAGGAACGCTCTTCTTCGCTGTATCTGTACACATCTTCGCTGAGAACATTTCCGGCGTCGTCCGCTGTGCCGATTCCAGTGTCGATATCCACGCCGTCAAGGGCGTTCCGCAGAACACGGAGGGTCAGATATGCCTGCACGTCCGCGTGCTGGCTGATCGTTCCGCCGTATCCTTCCGCGATCGCTGCTACCGCATCGTTGTTGGCGTCGTATCCGAAGGTGGGCACTTCATTATCTTTGGACCATGCGTTGAACATGGACATTCCCATTCCGTCATTGTTGGAGACAACAACGTCAATGTCATCGCCGAAAGAGGAGGACCAGGTTCCGATGGCGTTTCCTGCTGTCGCCGCATCCCAGGTAGCTCCCGCGGAGTTCTTCATCTCCTGTGAAGCCAGTTCCCGGACTACATAAGAGGTTCCGCCGATCTCGAGAGTTCCGTCCTGTACAGCGGTGGCGGATCCGTCTGTGTTCGTTCCGATCGGATCACTGTTGATGTTGCCGTCCTTGTCAACCCCTGTTCCCAGAGCTTTGCGGACACCTCTGGTACGGGCGATGGAATCGTTGTGTCCGATATCGCCGATAGCCAGGACATATCCGATCACTCCGTCGCCGTTCCGGTCTATGCTGTCGATGTTGGCTTCAATGTAATCCATGACCATGGTTCCCTGGAGTTCCGCGCCCTGATTTGCGTCGAAGCCTACATAATATGTATTCTCATTGAAATTCAGAGCCGTCATATCCAGCTCTCCGGTAGAACTGTTGGATGGCTGACGGTTGAACCAAACCAGAGGCTTATCCTTGTTGGCTACATCCCCGCTGGAACTGGAACTCCCACCAGAACCAGAATCTCCGCTGTCTGAGCCTCCGCCGGAGCCGCAGGCCGCAACGGAAAGGCTGAGCATCGCCGCGATCGTCAATAAAGCAATCTTTCTTTTCATATACTTTTCTCCCTTCTTTAAAGACTTTTTGCGTCTTTTGTTGATATTGTCAGTATATCTAAGGATCCTTAAGGAAAACATAGAATATTTTTGGGTGTACCTTCAAATTTTTAAGGTTTTATAATTCCCTTGAAATGGGAAAATCTGTGGTGTATAATTAATTAAAGATTTATTAATTAAGGAGTTAACCATGGGATACGAATTGAGAGAACAATTTTTTACATCCATCATCCACTTCCGCAAGCTGGAAGCCTCTCTCTGCTCCGAATGTGAGATGCAGATGAACGAGATGATGATCCTCCAGAGCATTGCGGCGGGGTGCTGCGACTGCCCCCGCATGAACCTTGACGTACCTAAGATGCAGAACAAGCTCCACATCTCAAAGCCGGCGATCTCCTATATCCTGAATACCCTTGAGAAGAAAGATTATATCACAAGAGAGATCGATCCCAAAGACCGGCGCAAGGTCTCTATCAGAGCCACGGACAAGGGTCGCGCCGCCGCTCGGCAGTCTATGAACAGATACGATGAGATCTGGGAGACTCTCCTGGGCCGGTTTGGTGAGGACAACATGCGTCAGCTCGTCGACTTGATCCACACCCTGGATGAACTTCTGTTATCACCAAAAGAAGAGGACTGACAGCCATATCTCCGCCAGTCCTCTTCTCTTATCTTCCGCTGCTATGGCAGCGCATATTCTTCCTCTGTCAAATGTCCGGTCCTTACCTGGATCTTCTCCCCATCCACGAATGCCGTCAGACCATCTTGATCTGACAGTTTCTCGTCCAGCAGGCGGTCTGCTACCGCGTTCTGCAGGATAGACTGTATGGTCCGCTTCAAAGGCCTCGCTCCATATACCGGGTCATAGCCTCTCCGGGCCAGTTCTTCGATGACCGGCTCCTCTACACGGAGACGGACTCCCTGCTCTTTCATCCTCTTCACCAGCTTCTCAACCTGAATGTCCGCGATCCGCCTGACATCTTCCCGCGTCAGCGGATGGAACACGATCACTTCATCCAGGCGGTTGATGAATTCCGGGCGGAACGTCTGTTTCACCGCTTCCATCACACGATCCCGGATTTCCTCCTCTCGCCTGGCCTCTTCCCGGCCTTCATCTCTGGAAAACCCAAGGGAACTTTTCCCTGTGATCTCCCGAGCTCCGATATTGGAGGTCATGACGATGATCGTGTTCTTGAAGCTTACGGTACGGCCCTGGGCATCGGTCAGTCTGCCATCGTCCAGGATCTGGAGCAGAGTGTTCCATACATCCGGGTGGGCCTTCTCGATCTCGTCCAGGAGAAGGATGCTGTAAGGCCGTTTCCTTACCATCTCCGTAAGCTGGCCGCCCTCATCATAGCCCACATAGCCCGGCGGTGACCCGATCAGCTTGGAGACAGTATGCGCTTCCATATATTCCGACATGTCCAGACGGATCATGGCGTCCTCGTCATGGAACAGCACTTCCGCCAGGGCCCGGCACAACTCCGTCTTGCCCACGCCAGTCGGCCCCAGGAAAAGAAATGACCCGATCGGTCTATCCGGGTCCGCCACCCCTGTCCGGCTTCTGCGGATGGCTCGCGCCACCGCGGTCACTGCCTCACTCTGGCCGATGATCCGCTGGTGCAGGGTCCCCTCCAGCGTCCGGAGCCGCTCTGTCTCATCTTCCGTCAGCATGGTGACAGGGATCTTGGTCCAGGCGGAGACCACCCTGGCAATATCCTCCCCGGTCACACGGCCACACTGCTCCTTCTGCCATGCGGCCTGCCTCTCTTCCAGTTCCCGCGTCCGCGCTCTCTGCTCATCTCTGAGCCTGGCGGCTCTCTCATACTCCTGCGCGTCTGCGGCCTCCTTCTTCTGTCTGCTGATCCGCCGGATCGCTTCCTCCAGTTCCTGGAGACAGGGCGGCGTGGTCAGCCCTTTGGTCTTGATCCGGGAGGCCGCCTCATCCATCAGATCCACCGCCTTATCCGGCAGGAAACGATCCTGGATATAGCGGGCAGACAGGGATACCGCGGCACGGACCGCCTCTTCTGTGATGGTGATTCCATGATAAGACTCGTATTTCTCTTTCAGCCCCATGAGGATCTTCACCGCGGCTTCCTGGTCCGGCTCCTCCACCATGACCGGCTGGAACCGCCGCTCAAAGGCCGCGTCCTTCTCGATGTGCTGCCGATATTCCTTGAGCGTGGTGGCGCCGATCACCTGGAGGCTGCCTCTGGCCAGCACAGGCTTTAAGATATTGGCCGCATCCATGGTCTCACTGGCGCCGGCGCCAGCGCCCATGATCATATGCAGTTCATCGATGAACAAGATCACGTCCCCATCCGCTTCCGTCTCCTGCAGGAACATCTTCATCCGCTCCTCAAAATCTCCGCGGAATCTGGCGCCAGAGAGCATCCCCACCAGATCCATGGCAATGATCCGCTTCTTCTTCAGGTTCGAAGGCACTCGCCCTTTTGCGATCCTCTGGGCCAGCCCTTCCACGACCGCCGTCTTGCCGACCCCCGGCTCCCCGGTCAGGACCGGATTATTCTTAGTCCTCCTGGAGAGCACCTGGACCAGCCGCTCGATCACATCTTCCCGGCCGATCATCGGGTCGTAGCCGCCTTCTCTGGCCTTCTCTGTCACATCCAGGCCGAACTTCTCCACCACGCTCTCTGTCTGAGTCTGTTCTTCCTGTCCCATCTCCTCTCCCGCCATTTCCTCCCGCGGGACTTCTGCTGCCGGTCCCCCTTCCCGGGAGACTGCTGCCTCCTGCCCGATCTCTGACAATTCCTTCCGCATCTCCTCTGTATCCACCTGCAGAGAAGACAGCATCTGGGCCGCGGCACACTCTCCCATATCCAGGATGGCCCGCAGAAGATCCACCGGCTCGATCTGGACATGTCCCCGGGCTTCCCCTCTGCTCTGCGCGAGATGGATCACCGAGGCCGCCTCATCCGAGATCTGGACAGCGTAAAAACGGCCCCCGGCCTTGGCATCCAGATCATATTGGCGCAGATATTCTTCGATCAGCTTCTGATCCAGTCCATTCCTGCGAATCGCCCGGCCTGCTTCTCCTTCATCCTGGGCCAGCGCCCACAGAAGATGCTCACTTCCGATAAAACTGTGCCCTATATGTGTGACAAACCGCAGCGTGAACTGAAACAACCGCACCATGCGCGGACTAAAAAGATTCAGATTAATTTCCATGTGTACACACCTCCTGCTCGATCTTCGCGATATCATCTCTCAGCCTGGCGGCCTCCTCATAATGCTCCAGCTTCGCCGCCTCACTCAGACGGACCCGCAGCGCCGCCAGCTTCCGCCTGCGGACTAAGCCCTCCACTGCCAGATCCGGAAATGCCTTGTCCCCAAGATGCCTTGGGTCTGGCTGCCCCGGCCACCAGCCCGTATAATTCTTGAACTCCTCCGTCTTCCCGGCCGCGGCCGCCTGGCTCCACATCTTCCGCAGGCATTCCTCGCAGACCGGAACCTGGTAGATATTCCCCATCCAGTTGATATAGAAGACTCTATTTACATTTTCTTTATTACAGAATTGACATTTCATCCAAACCACCTCTTTATCTATCTTATGCTCTGTCTTCATGCATTTGACATTTTGAAATATTTAATAGTTAAGTTTTTAATAATATAATACATAATTTTTAAAATGTCAATTAAATCGAGATAAAAAATTACACCGCCGAAGATTACCCGATAACAGACCAAACACACATATGCCTATGGTATCGGAAGATGCGCTTGTCATTTGATACTCAGGGCAAGACCCAGAACTGGCAGAAAGGGAACTGAGAGACAAGATCGAGGCTGGAGAACCTTTGAGCGAGGAGTATCAGATGCGGTTCATCATCCTGCCTCTGACCCACCGGGGTAAGGAGGCAAAACAGGCCTGTATCCGGCGCTGCTTCGACCTGGCCCGGGAGATGGAAGACAAAGAAGCCAAGAGTTTCCTGCTGTCCGGGATGCTGGTCTTCTCAGACAAGGTAATCGCAAAGAAAAATTCAAAACGAATAAAGGCGTGGCTTATGTTAACGAAAGTAGAACAATTATTTGAAGAAGAAAAACTGGAGTATGCCAGGAAGGCTGTGATTCAAGCGAAGAAGGAAGCAAAAGAGGAAGCAGACGAAGCTCTTCTTCTAGCGAAAGCGAAAGCAAAAGCAGAAAAAGAAGAAAAGAAAGAAGAAAAGAAACATACCATAGAAAAAATGTCCCAAAAAGGATTCCTGTTGGAATCAAAACAATCTCATCTGCTCATACTCCGTGCTGGACCGCAGCAGTGCCGGCGTCTTATGCAGCAGCGCTTCCGTCGCCCTATCGTCCAGCACCCAGCTTTCCAGTTCTTCCGGCTCCAGGACCAGCGGCATCCGGTCATGCACCGGCAGGACTGAAGGGTTTGCCTGTGTGGTCAGGATCACAAAGCAGTCCTGGTCCCGGAATCTGTTATAGCATCCGGCCATAAACAGCACCGGGGAGTCCTGATCCTCATAGGCGAACTTTTCTTTCTTCTTATCCCACTCGTAGAAGCCTTTGGCCGGGATGACGCAGCGCCTGTGCCGGACGCTGTCCCGGAATGTCCTGCGCTGGAGAGCGCTTTCTGCTCTGGCGTTGATCAGGATCCCTTTGTCGTCGAACCGGGGGAAGCCCCAGTTCATCTGGCTGACTGTCAAATGTTCTTCCTGCCCTCTTATCACCCCCGCCCTCTGGGAGGGGCGGATATCCCCCACCGGCCCTGGCTTTTCCCTCCAGTCCAGATTCCGTACTATTTTCACAATTTCCTTTGCTGTTTCATCATCTACATAATATCTTCCACACATGATCTTCTCACCCATTTTCCCAGCTGATCTTCCAGCGATTTTCTTCTATATAATAGTAGAGGCGGAAATGATACTCCCGCTCCCCGGCCACCGTGCTGCACCGGAACTCCTGGATCGGAATCCCGCAGTAATACTTTTTCTCACAGGTCAGCACCCGGATCTGGCTTATGCTGCGGATCTGCCCTTCCTTATCCTGATACTTGACCAGTTTGGGCATGACGGCTCCACTGCTCGTAAACCAGACTCCGCAGGCGATCTCCTGTGTAGCCCGCCTCATTCTCCCTTCGTCCGGCTTCTGAGTATTGATCCCGATTCCCATACCCACAGTCATCACCTCTATTCTACCCTGATTTTCTTATAATCAACAGTCCTTTTTTCTCTGGATATCCCTCCAGACATGTGATCGATGGGGCTTCCTGCGAATGCCGCCCGCATGACCGCGTCGTTGCCGTACCTGCCCCGGATCTGATCCACGGCCCGATCCATCCTCCCCAGCTTCTCGTAGTCGGTGGGGTCGAACATGTCCAGCTGGCGGATACAGACTTTATCTTTCACCCTGCTGGTATGGAGCCCCAGATGACGGATGGGGGCGCCGGTCCACAGCTCATCAAAAAGCCGGCAGGCCCAGCGGTAGATCTCCATCGTGATATTGGTCGCGTTTCCAAGGGTTGTCTGATGGCTGGAATAGCTAAGGTCATGAGACTTGATCCCTACCGCGATCACTTCCGCCTGCGCGTTGGCCGCCCGAAGCCTGGTCCCCACCGTTTCCGCCAGGGCCAGCAGGACCAGCCTGGCTGTGGATGCGTCTGTCACATCAAAGGGGATCGTAGTGGAATTGCCGTATCCTTTGTTGGCGGGCGGTTCCGACTGGACCAAAGAGACATCCTTTCCATTGGCAAATGCCCAGATCACCTCCCCCTGCTTCTTCAGGTGATATCTTAACAGCGCCGGGTCCGCTCCGGCCAGGTCGCCTATGCTGTGGATCCCCAAGTTAAACAGCTTCCTGGACGCGGCCCTGCCTGCAAAGAACAGGTCGCTCACCGGAAGGGGCCACATTTTCTCCGGTATCTCTTCCTTCCAGAGGGTATGCACCCGGTCCGGTTTCTGGAAATCGGATGCCATCTTGGCCAGCAGTTTATTCTCAGATATTCCGATATTGACAGTAAATCCGAGCGTATCTCGGATCTGATCCTTCAGCCGGACGGCTGCTGCCACCGGATCTCCCCACAGGCTCTCAGTTCCTGTCATATCTATGAATGCTTCATCGATGGAATATGGTTCTACGTCCGGAGAGTACTGTCTTAGTATGTCCATAAATGCCCCGGAACATCGCTCATACAGCCCATAATTTGGCGGGACCAGGATGAGATTCGGGCATTTCCGTCTTGCCTCCGGGATGGTTTCTCCTGTTTTGATATGATATTTTTTGGCCGGAATCGACTTTGCCAGGATAATGCCATGGCGCAGAGCCATATCCCCGCCGACCGCTGCCGCCTCCTCCCTGAGATCCTTCTTCCCGCCCAGATGGTGGAGACGGTATGCCGCCTCCCAGGACAGGAACGCGGAATTCACATCCACATGGAAGATCACTCGTTTTGTCTTGTCCAAACCTACGTTCGCCTCCTTCTCTCTCATTATCGCGAACATATGTTCTTCCGTCAACAGGATTCTTTTTCCAGTATCAATGCCGCGGATATATTCCCTGATCCCGCAGACCCAGTCAAAATGACAGCACTTTGTTTTGACCGGGCGCCTCCATGCTGAGGGATGCTTGTTTTACGAGAAAGTATGACCCATATACCTCCTGTGATCGCCGCCGCTGCGCTGAGGCCAAGGCCAATCCCGCTCCCCGGCGCCTGATACCGCAGCTCGATCCGATGTGCTCCTTTGGATACTCTCGCTCCCGCAAAGCCACCGTTTACCCGTACAGTCTCCACTTGTGTCCCATCTACATAGATCTTAAGGCTGTCGTCAAAAGGAATGGACGTGATCATCCACTGGTCTGTCTCTGCCTGAACCTCTCCCGCATATCCATTCCCGGAAGCGGACAGCTTTAAATCTGCCGGGTTCTTATACAGAGCGGCGTTTTTGGTTTCATCCAACAGCCCTACGCGGCAGCTTACCTGGCGGAGCTCATAGTCTCCCTCTCCAAACCGCACAGCCAATTTCTGTGTCTCTTCCCGCACGGCAAATGTATAATGAAAGATCTCATTGTTGTTATAATATTCCGTATCCGTGCTGCTCAGTTTGTTCTTTATCCCATTTATCGTCACGCTCACATCTTTTGACGGCTGGTGGTTTTCCACACGAAACGAGAGAAACACATACTCGCCTTTCTGAGTTTTCTGATCCAGCAGAACCTCTGCGGCGATCTCCTTTTTTGCCGTTATCTGTATATTGTCTCCCTTTTTGACCACAGAACCGTTTTTGTCCCGTGCTTCTTGTATCGCGGCCATCCTTTCGCGCGTCTTCCCACCAATCTTTCCGGTCTTCTCCCACCCCTTATCTTCCCAAACTCTGTATCCCTCATCTGCTCCATGATCTTTTCCATCTCCCTGTAGTAAACCGGAATCACTTCCTGTTCATTCAGGCAGGGGATAACAATACTGATCTGTTTCATTGGTGCCTCCCTATAAATATTTTTTTCTTACATAAGATATAATTTCCGGCGATCACGGCTGCGCAGCCGATTCCTTTTGCCCAGAACTCATCCAGCCCTAAGATCGTTATCATCAGATAAAGCGCTGCATTTTCCATCAGTAACGTCGCTGCCCTCGACAGCAAAAATAGTACAGCTTCTCTCTTCCATGAATTCGTCGAACAAAATACATACTTCCTGTTTACAATATAGGCAAATACCACGGCAGCACACCAGGCCACAGTATTGGCCGCCATATAGTGGATATGCAGCCCCTGCGCCAGACTCGCGAAGACCAGATAATTCAGCCCGGTAGTCAGCGCCCCCGCGACACTGTAGAGTAACATTTCCTTTTTCATCTTTCTTCCACTGCCTTTCGCCTGTATTTCTCTATGCCGCCGGAAAAATAAGCTGAAAAAGCTTGGTCAGCCCCATGCTGTACAGCGCGATGGAAAATGGCTTTCCAAGCAGGATGATACAGGTAAACTGCCGCCACGCCATTGCCGTTGTCCCCGCCAGATAACAGAGCAGATCATCCGGCGCTACAGGGAAGAAGATGGCCGCCGCAAACAGTTTCGTAAATTTCCCGTCCTTTTTTGTCCATTCTTCATATTTTCGCATCTGCTTGTCCGAAAATAATCTTCCAAAAGCAGAACGCCCCAGGTTTCTCGCGATCCCAAAGGCCGCCATGGAACCGATACATATTCCGGTATAGTTAAATACAAATCCCAGCCATGGCCCATACAGAAGCACCCCCGCAAGAGAACTGATGCCTCCCGGAAGGATCGGAAATACTACCTGGATGATCTGCACCGCTACAAAAAGACGCATCCCCGCGCATCCAAACCGCAGGACAAATCCCTGAAGAGTGTCTACAGACTGAAAATATCCGCTCCTATAGCCCCATACTGCCAGTCCCGCGCACAGGAGCAGCCCCGCCAGCGAAACAATATTCCAGATTTTCCGTCCGCTTTCTTTCTTGCTCATAGATCCTTTCCACTCCCCTGCCGAACGTCTCCGCTGAAAACCGCTCGGCAGATTTCCTCGCGCATTTACACAGCTTTCGTTTCCCACTTTCATCCAGATCACCCCACCTTTCAAGAAATGCAAGGAATTCTTTCATGTCGTCATACTGCCAGCCGTTTTCTCCCTCTTTGACGATCCCTTCCAGGCAGCCGTCTCTTCTGCACAGGAGAGGAAATCCTGCCGTCAGAGCTTCCACATAGATCATCCCCTGGGTTTCACTGGTGGAGGCGCTGACAAAGAGATCTCCGGCCTGATAATACTTCCAGACCTCTTTCGGCGGGATCATCCCGGACACCTGCCGCGACAGCCTCCGCGTGATCTGCCTTACCACATTTCTTCCCCATGTTTTCCGAGGCGAAAAATAATGGGTATAATCTTCGTAGATCGTGTGATATGTATGTATGATCGGAATATTCAGCGCGCCGGCGATCTTCCGCGCCAGAAAAAAGGTAGAGAATTTGCACTGAGAATGGATCAGCTCCGGCTTCCACTCGATCAATTCCTGTACATAACGCTCCGGCACTGGAAGGCGGAATCTGGCTTCCGGGTAGATCCTCCCCGCGCCGGCCGATCCCACATAATATACAGAACCCTCCACATAGGACCGGCAGTTTCTTGACAACGTCAGAACCCGCACTTCATGTCCCTGCTTCTCAAGTTCCTCCGTGAGTGTGTGTACCGATGTGACTACTCCATTGACCACCGGATCATACCAGTCTGTTGTTATTAACACCTTCATGCCGCTGCCTCCTTTGCTTTAACAAAGGGTAGCATACAGGCCTAAATATTCCGGTGGGATTTATTAAACAATTCATAAACACTTGTTGTTTTCCTTATTTTTTAAGGTTGGCAAACAACTCGTCTTGCGATTGACGGACTGAACAAGAGCAGATTGCGGTCAATTTCTGTCATACTAAAGGTGAGTCCGTATATTTCACTGGGAAAGCGAGGTGATCTGATTGGAATATGGCATATCCGCGTTTCCAGCACCGATCAAAACGAGTACAGGCAGCCAAAGGACGGCAATCAATAATTCCACGGTCCGTTCATATCCAAATGAAGATTACTTCTCATACTGGATTCGCACCGCGGATAACCGTTACTTTTATAATGGGGCAGTTGGATCTCTCACTGGAACCTCCATGTCCGTCCCGCTTTAAGTCTGGATTTGAGTTCCGTCTGGTTCCTGGCAGATTCAGCGCAAAAAGCCGCCGTAACAAGCAGGAATCTGGTTGCTTCTATCTCTGCATCCTTATTCTCTGAACAGGCAAACGGCAAAAAACAAACGGATTTTTGCAGTGATCCGATCACAATGACGGTAACGATTTCGAACGGCTACACATCATTGGCATGAACGCACCGCCTCAGACTGCTCTGTTTCGGATAACAGCCAGAAGGACGAATATGTGGCGCGGCAGGAACAGAAACCTTTACCGACGAATCCGCAGCCGATCATACTGTCGGGACGAAACGGAAATCTGACGGGACAACCGATATCGGCAACGGAAACAACCGGGACGACAGACAACACGACTGGCACGGGCACTAACGGAACTGTTGCCATTGCTCCGCAGACAAGCGATAACAGCAACACCATGCCTTGGATTGTTCTTCTCCTGTTATCCTCCGGTGGTCTGACGGGCGATATCATACATTCCAGAAAGCTCAAAGCCTCTTAAATCCTATCCGCTTCTTTCGCCGTCTCCCTTCTGGGGGCCGGTTTTCCTATCCTCTTTTATTACCTTACAATTTTATCATAATCAACTTTTTGTCCGTTTATACAAGTACAATTTTTCTATTTCAAACAAATATGTTGACATAATTCCAGCACAGATATATACTGATATTGTTGACACAGTGTCAGCATAGGAGATTATTGGAGGAATGCCATAACAAAAGAATCAACGGACCTGGCCGCTCTGCGAAAAAATGAGATCATGGATGCCTGCAGGACCCTTTACCAAACTGGAAAATATATCTGAACCCGACAGCAAATGAGCCCCTGAAGAATTCGCGAAGGTATGGAGCAGGTGGGGATCCCTTATACAAAGCGGACCTTTTTCGAACTGGCATTGCATCCGGCAGTCACTACCAAAGAGATAGGAGAGATCAAAATGGAATACACAACACTTGGCAATACAAATATAGAAGTATCAAAGCTCTGTGTGGGTTGTATGAGCTTTGGAAAAGCAGGCACGCTGCATGACTGGACGGTGGACGAAGCCGCGACAGAGGAAATTGTAAAGCACACTCTGGATCTGGGGATCAATTTCTTCGATACGGCAAACGGATATTCAGAAGGCACCAGCGAAGAATATCTGGGCAGAGCACTTAAGAAAAATGTCGCAAGAGATAAAGTAGTCATCGCCTCAAAAGTCTACTTCAACCCGGGAAGGCTTTCTTCTGAGGCCATCCACCGGGAGATCGACGGAAGCCTGAAACGTCTTGGCACCGATTACCTCGATCTGTATATCATCCACAGATTTGATTATGAGACGCCGATCGAAGAAACGATGGAGGCGCTGAACGATCTTGTGGTGTCCGGAAAAGTGCGGGCCATCGGAGCCTCAGCCATGTACGGATATCAGTTTTATAACATGCAGTTAGCGGCCAGGGACAATGGATGGACACCGTTCGCGGCGATGGAAAATCATTACAATCTGCTCTATCGAGAGGATGAGCATGAGCTGATACCGATCTGCCGCCAGATGAATGTATCCCTCATGCCATATAGTCCACTTGCGGCCGGACATCTCACCAGGCCGGGATGGACTTCGGACTCGCTCCGGAGCAGGACCGACCGTGCGGCGATGGGAAAATATGACCGCACCCAGGAGCAGGATATGGAGATCGTACGCAGAGTCCATTCTCTGGCGGAGAGATATGGCGTAAAGATGCAGCAGATCGCTCTGGCCTGGGAATGGGCCAAGGGCGTGGCTTCTCCGATCATCGGGGCTACAAAGGCGGCTCATTTTGACGATGCGGCAGGCGCTCTTTCTGTAAAGCTCACAGAAGAAGATATCGCCTTTTTGGAAGAGCCATACGTGCCGCACAGGATCGTGGGCGCTATCGATCACAATCCGGCAGACGGGATCAAGCTGCTGGATGAAAAGAAATAGCCGGCCCAGACAAGTCTCTCAAACTTTCTGTCATAGCGGAGAGCGGCCGCAGGATGAAAGCTGTAAGATGAACTCGCACAGCCTCGCCGCTATGACAGCATGATTCTCTATACTGTTCACAGATACTTGGAGCCATCCCCACGGATGGCTCCAAGTCATAAACATTAATCTAATACAGTCTCGCTGCTTCCTTTGACAGATAGAAATGAATCCCTTTCGTCTTCTCATTCCACCGGTCATCATCAAACTCCGGCACCTCCAGCCATTGTCCGACCCGGTATACAAAATCCGCATCCCTGCCGGACCGGGCTTTCTCAAGCAGCCGGCCTTCTTCATCCGTAATCTCAAGGACTTTCGCTTTATCTGCTCTGCAGCGGTAAGACGTGGCGGAGCTCCTTCTTGCGTCCGCTGGAATATACAGCTTGATCAGCGCGTATCTCCCATTCTCCGCCGCCGCTTTCTTATATCCGATAAATCCACCTTCTTCCGGACAGACTTGAAAATAGAATATAGTATATTCATTTACTTCCACATCTTCCATCACTGCCCGCCGCAAATCAGCCCGAAAAAGATTGGTGTTCTTAAGGTTCGCCCCTGTCAGATCCGCTCCTTCCAGATCAGAATAGCCAAGATCTGCGTACCGGAAATTGCAGCCTCGCAGACAACTCCCCTTAAAGTCCGAATGGTATAGATTCGCCCCTTTTATTTCTAGCCCGGACAGATCAAGGCCGGCGAAACTGGGGCTTTTTCCTTTCGCCTCGTTTTTGAGCCAGTCTTCATGCTTTTTAACCAGGATATTCAGTTCCTTCTGGGTAATCTCAGCCATAACGCGATCCTTTCTCAAAACTACTACACATTATAACATATGCTCTCTGGCCGTCAAACCCAGATCATCACTTACTGATTTATTCATATTTCCTTCTCATCAATGCTCCATATTCCGCTCCCAGAATCTGACAGCACGATCGAGCCACCCTTCCGCCACGGTTCCTTCTCCCAGGCCAAATCCGTGCCTCAGTCCATCGAACACTTCGATTTCCGCATCCGTTCCATTCCCCTGTATCCGGCTGATATAGCCTTCCATCGAGCGATAGGGAGCAATTCCGTCGCTGGTCCCTACACAGGCATAGGTAGGCGGCTCATCTCCCGTCACATCGGACAGGCCGGTGTACTGCATGATCACAGCCCCCGGAGCCGGGTAAGCCTCCTCGCCAAATGCCGCTGTGCCATAGGAGCCAAGCCACGCGGCCATCCTTGCTCCCGCCGATCCTCCCCACAGGGAATAATCCGTCATGTCGATCTGAAGTTCTTCCGCGTTTTCATGGAGAAAAACGATCGCTCTCGCCAAGTCCTCACATGCCGTGTCCGCGCCCGGGCGATAGATCAGGGCAAACGCGTTATATCCTTTTTCAGCCAGCTCCATGGCCTGGGGAAAGCTGTCATGCATGGCCGCCACATACATAAACCCGCCGCCAGCGTTGACAACGGCAGTCTTCGCTCCTGGTTCTCCCCGGAAGAAAAAGAGTCCTGTGTCTTCTTTATCCGGATCTTCCGCTTTCTCTTCCTCTGTATAGATGTCATAGAAAATCTGATTCCCAGCCATCGCCTGATCTCTCAGATAATTTACGATCTCCACGGTGCGGTCCGGGTTCACATTGTTGTACCATACCAGGATATCTCCCACATCCCGCAGTTCAAGGCCGTCACTGATCGTCCGGTCAACCGGGAAGATCAGCCTCCCGTAATCTTCAAACACCGGATCGCTGATCACATCCACTGCTTTCGTCGTCAGGGTATAATCCGCGCCTTCTTTCTGACTGCCGGATTCTTCCTGAGAGCGGTCGCCGTTTCGTCCGCATCCAGCCAATGTCATGCCAAAAGACATTACCGTAAGCAGAACCGCAAGGAAGGACCTGATCCCAGGTATTGTCCATAATTCTCTCATATCTGTTTCTCCTGCTCTTTTATTGTTCCCTTTCGATATGTCACTCTAATCCTTCCAGATCCAGCATAAACCATTATAGAAGTATTCTTCCGCGTACTCTCCGCTGTGGGTACCGCCCTCCTGCTCGAGAAAATACAGATTTCCTTCCCTCTCATTATCCGCGGACCGGAACGTTCCATCATCCACATCCGCCATGGCCTGGATCTGACTTTTAAATGAGGAATAAGCAAAATCATCGGTACCGGACGCCGCAAAGATGAAGAAATCATCCCAGTCATACCCGGACTCTCTTACCAGGGACGCCATATATTCTCCATCTGATGTAAGACTTCCGCTGGATGGCATAAAGTATCGGAAATAATCCAGACAATGCTGAAATGTCCGCCATGTAGCCACGGATCCCATGGAGAAACCGCAGAATGCCCGATGGTCCCTTGAAGCCTCCAAGCCCTCCGGCGTCGTATCTTCCGCATAGGTGCTGAATGTGCCCTCCACCGCAGGCAACAGATCGTTTATCAGTTCATTGTGATAATTCTCCGTCAGCCGCAGCGCCAGACTGTAATCCGAGCTGTCTTCCCCGCTTGTATTGTTATAAGTAGGGCAGACCACGATCATTTCCCGTATCTTTCCATCCGCGATCCCATTGTCCAGGATATTTTTAAATTCATTAGGATGATCCGGGGTCCCCAGATAGGTAGTTTCATTGCTCCAGCCGCCATGCATCAGGTAGAATACATTGTATGTCTTTTCCTCAGAATACCCATAAGGCAGATAGACGATCGCTCTCTTATGGAGCACCTGGCCTTGATCCTCATAAGTCATGGATTCATAGGTATCGTATTCCAGTTCTG
The DNA here is from genome assembly GCA_019114065.1 of Candidatus Dorea gallistercoris. Lineage (GTDB taxonomy): Bacteria > Bacillota > Clostridia > Lachnospirales > Lachnospiraceae > Massilistercora > Massilistercora gallistercoris. The sequence continues at coordinate 15,755 of DXGF01000191.1, forward strand.
TCAGTGTGCCCGGCTGACCCGAAGGTTCCAGATACTCTTTCGGGATCTGCGCCAGTTCTTCCGGAAGAGACGCCCCTGTCACCACATGCTCATTTGTTTCCATTGTTTCTCTTTTCTCCGTCGTTTCTCTTTCCGCCTCACCCTCTGTACCGTCCGTACCGCAGCCACCGGTCATGAGGACAGCCGCCAGAGCGATCGCCCAGGTCCTGTGCTTTTTCAAGATGCCGCTCCTCCTTTTCATATTTTCATATTTCCATATATCTCACACCGCAGCAATTTAAAAAGGCTGACGAACTGATATTAGCGCGACAGCCCTTTCTGGGTGGGTAACTGATCATCGGACGGCTGTTTTATTGCTGGTCGTCTACAGGCGGAACCATCGTTACGTATTTTTCCAGCAGTTCCGGTGTGCTTGTGTAATATCTTTTATTCTGATCCAGCGCGCCGATCTTTGCCATCTCTTCTTCCGTCAGCGCAAAGTCGAACAGATCGAAGTTATCGTGGATATGATCTGGGTTCTTCGACCCTGGGATCACAATATTTCCATCCTGGATGTGCCAGCGAAGGATGATCTGTGCCGGACTCTTCTTATATTTTTCTCCCAGCTTCGCAAATACCGGCTCCTGGAAGCTATCTCTGTTTTACTTGTAAATTGACTGAGGGCATCAGACTATGCTTTCTTTTGCTGATCCAAAAAGGCTGAGTATCTTGGCTCATGGCAGTTTCGGCTTAAACACCAAACACGTGGAAAAGACGCCGCAAAACAAAAGAGCCCGGAAAACCGATGTTTTCTGGACTCTCCTAGAGGCGCCAACCAGATTTGAACTGGTGATGAAGGTGTTGCAGACCTCTGCCTTACCACTTGGCTATGGCGCCTAGTTATGAGCACTGAGCGACCGTATTTTGGTTGCTTACGCGCAATGACTCCGACGGGAATCGAACCCGTGTTACCGCCGTGAAAGGGCGATGTCTTAACCTCTTGACCACGGAGCCAAATCTCGCCTTTGAAGCGTGACCGGGATTTATGATAGCATATCCCTCTAAGTTTTGCAACGGTTTTTTTATATTTTCTTCCGCCAGCGGCGGCAGTTCATCCCGCCTCATTGACAAATCCTCCCAAATCCGCTATCGTGGATGAAAGAACGGCTTCCAGCGGGAAGCCGCAAACACAGATAGGAGACGTTTTTATGAAATCATTAATTCTGGCTGAAAAGCCCTCTGTTGCCCGGGATATCGCCCGGGTCCTTGGATGCCGCAAGAATCTGTCCGGCGCCATCGAGGGCGACAGATACATTGTCACCTGGGCTCTGGGACATCTGGTCACCTTGGCGGACCCGGAAGCCTACGACCCTAAGTTCAAGGAATGGAAGATGGATTACCTCCCCATGCTGCCAAAGAAATGGGAGCTAGTCGTCATCAAACAGACCTCCAAACAATACGGTCATGTAAAGGCCCAGCTTTTCCGAAAGGATGTGGACCAGATCATCATCGCCACCGATGCCGGAAGAGAAGGCGAACTGGTAGCCCGCTGGATCCTGGACCGCTCCGGCTGCCATAAGCCGATCAAACGGCTCTGGATCTCTTCTGTCACAGACAAGGCGATCCGGGAGGGCTTCGCCCATCTAAAGGACGGACGGCAGTACAACCCTCTTTATCACGCTGCCAGAAGCCGGGCCGAGGCAGACTGGCTGGTGGGCATCAACGCTACCCGGGCTCTGACCTGCAAGTATAACGCCCAGCTTTCCTGCGGCCGGGTACAGACCCCCACTCTCGCCATCATCGCCCGCCGGGAGGAAGAGATCTGCTCCTTCCATCCAGAAGAATACTATGGCCTCCATTGTCTGGCCGGCAAGGTCACCTGGACCTGGAAATCTAAGAAAAGCGGCAGTACCCGCTCTTTCCAGAAATCATTCATCCAGGAGCTGGAGACTTCTCTTAGGGGGCAGACGCTGATCGTGGACCAGGTACAAAAGCGACAGAAAAAGACTTTCTCCCCGGGACTCTATGATCTGACGGAGCTCCAAAGAGATGCCAACAAACGGTTCGGCTTTTCTGCCAAGGAAACCTTGAACATCATGCAGAGGCTCTACGAGCACCACAAAGTCCTGACTTATCCCAGGACCGACTCCCGCTACATTGGCACCGACATCGTTCCCACACTAAAGGAGCGGCTGTCCGCCTGCAATATCGGACCCTACCGGAAATACATCCCCGCTCTTCTAAAGGCGCCTTTAAAGACCAGCAAAGCTTTCGTGGATGATACGAAGGTCAGCGATCACCACGCCATCATTCCCACAGAAGAATATGTCCAGATGGAGCATATGAGCAACGAGGAGCGCAAACTCTATGACCTGGTCGTCCGCCGCTTCATCAGCGTACTCTATCCGGCCTATGAATATGAAGAGACCTCCCTCACCGCCCAGGCTGCCGGCCAGAACTTCACGGCCAGAGGCCGCCGGGTCCTGTCCTCCGGATGGAAAGCCATTTATGAAGATGGGATCGGGCTAGAAGATGAGGAAGAGGAAGAACTGGAAGGCGGAGGCCTGGATCAGCAGATCCCCAAGCTCAGTCAGGGGGACCGGTTTTCCATTGACCAGATCACGCTTACCACCAGCAAGACCAAGCCGCCGGCCAGATTTACAGAAGCCACCCTTTTGTCCGCCATGGAGAATCCTGTCAAATATATGGAATCTAAAGACGCGAAAGTCCGCAGGACCCTGGGGGAGACCGGAGGACTTGGGACGGTTGCCACACGAGCTGATATTATAGAGAAACTGTTCCATTCCTTCCTGATCGAGAAGAAAGGGCAGGAAATCCTGGTCACTTCCAAGGGAAAACAGCTCCTTTCCCTGGTCCCGGAAGACCTGAAGAAACCGGAACTTACGGCAGACTGGGAGATGCGCCTTTTAAAAATCGCCAGGGGAGACCAGGAGGAAGGCGCTTTCCTTAAGGATATTGAGTCCTATACCAAGGATTTGATCCGAGAGATCAAAATTTCCGACGGGACCTTCCGCCACGACAATCTGACCAACACCAAGTGTCCCCGCTGTGGCAAACGGATGCTCTCTGTCAACGGCAAGAACGCCCGCCTTCTGGTATGCCAGGATCGGGAATGCGGCTACCGGGAGACAGTGGCCCGCTTAAGCAATGCCCGCTGCCCGAACTGCCACAAGAAAATGGAGCTGATCAAGAAGGGGGAAGAAGAGACCTTTGTCTGCTCCTGCGGATACAAAGAAAAGCTCTCCGCCTTCAAGAAACGGAGAGAGAAAGAAGGGGCCGGCGTCTCCAAGAGAGACGTCCAGAGATATCTGAAAAATCAGAAAACAGAGACGGTCGGCAATTCCTTTGCCGCCGCTCTGTCTGGCATCAAACTGGATCCGAAGGATCAGGATCGGGACGCTTAAAGATATCGATCGTCCCGGTATCATTCAAATTCTTCAGAAGAGATAAGACGATGGGGAAGCCAAAAAGTCCTACCACTCCCGCAAGCTGCACGCCCACAAACATGCTGGCCAGCGTCACTACCGGGTGGAGACCCAGCTGGCTTCCTACGATCTTCGGCTCAATGATATTCCGGATGATCGTAATGATAACATACAGCACAAACAGCTTCAACGCCATAGTATAGTCCCCAAGCAGTGCCGTGATCACTGCCCAGGGGATCATGATCCCTCCCGTTCCCAGGACCGGAAGGATATCGAAGATCGCGATACAGAGTGCCAGGATCAGCGCCGGCTCCACTCCGATAATCGTAAATCCGATCAGAAGTTCCACAAAGGTGATCGACATGATCAGAGCGTAGGAACGGATACAGACAAAGAGAGTTCCCACCACATACTGCTTCACCTGAAGGAAGATCTCCTTTCCCAGATCGTCCAGCTGACGCATACAGAAAGCCGTAATCCGGTCAAAATCCATTGCGATGAAGAAGGTGGAGATCACCATCAGGAGCAGTTTCAAGAACAGCATCGGAAGAGAGGAGGCAAAACTGGAGATCAGCTCCATACTTCCCATAGACACTCTGGAAACCAGTTCTCCCAGCATCTGCATCAACTGATCCTGAAGATAATTGACCGTCTCCAGAAGTGTCGGGTCCATTCGCGTCACCGTATCTTCCAATTCCTGGAATAACTGAGTGAGCACCGGCTGCACATAAAGCCTGACCAGGGACGGAAGCTCCCCGATCAACTGTGTTATGCCCGAGAACGCCCGAATACCCGCCAGCGCCAGAAGCACTCCCACCGTGCCGTAGAATACCAGCACCAAAAGGACCGCCATCAATTTCCGGGGAAGCCTCGTCTTTCCCGCCAGGAACCGTGTCGGCCGCTGTAGCACATAGGCGATAAAAAGCCCGATCACAAACGGCGCAAGCAAAGGGAGCAGAAACTGGATAAACAGAAAAGCTACTCCCAGAATGATCGCCAAATATAAAAAATTAATGATAAATCTTCTTCGTTTTTCCATATCTATTTCATTATAGAAAGAGAAGATTCCAGTGTCAATATCGTTGCCGGAAAATGTGCGGCATCTTTACGACAAATCCATTCAACAACCTTTCTTTTTTCTTGAGTTTCAAATGATGAAATTGTCAGCGAATCCCTTTCCGGCCGTATCGGTCTTGTAACACTGCTGGACTTTTCCCTGCGCGAAAAATATGGCGTCGCGAACGACACCCCATTTCTGCCCACTGAAGAGTATTTTGCCAAGCGAAAAAAACAGCTTGTGGACGTTTCCTATGATGCTGTATAGAGGGATCATTGATCCACCACTATATTTTACCGTGATAAGGAAATGAGTGTGATAACCTAATCACTCTGAGAGGACAAGACCGAGTCATCCCTGTAAATTATCTGTGACCGGTCCCGACCTCCCCAAAGTCCCGGAGCATCTACTCCTCCAGCAGCTTATTGTAGTAACTCTCCGCCGTATAAAGAGCCGCCACCGGATTGTGTCCCAGCACCCGGTCTTTGGTCACGCCTGTAGTTGTCAGCGCTTCCGAATATTTATAGAAGAGACTGTCATGGCCTACGCAGAGTCCCATGACCACATTGAGGTCGGTCTTGGCGGCATTCAAAAGCTTCGCCTGTAGGATCGGATTGCACATATTCTTCCCGATCTTACAGCATTCTTCCGGGATGCCCACCTCCGTCTTTGGCACCGCGCCCGCCTTACAGGCCGCGCCGTACACTTCAAACCCATGTTTGCGCAGGATAGACGCCAGTGTCCGGCTCTCCCGCAGCAATCCCACACAGGTGGCGATGCCGATCTTCCCGGCTTTGATCTTCCTGGCAAATTCCATAATCTCCTCCACCCGTGTATACTTGCAGTAATTCTCGTACTCCACCTCCGCCGCGGCCACCATCGCCTTATGGTTTTCTTCTTCCGCGTAACATTCCAGGGCATCTTGTAAGATTTCCTGGTCCATGTGGGTGGTCAGGCAGAAGGCCGGGTAGGCCTTGTCTCCTTTGTCACAGTTTTTTACCGCACAATCAATACAAGACATCTCTTCTGGCTTCAATCGTGATCCCCCGCTTTCTCTCCATTCTTGTTTTTTTCTGGCTTCCTTTCCTGGCGTTTATCCCTTTTGAGAGTTTCCACGCATCTTCAGCTTCAGCCTGGCCAGGGCCTTCCTGGCGTCCAGCTCGCTAACCGTGTTCTCCGCCAGCACCGTCGTCTCGTCCCCCGCCGCGCCGGTCTTCTCCAGGGTCTTGTAATAGCAGACCACATCGCCGGCAAGATAGCCGTTCTGCACCACAAAATCTTTGGCCGGCACCATACTGAGGGCCACCACCGGCACCCCTCGTTCTTCCGCCGCTTCGATGGCGTGCGCGTAGTCCACATGATTATTGCCCAGCCCATTGCAGGAGAAGATCGCCCCGTCCGCTCTGGCGCATTCCAGGCTTACGCCCACCCGCTCTGCCGACAGATATTTCTCTTCATTATCATCAGGGGATCCCACGATGAGGATGCCCCGCAGGTTTACATCGTCATCCTCTGACAGCACTTCCACCAGAGGGTCTCTACAATAATGTAAGGATGTCTCCTTCATACTCGTTCCGATTCCCATGGTATTTCCTCCTTCTTCCAATCCTATTTTATAGCTGTCACCAGCAGGGCTTCTTCCCCTGCTTCAGACGCCTGCCCGCCTAATCCATGGCCCGCATAACGCCGTCCCGGAATTCATTAGGCGTCACCAGGGCCGGCATACACCCCATATCGATCACCGAACGGCCGCCCTCGAATCCGCAGGGCTCATGGCCAAACATCCGGGTATCATAGACCGCTCCCTGGCCGGACACTTCCTTTACAATATAGACATCCTTGCGCCAGGGCTCGTAGGTCTCCTGGAACACATGCTTCTCTGTGCATTTATAGCCATTAAACTTCTTCATCTGCTCCCGGAATATCTGGCAGAACCGGTCGCAGGCCCTGTGGGCCGCGTCTGGTCCGGGCCGGTCTGCCCAGGTTCCCTCCTTGAGCACCACGTCAAAGGAGATCAGAAGATCACTCTCCAAAGGCGTTCCAGCCCGTCCCCAGGCCACCTTTTCCTTCAGGATCCCGTCGCTTCCGCCAAAATTGCAGACCTGCCGCCCGCTTTCGTCAATCCCCGTCAACAGCACATAGATCCCCGTCAAGGTGTGGGTGATACCCTCCCCCACTTTTCCCAGTACCTTTGTGGAAATGGGGATCACATCCATGATGGTATTGGTATGCTGCTCGTGCTCATCCGGCAGGATGATCCTGATCTGGATCTCTTTGATCAAGGGTTCCTCCGCTAGGATCTGCTCCGCCGTCTCCCGGCACACCGTCATATGGCCGTCCACCGTCACCCGGTTTTCCTCCCCATAGCTGACATCCGTCACGTGGTACGCCCGCACCGTAAGTCTTGAACCTGTTTCCATATCCCTGTGCCTCCTTTTCGTTTTCTTATCTTCTATCCGCTCAAACCCACGATTTTATTCCAATTCATCCGCCAGATACCAGACCACGATCAGATCCGCCATCCGGTCATAGCTCTGCACGCCCGCTTCCTGGCCGTTGGCCTTCAGATAGTTGTCATTGACCTGGTCCGCCACTTCCGCCACCCGGCCGTCATACTGGGCCCAGAACTCATTGTTTGCCGCAAGATCCGCCTTCACTTCCGGACATATCTTGTCATGGATCTCTTCCCAGGTCTGATAATCCGCCTGGTAGAGCACGTTCATACAGTTGATCCAGCCCAGAAGGCTGCCACTGTACTGGAATTCCGGCTCTTCCGATTCCCGGCAGGCTAAAAAGGCGATGAAATTCGCCTCTTCCTCCCGCATGAACCCTCTCAAGTGAGAAAGCTCGTGGCAGGCGGTAAAGGGAAGATTATAATCCGTCATTGCCGTGTTATAGTTCGCTTCTATCGTAAATGGAGCATAAATCCCGCTCAGCTGCTGTACGGACAAAAGCCAGGGATTCAACAGTCCCTTAGGATTGGGATAATAGCCGCTAAGCCCAGGATAGCGCTCCCCGGCCGCCTCCATCGCTTCTGCCGCCTTATCCCCCACCTGATCGTCGATCTTTGCCAGTCCCTCTTCGTCTCGCTCTACCTGACTGGCATATTGGTTCACTTCCCGGGTCAGCCATTCACAGGTCCGCGCCAGCTCCCGGACCGTATAGGCGTCCGTCTGGATCCCCGTGATCTCCGTAAAGGAATTCCGATAATAGTTTACACCACAGTTCAGCATATAAAGGAAAAACAGGACGGTCCCTGTCAAAAGCACACTCCTGCCCCATCGAGAAGCCGCTCCCCGCTCCAGACGCCCCCTAATCTTAAGGAAGATCAGCCTGGCTCCGGTCCCAAGCAGCAACAGGAGAAGCACATATAGCAGGACTTCCGAGATAGAAAACGGGACCCATCCCGCCACTCGGCCGATGCAATTTACCAGGACCAGATAAATGTGGGCGCAGTACCACTGTCCAAACCCCGGAACAGCTCTTGCCGCTGCCGCCAGAAAGAGGCCGCCGCCCAGAAAAATACCGCTCAGTATAAGTTTCATCCGCTTTTTCTCTGCTGTCCTATCCTTCATCTGTTCTTCCCGTCTGACCCTTCATTCTCACCATCATTCTATCACATCACGGAAGGGTTTGAAAGCAGATATCATTTCCAGCGGCCTCCAGCCGGGCCGGCGCGTTCATTGGTATGGTAAGTGAATCGCCGATGTGTCCGGCATTTACCCCACATACCACAGGCCCCCGGGCGTCCTCCAGAGCCTCCCGCACAAGCTGGAGGGCGCTGCCCGGGCGTCCCGGGGTATCGCAGTCTGTCAGGGCGCCTACCACTACCCCGGCCGCCTCCTTAAGCTTCCCTGCCATGGCAAGCTGGGTCAGCATCCCGTGCAGGCGGTAGGGCCGTTCTCCCACTTCTTCAAAAAACAGAATCTTCCCCCGGGTGTCAATCTCCCAGGGTGTCCCCATCAGACGGCTGATCAGTGTCAGGTTTCCTCCCGTCAGCCTGCCCTCGCAGGTTCCCTCCTTTAAGATTTCCATCTTCTGTCCGCCCAAGTTGGAAAATTGTCTCGGCGCTTCCGGCGCGGCCGTCATCTCAAGGAACAGGTCCATGGCCTCCGGCGTGGCAGGCCGTTTCGCGCTGTAAAGCACCGGCCCATGGTAAGTGACCAGGTCCGTTTTCTGCCCGATGCCAAGGTGCAGCGCTGTAATATCACTGAACCCGGAGAATATGGGGCGGCTGACTTCCAGAGCCTGATAGTCCACAAGATCCAAAAGCGTCATGGTCCCATACCCGCCCCACATACAGAAGATCCCCCGGTTTCTCTCATCCCGGATCACCTGATTGAGGCGCCCCGCCCGCTCCTTAGGAGATCCATGGCGAAATGCCATGTCCTCGGAAAAGACTACCTCAAAGCCTTTTCCTGTAAAAAACTCTCTCATCCAACGGATCCCGTCCTTTGCAAACGCGTTGGCAGGATCTATGACACAGATCCGGTCGCCCGGCCTTATTGGTTTCGGATAAATACATTTCATCGCTATAAGTCCTTCCTGTCATCCTATCTTGCCGTCTATTGTACCACTCCCTAGTCTCCCGCGCAATCGGCGCCGTCAGGAGATTCCCGTTTGCGTCGCAGTAGATTACACCGCAGCTTTGATCATACCGGTAATGGACTTCGCTCCGATAAAGCTCCAGTTCATATACCGCGCCCGGTCTGGGACCGTTGATACGGATATTTTCTGCTACCACCACTTCCGCCACTTTCTCCCGATCAACGGGGAGAAACGAGTTTACCACCACGCAGAGCCGTATGCTTGCGCTCCCCTGGCTGGTAAATATGGACGAACTGTACACCCGGCAGGGTCTGCTCTCAAAAGCCAGCAGAACGGCCAGCGCCATGACCGGCAAAAACACCCAGATCTTCCCTCTGCTTTTCTTCCTCATTCTTCTCCCCTTCCCCTGTTATTATTTATACTATAATTATCTACAGTGTAAATTAATACATCTACTTTTTCAATTCCATTCTGGGTATACTGATGCAAAAGACGGTGTGGGGTTGAAAAATGAGTAAAATAAGAATTGACTTGGAACGGGTTTTGGCGGAAAAGGGCGTCAGCAAAACGCAGCTTTGCTACGCCTGCCGGCTTCAGCGCACGCAGTTGAATAATTATTGTAAGAATAAGGTTGTGCGGATCGACCTGAACACTCTCGCCAAGATCTGTGATTTCCTCGATTGTGATGTAAACGAAATTCTTCGGCTGGAGAAAGGCGACTGAACCGCAATACTTGACAGAGCGGCAGTTTCTTTCTGCCGCCTTTCTTTTTGTGCTTTCTCATCGTAACAGTTCAGCCATGCATTGGACGGGAACAGAAACCATGCGCGCATGGTTTTGTGAGCGGGCATATGTATGGAGTGAGCGCCTGCCGATGAGCAAAACAGCGGCGACAGCCGCAGTAAACACGAAGTGCGGTTTTGCGAATGGCGCGGGCTGAACTGTTACAGTTCATCAGAAATTTTCCTCAAAAATATTGACAAAAAATAGGGGCAGCGTTAAGATAGGTTTAGTTTTCGCACTTTAAATGGATAAAATTTTACAGTGCGAATATGGAGGATAATCTTATGATCATTGTATTAAAACCAAACTCAACAAAGGAACAGGTCGCGCGGGTAGAAGAACTCGTCAAAATGCGCGGGCTGGATACTCATATCGTCGTAGGTACAGGACAGACCATCATCGGCTGTATCGGAGACACATCGCGCATCGATCCACGTTTATTCGAAGTCAACCCTTATGTGGATAAGGTCATGCATGTCCAGGAGCCTTACAAACTGGCCAATCGTGCTTTCCACCCGGACGATTCTGTGGTGGATGTCTCCGGCGTCAAGATCGGAGACGGACATCTGGGACTGATTGCCGGGCCTTGCTCTGTGGAATCGGTAGACCAGGTTATGGAGATCGCCAGGGCCGTTAAGGCTTCCGGCGCCAATCTTCTGCGGGGCGGCGCGTTCAAGCCAAGGACCAGCCCTTACTCTTTCCAGGGACTTGGACTGGAGGGATTAGACATCCTCTGCCAGGTGAAAGAAGAAGTAGGGCTTCCCATCGTGACCGAATTAATGTCCCCGGAATATCTGGACATTTTCAATGAGAAGGTAGACCTCATCCAGATCGGCGCCCGCAATATGCAGAATTTCGACCTGCTCAAGCAGCTCGGGCAGTTGGACCGCCCAATCCTATTGAAACGAGGCTTGAACGCCACCTACGATGAATGGATCATGTCCGCCGAGTACATCATGGCTTCCGGCAATGAAAATGTGATCCTATGCGAGCGGGGCATCCGTACCTTCGAGAGCTATACCCGGAATACCCTGGATCTTCAGAGCATTCCGGTCCTGCATAAACTGACCCACCTACCGGTGATCGTTGATCCCAGCCACGCAGGCGGGAAATGGTGGCTGGTAGATTCCATGTCCAAAGCGGCCATCGCCGCGGGAGCGGACGGACTGATGGTAGAAGTCCACAACAATCCCGAGTGCGCCCTGTGCGACGGGGCTCAGTCCTTGAAGCCGGAGAAATACGACCATCTGCTCCAGGAATTGACACAGATTGCCAAGGTGGTTGGAAAGCAGGTGTAAATGCGCCATGAAACGGACCGTAAATCTTGGAGAGAACAGTTATCCTATCTATATTGAAAACGGAATTTTATCCCAGGCGCTTCCCTTTATTAAGGAAGTGTTTGCGGGCAGACGGATCATGATCATCTCTGATGATAACGTGTATCCACTCTACGGAAACCAGCTTCTGGAGCAACTTTCGAAAGAGTATGACTGCCACAGCCTGGTACTCCCTCACGGGGAGGCTGTCAAGAATTTCCAGTCCCTGCCTGGGATCTATGAGACCCTTCTCAAAGCCGGCATTTCCAGAAGCGATCTGGTGATCGCTCTGGGAGGCGGCGTGATCGGCGATCTTGCGGGATTCGGGGCGGCCAGCTTCCTTCGGGGCGTAAAACTGGTCCAGATCCCCACTTCCCTGCTTGCCCAGGTGGATTCCTCTGTGGGCGGCAAGGTGGCGGTGGACCTGCCACAGGGCAAGAACCTGGTAGGGGCCTTCTTCCAGCCTTCCCTTGTGCTGATCGATCCAACTGTACTGGACACTCTGCCTGAGCGATTCCAGAAGGACGGCATGGGAGAAGTGGTCAAATATGGCTGTATCAAAGACGCCGGCCTGTTCCGGCTGCTGGGAGAACATACTTCCTTCGAAGATCTGAAAAAGAATCTGCCGGATATCATTTGCCGCTGCGTGGATATCAAACGCCAGGTGGTGGAGGCAGACCAGTTCGACACCGGAGAGCGGATGCTCCTGAATTTCGGTCATACTCTGGCCCACACCATTGAACAGCATTTTCACTATGGGCGGGAAAGCCACGGGGAGGCCGTCGCCATCGGGATGTATCAGATCTGCCGGATCGCGGAGGAAAAGGGTCTGACACAGGCAGGCACCGCGGAAACCATCCTGTCACTTCTTAATATCTATGGTCTGCCTCACGAGTGTGGGCTTGCCATAAAGGATCTGACAGAGGCCATTACCCTGGACAAGAAGAATCTGGGAAATCATCTGAACGTGATCCTGCTCCATGAAATCGGGGACAGCTATATTTATTCTACAGATAACGGGTTTTTCGCCGATGGAGAGCGGACGATCTAAGGATCTGACAAAACAGGGGCGCTCTTGAAAACTATAATAGATGGGAGGAAGAGATATTGAAACTAAGAGGAAAAATCGCCATCATCACCGGCGCCGGCAAGGGCATCGGGCGAGAGGCCGCCCTGGCAGCGGCCGCAGAAGGCGCCACCGTTGTGGCTGTGGCCAGGACCCAGTCCGATCTTGACGAAACCGTAGCGTTGATCGAAGAAGCCGGTGGAACCGCCATCTCCCTGTCCAGGGACTTAACAGCGGCAGACCAGGTACAGTCCATGGTGGATACCGTGGTGGAAAAATACGGCCGCATCGATATCCTGGTAAATAATGCCGGCGGCTATCCTTCGGAGATCTACGATAAAGTAAAACAGCAGGCTATCAAGATCTGGGAGTGGTCTGAAGCACAGTGGGATCAGATCATCAAGACCAACCTGAAGATCCCCTTCCTGTGTATCAATAAAGTCGTTCCCGTAATGATCCGCCAGGGAAGCGGCGACATCGTCAGCGTATCTTCACGGATGGGACGCATCGCCTCCCAGATGGGCGCTTACGCCGTAGCAAAAGGCGGTATCATCACCTTGACCAAGACCACCGCC